>DBFQ01000018.1 GCA_002294665.1 Candidatus Aminicenantes bacterium UBA876
ACGGGTTTTTTCGCATACTGCTCCAGGTACTTGCGTTCCGACTCCCACACTTCCTGGATGGTTGACGGCATATCCGCATAATAAGGCGGGATCAATCCCGGCTTGAAACGCAGGCGCAGCTCCTGCAAATCCTGCGGATAAGTGGCAAAAAACGCTTCGGTCAACGGCCGCACCCCCACCAGTTTCAGGTCCCTGCGCAGCCAGTTCCACAACATGGGCAACTCATCGAGCAACCAGCGGCGCATGAACCGGCCCCAGGGCGTCACGCGGAAATCAGCCCGGATTTTCCCCCCCTCTTCCAACTGGTGGTGACGGTGGACATAGGATTGCAGGTATTCAGAATATGGATGCATAGTGCGTAGCTTGTAAATGCCAAGGATTTCGCCGTTTTTCCCCAACCTGCGCTGGCGGAACACCGGCCCATAGGACGGCGTGCGATGCGACTGCGGCGGCCCGTTTTTGTGCAAGATGAAATAGATGCGGCCATCGATTACTTTCCAGGAGATCACGTTGAAACCGCAATAGAACAGGCGCCCAAGGCATTCGGTAAACGAAAGTACGCGATTGCGCCCCCTGGATATGGCAAAATAGATTTTTTTCACAACCGGCAGCCTGGGCATCAGGCGTCGGTATAGAAAATCCGCAATCCAGAAGAGTCTCGCCAGCGGAAGCGAATAGCGCCTGATGAAGCGTTCACGCCGCAATGTCAGCGATTCAAAATTCACCACCAGGATCCCCCCCGGTTTCAAGACCCGGTGGGCCTGGAGGAAAGCGAAATTAACGCGTCTGAAATCATTGACCCGGTGGAGGTTCATGATAAACTCCAGGCCGTTCTCCGGCAGTCGTTGCAGGGGACCTGCTGCCGGCGTTTCCAAAACCGCGGCACGGGTCACGTCCACGGCCCCAAGGTCCAGGTTGTCGTCCAGGAATGCCATGAGTTCCGGTCGCCCGGCCAGGTAAACGGAAGCCAATTGCCCGCGCAGGAAAACGGACTGCAGTTCCGATTCCGGCAAACTGTAAGGGCCTTCAATACTTGCCGGTCGCGCCGCCTCGGTAATCGCGATGACACCCGGAACCGGAGCGTCCGTTACCCCCGTGGCCGTATCATCCGCGGCCGCGCCCAAGCGCAGGGCACGAAGCAAAGCCACGCCCAGGTTCTCCAACACAAAAAATGTCAGGATGGTCCCCAACACTATGGTTCGAGAGAAATGCTCCTGGCCGGTGATGAAAATGATCGAAACCACCATCACCAGCATCAGCCCCTGCCCTTTCCAGAACGGTGTCAGTGTGGGAATCAGACCGCGATCGCGGCGCAGGCGGAAGCGGTGACTCATGAGCGCCGAAGCCAGCCAGGCCAGGCTCAGGCCCAGCAGCAGCAGGGGGAAATCTTCCCCCAACGCCAGGGTGCCGCGGTGGTAGTTGTAAACCAGCGCCAACGACAGGAACAGCAGGCAGATATCCATCAGGAACAGGATTCCCGTTACCGGCGCGCGCGTTTCCCCGCTTCTGCGCCGGAGCAGGTAGTGATGGGCAGTCAGGGCAAGGATTTCCATTCCCAGGAATGTTCCCAGGGTACCGTAGGTGATGAAGCGGGAAACATGGTACCAGCCCTTGAGGTAAAGCAGCAACGATACGGCCCCGGTCAGGGCCACCCCCACCTGCAGGAAGGGGCGCACCCGCGACACGAATTCCGGGTTCTCCAGGCGCATGAACTTGCCCGACAGCAGGGTGAATACCAGCCAGAAACCCAGGATCCAGGGCACCAGGAGTTGAAACTCCGGCTCGATCCACAAATGTCCCCGCCGCAGGGCGTAGGCGCCGATAAATGACCCCAACAACAACAGGAAGTCGCCTGTAAGAAGCCAGACATAATACCGGCCACGCTCAACGTAACGATGATTCATGATGACTTCTTTTTCTGCCCCGGATTATGGATGGTCATAATAGCAATTTTAAGCCGTTTTTCGGGAATTTCCGGCAAACAACTCCAGTGTATTTTTGCATATGAGAGTAATTATTTTCGCGACCGAAGAATCGCGAAGGTCTCAAGAATCAATTGCTTGTGAAAACCCCAGGTCATCAAAACTGACAGCACCACCATCATGTTCAGTTTTGAGAATAAGCTTATGTGTAGAGGGATTGATCGGACCAGGGCCTCCACTGCAATCAATCCCACGGCTGTCATCAATGGACCGGACAACTCCGATATCAGGGTAGTGAACGAAAAACGGACAAAGCGGTTCATCACGACCAGGACCAGAACAAAAGACAGAACCTTGGCAACAACCAACAGGTACGCCACGGTCAGAATGCCATGCATGGCTCCGACAAGTATTGCAGCGACGGTTAATGCCGTGCGTACCAATCCTACGTACGTGGAAACTTCCGGCTTGCCGATACTGGCGAATACCACCCCCCCCACCTGGCTGATGGACTGGACAGCCCCGGCAAAGCAAAGGATCTGGACAATGGGCAACGCGTCATTCCACTTGTGACCAAAAACGAAATTAATGATCAAGTGTGCATTCAGAGACAGAATCACCATGGTTGGGAAAGTAATCAGTGCGATCATGCGCATTGATCTGAAATAGGCGTTAATCAATTTGATCCGATTCTCCCGAATGGCGGAAAAAGATGGAAAAAGCACTCCGCTGAAAATGTAGGAAATTCGTTTTACCGGCGTGTACATGATATTGTAGGCAAAGGCATAGTAACCAAGGATCACGGATGAAAAAACCTTGCCCAACACCAGGTAATCGATATTGCGATCCACATACAAAACGGAACTGGATATCTTGAACTTCACCGAATACCACACCATGGACTTAATGGCTGAAAACCGGAAAACACGGGAAGGCTTCCAGGCAGATATGAGGAGAATCAAAATCATCCTTATTACCGTTGCGCTCAATGTATGCAGCACAAGAGCATACACGCCTATACCGGCAAATGCCGCAACCACTCCTGTTACAGCGCCCGCAAAAGTTGCAGTAAGGGATATGCGACTGAGTATTTTGAATTCGATGTCCCTTTCCAGGATCTTTGCATGTGTTGAGAAAATCGGCGTAATTAAAATATTGACTGCCAGGCACAAAACCACCATGGTGAGTCTGGGCTCATCGTAAAAGGAAGCCGCCCATGAGGCGGTGCCCACCACAATAAAGAAAGTAAAAAGGGAAAAAACAAAGTTGATCCAGTAAAGAGAAGACAATTGCTCCTGAGATGATTTCTGGTCATGTATAATGGCTGAACCGAACCCCAGGTTGGTAAACATGGATATGAACCCGATATAGGTTGTTGAAATGGCGATCAATCCAAAATCAGAAGGCATGAGCAAGCGGGCCAACACGATGTTGACAGCAATGGCAGTAAACTGCTGCAGGATATTGGTCAAGGCCAGGTAAAACCCGCCCTTAACAATCTTATGCTTCAAATTCATGATTTTCGATGACAAGACCTGAGAAAATCCATTATTCAAGAGTAAGGCAACAGGCAAGTGAATGCGTTTTCAAAAATTATACTCAGTATATACTTTTAAAGACTCACTCATGCATACACGATGAAATGACCGTAATGATTCGTTTTGAACTTTCACCATCCCAGAATTCAGGTACCTTGCCTAATTTTTTCTTTCCCGCAAGAATGATCGTGATCAACTTCTCGGCATGAGCCAGATCCATGCCTGCCAAATGGTTTGTGCCCTGCTCCACCGTTATCGGCCGTTCCGTGGAATCTCGTAATGTCACACATGGCACGCCCAGCCAGGTGGTTTCCTCCTGGATTCCGCCGCTGTCCGTAATCACCAGCGTGGCTTCCCGTACCAGGGCCAGAAAGTCCAGGTACCCCAGGGGTTCTGAGACACGTACTCCCGGTGAGAAGCGATCGGTCAGGTGGAACCGCTCCAGCGCAGCCCGGGTACGCGGGTGCAGGGGAAAAACAAGGGACAGGCGCTCAGAAAGGCAATTAAGCCAGTCAACCAATTCCCCCAAGCGCTTTGGATCATCGACGTTGGCCGGCCGGTGCAACGTGACCACACCGAACTTCACCTTAATCAAGTTCTTATCCGTACGGATAGTAGATGCATGGATCTTCGGCATGGCATGAACCAGGGAGTCGATCATCACATTGCCCACATGCACTACCATGGCGTTTTCCTGAGGACTGGGGAAACCAGGTTTTGGCAGGTCGGGGTCATCCCAGGCATAGACATTGGTGAATCCTTCGGCTTTCAGGTTTTCCAGACCGGCCGGCTCAGACACGAAAAGCAGGCTGGACAAACGGTCCGTGAGCACGCGATTGACCTCTTCGGGCATAGACCAGTCCCGCGAACGCAGACCCGCTTCCACGTGGGCCACGGGAATCTTCAGCTTGGCCGCCGCCAGGCCGCAAGCCACGGTGGAGTTGACATCCCCCACCACCACGACCAGGCGGGGGGCCTGATCCTGAAGCACCTTTTCGAAACCTTCCAGGATGCGCGCCGTCTGTTCCGCGTGGCTTCCCGAACCAACGCCAAGGTGGACATCCGGTTCGGGAATCTCCAGGTCCTGAAAAAACTTCCGTGACAGAGCATCATCGTAATGCTGACCCGTATGAACCAATATCGGTTTCAAACCCGGCGATTTCCGCATCTCCCGCATCAACGGGGCGATCTTGACGAAGTTGGGCCTGGCGCCCGCTACCAAAACTACCTTTGCTGTTTTCACCATTTGCTCACGCTAAACAAATTCTGACATGGAGGAGAGTAATTTTGAATTTTGAATGATGAATATTGAATTGAAACAAACGTTACCAACCCCTATTCATATATCTTCTCAACAACTGGATCAGTATATCTTAATATCTTCCTTTTGGTCTTCTTCTTGCTATCAACTCCATGTAATAAAAATACTATTCCTGACAGGGAATGCTTTCTCATCGGGTACTCTTGGAGTAATTTATAATGAATATGAAACGAGAGAACATTGTAAGAAAAAAGAGTTTTTCTTTCGCGCTCAAGATCATCGATTTGTACCGCTTTCTTGTCCAGAAGCGGGAATATGTGCTCTCAAGGCAGATTCTTCGTTCCGGAACATCGATCGGGGCCAATATCGAGGAAGCCCAGGCAGCTGTCAGCCGCAAGGATTTTGTCAACAAGATCGGCATCGCCTCCAAGGAAGCTCGTGAAACCCGATACTGGCTCTTATTGCTCATTGAGTCTGAATTCCTGGTTGGTTATCAAGATACATCATTGATTCAAAATGAACTTGAAGAGATCATCAAGATTTTAACCAGCATCGTTAAAACCACCCGCCAGAAATCCGAAGTTATTCGAAAGAAATGAATTCACTCCCCGGGATTTTTATTCAAAATTCAAAATTATTCATTCAAAATTACGTTACCGTTTTTTGTTTTCAATTCAAAATNNTCCCCTTTCCCCCTCATTCAAAATTCAAAATTCATAATTCAAAATTATTACTTAAATTTTCCCCAATCAAAACTTTCCGCCTTCACTTCTGCGACACTCCCTGGATAATTCTCGATAAACCACACAAAAAACGCGGTCACATCGATCTTGTCCCGCAGCATCCTCTCCCTCTTCACCTTCCACTTTGACCGCAAGTCCTTTTGATTCAACCACTCTTCAATTGTACTCAGCAAACGATCAGGTTCAGTCGTCGGGATGCCTTTCGTTAATCCGTAAGTATGCTCCAGCTCCTCCAGGTAGGAGAGCTTGCCCACAAAGTCATTGAAACGCAACACCGGGGTTCCCAGGACCGCGGCCTCGGCGGTCATGGTCTGCGAATCGGCCACCACCATCCGCGCATAGGCCATGGCGTGGTGCATATCGCGGGGGTGAAGGGGAAAGCGATAGGGCTCGAATTCCGGCTCCAGCTCCCGCTCGGAGGAAATCATTACCCGGCCGTTGGGTTGAAGGCGGTCAATGATTTCCCGGGCCATGTCCCAATTGATGCCCCGTTTCCCCGCGTCGTGGTGTGCCGCCAGGGCGGAAAACCGCAGCAAAAAGAAAGGTTCAGTCGGTTCGATCTCAGATCTCAACCGATCCGGGTCCGGAGTGAACCGCTTGGGATGCAGATAAGCCAGTTCATGGTACCCAGGATATTGAACACTTTTCCTTGTCCATTTCATGGTTCGGATTCCATGAGGGCATAGAATGTTTGTGGCAAAAGGATACCCCAATCTGGCGCTTTGCCGGATCACATCGAAGTCATCCTCATTCACGATCAGGCTTTGGATTCCCAGGTAACGACCAGCCAGAGATATTATGACCGGAGTTCCCAGGATCAGATCCGGCTCAATCCGCCTCATTGCCTTCAAAAAACCGGTCAATTTCTGCGCAAACTGACGAGCCAGTGATGCTTTTCCCCTTATATCGCCCAACGCTTTTATTTTTATGGCGATAGCAGCCAGTTCCGATTCCTCGATCAATGCTGAAAGGACGTCCTTGTCATTATATGTCACCACGACCCGGTGTCCCTTTCGCTGCAATTCCAGGACAACTCCCAGAAATAAATGCAAATGGGCCGGATGAGCCATATGAACGGCGATTTTCATGTATTGCGCCTCTTCCATATCCTGTTCATGCGGTATCGCCATGCATCTTTGAAACGCGGCGCTTCATTGTAAGTGGCTTTTTCATTTTCATTCGGAATTAGATCATATTCCCCCGTTTCCAGTTTATCCAAGGCTTCAAGAATAGCTTCTTTTGCCGCGAAATAGTTTTTTTCCACCAGTGAAGCAAAGATTTCACCCGAAACCACCGGGAATCTCTTTTGAACGATAATCGGGCCGGAATCCAGAGTTGGTTCGACAAAGTGAATTGAGACTCCGGTCTCTTGTTCACTCCGATATAGTACCCAGAACGGGGTCAGCCGCCCGCGGTTCCTGGGCAACAAGGCGTTGTGGCGATTTATCACGCCGATGGACGGAATGGATAGCAACCTTTTCTTCAGAATATTCTGGCTCTGATGAACAATCACATCCGGTTGAATCCGCTTGAGCTCATCGAGAAATTTCCGGTCATTTGGACTTTGGATTTTAAAAATCGGTATTCCCTTGTTTCCAGCATAGACCAGGATGGAAGGATTGGGCAAAAAGGGCAGCCACCGTGACAATAATGACTTGAATTTATACCCGGCAGTAATCCGTGAATAGCGTAAAAAGGGTCGAACACCCATTATCAACAACAGTGTAAGGATATATGTAATTCTGGAACGCTTCTTCCCGACTTTCAATCTACCACCGCTCGCCAAGGCAACTCCCACTATCTTCTCGCGCTTTCTATCAATGATTTCCTTTATGAAAGGCAGAGTGTATACCGGATCCTCCATTGTGATAATGAAGATTCTCATTTAACCAGCCCCGCATTACGACAATACTCGTCCAATCGCATGAACCGGAACCCTTTATCTTTGTAGAAGAGCATTTCATTTCTGTACAGAGGAATAGCTGGCCTTCCCAGGTTCCTGATTTTTAAGCGGGCTCTCAACCGATCCGCCAGTATAAACTGTAGGAAACTCCTGCTCCGGCGGGCAATCTCCCGCTTCCCGGATCCTTCTTCGATGAACTCATTGGGATGGATATCGAACACAACGGGTTTGCCCCGTTTCACGGCTTCCCAATACACAAAGCGCCTCTGAATCCGCGTGAGGAAAGGAAAGATCCGAAGAGTAGTACCCACGTAAGGAAAAAATGTTGCCGTTAGCGGGACTTCCACGATTGGCCCCTCCCCTTTTCGGAAGAGATTGTCCGGCCGGGTTCGATACGGCAGGCGTGGGGCGCGTATCCACCCCAGTTTCCTGCGGCTGCCGAAGGATAAAAACCAGTCAAAACGCTGCGAGGGAACGGAACTATCAATCATGAATCCACACTCTGNNCGGAAGGAAATGACCCGTTGGCCGATAATCTGCTCTAAGGTTTCCTTTGAACAATTCAGAGCACGAATTTGTTCTTCCAGTAAAAGCAGATCCAAGCCCTGGGATACCTCATGCGAATCTCCATGGGAGGCAATCTCATGCCCGGCTTGAGCAACTTTTTTTACACTATCAGGAAAGCTTCTCGCATAATGGCCTGTAAAAAAGAAGGTCGTCTTGATATCAAGCTGATCATACAAATCCAGCAATATGGCAAGTCCATCCTCAGCGACCAAGCGACCTGTTTCCATACGCAGTTGGTTGTACCATATGGAGAAACACTCCACATCGTTGGTAAATAAGGCTGCTTTTTTTGGAAAATCAGGATTGATCATTCAGGTTCAGTAAACTCAGCGCCAGTAACATCCATGCCTGCCCCCAGCGCATGAAGGGGATGGAATTACCCCCCACTCTGTATTTGCGGTAATGAAAATACCCCCTTCGTGAACGCATGTACTCCAGGGTCCACAGGGCGATGTGTTGGGCAAAAGCATGGTACTCCGGGTCCAGTTCTCCCAATCGGGCGAAGGTGATAATGCCCTGGGCCTGGTGGTGGATGTCCACGGGCCATTGCTTCGGCAGCCGCCACAGGGAACGCCCCTCCGGAGTGAACTGGTTTTCTCTATAGAATCGAACTCCACGTTCAACCGCATTCGTCCAATTTGCGTTACGAATGCCAGTGATCTCCCCAAGGCGGAATATAGACTCCACCACATACCCCTGGTGAAAGTCCACCTGGGCGCGTTCCCGGTCCGAATCCGGTTCCAGGCTGTAGCTCCAGCGCCCGTCCACTTTCTGGCGCGAAACCACAAAGTCCACAGCCCTGCGCACCAGCTCCCGGTAGCGGTCTTCCCCGGCGGCCCGGTCCGCGAGGGCCAGGACTTCCGCCGCCAGCAATGAAGCGTTGTAGCAACAATCCTTTGAAATCGGTGTATAACTGATACATATACCCTGAGGAAACTCGGTATGATCCAGACTTTCATGAATGAACCGGGCCGCCAGGATCATCAGGTCAGCCGCTTTGGGATTTCCGGTTTGTTCATGGTAAGCAGCGATTCCTCTGCAAACAAAACCGGTCACCACCGCCGATGGCGTGAAGGCGGGAACGGTCTTGCCGGGATTGGCCCAGGCGAAATTGTATCCCCAGCCGGCTCCGCCGAAAGCGGACGATGCGTTTCGCTCCAGCCAATCGAAAAGGAAATCCATTGTTTCCCGGGTTTGCGGTTTCGACTCAAAACGGTGCATCATTGAATAAGCATGCAGGAACAATCCCATGGCCTTGGGATTGATGCCTTTGCTGATCCCAAGAAGGGGCCGCAAATTGACGGGCAGGCGCTTCAGAGCCTGTGTGACCAGCACGGCCGGCCACTTCCCCATTTTCTGGAAAGGAATTCGCGAATACAGGGCGTCGTAAGGATCCCAGCCGGAGAAACCCTCACGTTCGACATATTGGCGCAATGCATCCAGGGCTTCCGTGATCGAAACGTTTGTTCTTGGCATCAGAATACTTAGGTTAAGGCTGAGGAGGAAAAAAAGGCTGAGGTTAAGGTTAAGGTTAAGGTAAAAGCAAGTAACGATCCTGGGATTCTAATTGATCTCTTCATTTTTATTGCTTCTGTTTATGGGCAGTCTGCTTTTGAGGGACTTGATCAGTTTATTGAGTTCGCGCCAGATGTCGGAAATCAATTTCAGGAGTTCATCGGCATCTTCATTTTCGAAATATGCCACCCTTTGCGCATACAACAGATGGCTTTTGGTTTCCGCCAATGACCCGCGCGCGTTGAAATAGAAGTTCAGTTTGTTGCGGGTGTGTTCACGCCCATACCCTTCTGCGATGTTTCCTGAGACGGAAAGGGAAGAACGCCGAATCTGGGAAGTCAGGCCGTAATCCTCCTTTCGCGGAAGGTTTTCGGTTAATCGGAATATCTTCTCCGCCAGCTCCATGGCCAGTTTCCACACATCCATATCCTCAAAAGAATTATACTTCCCCATCTCAACCTGCTTTACTCCTTAACCTCAACCTTGGGTGTTCCCTCAACCTGCTTTTTTCTTCCCAACCTAAACCTTAACCTCAACCTGAGGTGCTCCCTCAACCTCAACCTTAGCCTTGACGCTCGTGCGCTCCCTCAACCTCAACCTTAACCTTAACCTTGTACTTCAACCGCCCTGCTTTCCCGAATACTGTCTATGACCGAAAAGGTAGCCAGGGTGGAGTTGTACAGGCTCTGCCAGGGAATCGGCCATGCCCCACCTTTTTCAACGGCCTCCAGAAAACGGCCGACTTCGGTTCTGTGCCCCTTGTCCTGTCGACGCAGCCTGAGACGCAGTTTCTTTTTACCCAGCACCTTGAGCTCCCGGAAATCGTCCAGCACCGCGGAAAAACCACCGCAGTGGACCTCCACCCGCTCCTTGGGCAGGTCCGGGGCGCCATTGGACACGTAGGTAATCGCCGCCACGGATCCATTGTCCAACTCCAGGTTGATCACCAGCGAATCGTTCAAATGGTTCGGATCGGCCAGCGGGAAAGCGTGAACGTTTTTGATCAATCCGCCTCCCAGGAAAGCCGCCAGGTCGATAAAGTGGCAGACTTCACCGATTATGCGTCCGCCGCCCTGGGCCGCGTCGTGGATCCAGTGGTCCGGGGGAACTTTTCCTGCGTTCACACGGATCTGAACAGCACGAGGTAGTTCCTTTGGCATAAAATCCATGAGTTGACTGGTAAGGGGAGCAAAGCGCCTGTTAAAACCGATAGTCAAAATCGGCTTTGCCGATTTTGGAATTTTGAATGTTGAATGTTGAATGTTGAATTGATCATCCGAGTTTTCAATTTCGAATTTTGAATTTTGAGTTTTTGATGGCTTTTCCTCAACCTCAACCTTAACCTCAACCTCAGAGCTTCCTCCCTCAACCTCAACCTGATCGGAATCTTCCCTGTCACCTGTCACCTGATACCTGTCACCTAATGCCGCAGCAATCTCTTCGAGTTCGGCCCTGCTCATGGCCAACGGCTTCTCCACGAACACATGCTTACCCGCGGCCAGGGCTCGGAGAACCAATGGCGCGTGCAGGTTATGCCGCGTGGCGATGAACACAGCGTTGACTTCCGGGTCGGCCAGCACCTGGTCCGTATCCCCCGCATAGAGGAAACCGAATTTTTTTCCCGCATAGCGGGAGGACGTACCGGTTGCCGCTGCGACTCCCACCATCCGAGCCTTACCCTTTACGGCAGGCAGAAGAATATTGCGCGCGAAGGAGCCGCAACCGATGAACCCCACACCCACGGGGCCGCCTTTTCCTTCAGCGGGCGGCTCGAGGCCCACCCTTTTTGGGAGTGCCCGCTCTTCGTCATAACGCAACAGGATTCCGGCCACAGGCTCCTCGCGCTTGAGAACCAGGTCATAAGCGGCC
>DBFQ01000069.1 GCA_002294665.1 Candidatus Aminicenantes bacterium UBA876
TGCACCTATCTGCTCAGTCAATGGGAGCGGCTCGGGTGGATTTGGGCGTTATGGTTCAGCGTGATGCTGACCGGTTCAATTGTAACCGTCTTTTTCGCCAGGAGTGAAAAAGGACGTTCCCGGGTGGTCACATTGTTTGACCGTATCGGCGCTTATCTGGGGATGGGTTTTGGGATCTCTTTTTTCCTGGCAACCTTTGCTTTCCCCCTGTTGGGAATCTATGACTTTTCCGCAATCGGGCCGGTAACCGGAATGCTGGCGGGGACATTTCTCTTTATTCTGGCCTGTGTCTACGAGTGGAAGACACTTTTCGCAGCAGCGCTCGTCTGGTGGCTGTTTTCCATTGGAACCGCCTTTCTGCCCNNGTAGCGGATGAAGCTGATTTTACCTTCCTGAGAGATCAGACGGGAGCCACAGAGGGAAATCTCAGCACCCATCTGTCCCGCCTTGAAGAAGCGGGCCTGGTCCGGATCACAAAAACGTTTTATAAAAAAAGACCCCGGACAATCTGCAAAATCACCGCTGAAGGAGAGAAACGTTTCAAGAATTACCTAAACCTGTTGGAAANNCTATCTCCAAAACCAAAGTAAGCTATAGGCCGGCAGGTAAACCTGCCGGCTTTCCTTCCAGTTACTTTCAATTTCTATCCTGAAATAACCTCCAACCCACACAAGCTATTGCAGAGTTTTTTTATTGAAGTTTTGATTGGATCAGTTTTCCCAACCGTTCCACGCCATCGCGGATTTTTTCCGGGGGCACCGCGCTGAAGCTCATGCGCATGGCATTGCTTCCCATGCCGTTGCCTTCGGTAAAGAAACCTTCACCGGCAACGTAAGCCACCTTTACTTCGGGATTGGATGTGGCTTCTTTGAGCAATTCGGTTGTGTTGATGCCGCCGGGGAGTTCCACCCAGGTGAAAAGGCCCCCGTCGGGAAAGGTCCGCTTCGTACCCGGGGGGAAATACCGGTCGATCGACTCGATCATGGCGTCGCGCCTTTCACGGTGGATATCACACAGGGCCTTGTGATGCGCCGGATAATATCCGCGCTTGAAAAACTCGGCGCACAATATCTGCGGCAGAATCGGCGTGTGCGAGTTGGTGGCGGACTTGGCGTCAAACAGCCTGGTGATGATTTCACTTGAAGCCAGGATGTATCCCAGGCGGCTCCCCGGGGAAAAGATCTTGGAAAAGCTGTTGGCCAGGACCGTGTGTTCACTCTCATCAAAAGCCTTGATGGGCGGCAGATCCTTGCCGCTGTAGCGGATATCGCGGTAGGGATCGTCTTCCAGAATGACGACCTCGTACCGGCTTCCCAGGCGGGCGATCCGCTTCCGCCTCTCCAGCGAAAGCGTTCTTCCCGTGGGGTTCTGGAAAGTGGGAATCACGTAGACCATTTTGGGGTTGTGTTTGAGGATCTTTGCCTCCAGGTCTTCCGGGATCATGCCGTCATCGTCCATGTCAACCGCGATGCACCGGGCCTGGAACATGTCAAAGATCTCCACGCTGTGCACAAAGGTTGGGGATTCCACCAGGATCACATCGCCGGGTTCGATGAACACCTGGCACATGAGGTTCATGGCCTCCAGCCCTCCGGAGAGAATCATGATGTTTTCCGCCGAGGCGGCAACGCCTTTGGGCGCAAGCAGGTGGGTGACCACGACTTCCCTCAGGTCACTGACGCCCATGACGGATCCATAAGCCAGCGCTTCAACTCCCCGGGTATCCCGGCGCAGCACATCCATGGCGATTTCACGTACGATATCCACCGGCAGCGACTCTTTCGCCGGTGCCCCGCCGCCGAAAGAGATCATTTCCGGGTCGTTCATGGCACCGAACAGGTTGCGGATAATCGCGGCGGACTTTTCCATACTCTTCATGCGCGCGGCATATTTCATCATGGTGGTTTTCTCCTTTAATCGATTTTCCCGTACTCTTTTTCCAGGACGGCAAACAATTGTTCAAAATCCTCGGCTTCGTCTTTGATCTTGTACTTGTGTTCAGGCCCGGGGAATGTGCCTTCCCGGACTTCCCGGACGAATTCGGCGAAACCCTCCGTCGCCACATTGGCGATCTCGGCGTATTTCTTGGTGAATTTGGGGGTGAATGTTTCAAACATCCCCAGGGCGTCTCCCATGACCAGAACCTGGCCGTCCGTATCCGCGCCCGCGCCGATGCCATAAACCGGCACAGGCAGGATCCTGTGCACAAAGGCGCATACCTCTTCGGGCACGCCTTCGAGCAACACAAAACGGGCCCCCGCCTTGTAAACGGCGATGGCATCCTCGATGACCGCTCTCGCGCTTTCAATGGTTCTTCCCTGGGCCTTGAATCCGCCCATGGCCGCGGAGCTCTGCGGCGTCAAACCGACATGACCGAACACCACGATCCCGGCCTGGGAGATCGCCCTGACTTTGTCGGCGACCCCGACGCCTCCTTCCAGCTTGATGGCGTCCACGTCCCCTTCCTTCATGAACCGGACCGCGTTTCTGACGGCATCGGCCGCGCTTTCGTGATAGGAACCGAACGGCATATCGCCGATGATATAGGTATTGGGGGCTCCCCTTCTGACCGCCTGGCAATGGTTGATGCTCATGTCCATGGTAACCGGAACCGTTCCCGGGTAACCATACACGATCATGCCCATCGAATCTCCCACCAGGATCATGTCCATGCCGGCTTTTTCCGCATAAGAAGCAAAGCAATAGTCGTAAGCCGTCACCCATACCACCCTTTCACCTTTTCGTTTCATTTTGTACAGGTCCAGAATCGTCTTTTTTTTCATTGGCATGCGACCTCCTTCCTTGATGTGAAACCCATCTTATATGATCCCTTTCATCGAGTAAAGCATTTCGCCCGAAACCATAGATATGATTTGCTTTTCCCCCTGATAAGGGTCATCCCGTTTCACTTTCTGAAATAGCCCTGCGGGCTCCACCTGCGCCCGAACCCAACCCGTTTACTCCGCAATCCAAACCCGCTATAATGGCGTCCCATTCCGAGGGGATACGCATCATGAAAAAGAAAATCATCCCGGTTCTGGCCGGAATCGCACTGCTGGCGGTCCTCATTGTTCTTTTCAGCGGAAACCCGCAGGACGAAGGCTGGACCCTGGAACGGCGGGACATCGAATACCGCGTTCCCGCCACATGTACCGTGCAATTTCCCGAACCCTATGTCATGACCGCCAAGGCAGCGGGAGACATTACCCTCGTCCCGGTCGTCGAGGGCCAGAAGATCAAACAGGGTGACCTGCTGGTGCAGATCGACGATTTCAAGGAAAAGCAGAACCTGGCGATCGAACTGAGCAACTATGAAAACGCGAAACTGCGGATGGTCAACGCCAGAGAGGAAGAGTACCCGCGCCTGCAGGAGCAGCTGAACAACGCCGCGGCCGCGCTTGCGGAAGCCGTGAATCACGAGGCGCGCCTGACGCGGCTCTACCGCGCCGGCGGGGTATCCAGGGTGGATTGGGAAAAGGCGGACACGCGGAAAAAAGAGGCGCAGGCCCGTTACAATCAAATCAAACTCCAGGTGGACGCGTATGCCCGCAGCGGCCAGGCGGCGGAATTAATCCAGCAGTTGAATGCCCTGGACGCACGGGTGAAACTGGCGCGCCGTGCCGTCACCGACAAGCGCCTGGTGGCTCCATACAACGGCATCGTGGTCAAACTGGACGCCCGCCGGGGTGAGTCTCTGGCATTGGGGGAAAGCGCCGTGACGATTCTGGAGGACAAGCCCTGGATCCTCGAGGCGGGCGTGGATCAAAAGGAATTGCCGTTTCTCGAAGTCGGGCTTCCATGCACGGTCACGCTCGACCCCTTCCCCGCCGAGAAAATCGCGGCCAGGGTCAGCATGATCTGCGGGGTGATCGATTTTGCCAAGGGCACCTGCGGCCTGAAAATCGAGATCACCGGGAATCGCGGCTTTATCAAGCACGGCATGACCGGAATTGTAGAAATCACGGGAAAAAAACGCAAGAACGTCAACGCCGACGTGCTGGCGCTTCCCACCCGCTTCCTGATCCGCAGCGACGAGGGGAATTTTGTACTGGTGCGGGACGGCAGACGAAATCAACGCACGTCGGTATCGGTAGTACCGATCGGCGAGAAATGGGTTCACGTGACTAACCTGCCGGAAGGAACCCGCGTCGTACTGCCCGAATGAAAAACAGCAAGAATCGCTATGAATGGATGATCGCGCTGCGATTCCTCGTGCGCGGGCGCGGCCAGACATTCCTGATCATCCTGGGAATCGCAGTGGGCGTGGCCGTGCAGTTTTTTCTCTCCTCACTGATCAGCGGCCTGCAGACCAGCCTGATTGCCAACACGGTGGGTTCTTCGCCACACCTTCTGGTACTGCCCGCGGACCGCAAACCGGGCAATTCCACCTCCGATCCCTTCAGCGACCGCGGACGCTTCCTGGTTGAAGAAAACACCGAGATTCATTCCTGGCAGCAATACGTCGAGGACTTGACCCATGACAAGCGGGTGTTGCGCGCGGCACCGGCGGCCAACGGCCAGGGGTTCATCGTCCGTGGCAACACGGTGGTCGCAGTGGCCGTCAAGGGCCTGACCTCACCTGAAGGCCTGGATATTTACCGTATCCGTGAAAAAACGGTTTCGGGAAAAGCGGATCTCGGATCTGATTCCGTCCTGTTGGGGCAACGTCTCGCGGAACGGTTGACACTGGTCCCGGGTGACAAATTCTATCTGCGCAATGATCAGGGAGACGAGATGGTATTGCGTGTCGGCGGAATCTTTGACCTGGGGGCGGCCGCCGGGAACGAGTTGCTCGTGGCTTCGATCGACCTGGTCCGCAGTTTTTTTGCCATCAAGGGAATATCCGCAGTTGAAGCCCAGGTACGCGACGTGTTTTCCGCCCAGGCGGTTTCCCGGGATTTCGGCCGCCAATACAAACGCGTGAAACTGGAATCCTGGCAGGAAAAAAACCGCGACCTGCTGACCGCGCTGCGTTCTCAGACCACCTCTTCCGTTACCATCCAATTCTTTGTCATCATCAGCATATCCCTGGCGATCGCCAGCGTGCTGGGTATCGCCGCAGTACAGAAACAACGCCAATTGGGGATCCTGAAGGCCATGGGCACCACCGATCGCAGCGCCTCTCGCATCTTTGTCATNNCTGCTCATGGGCTACGGCTTTATTGCCGGCACCCAATCCCCTTTCGGCCTGGAAATCAGCGCCCGCACGCTGTTGACCCCGTTCATCCTGGCCATGATCGCCGCGGTTGTGGCCTCCACCATCCCCGCGCGGCGGGCGGCAAAACTGTCGCCCATCGAGGTCATCCGCAATGGTTGATGCCGTATTGCAGACCCGGGGACTGTGCAAGACCTATTTCGGGCGCGTCAACACGCCGGTGCTTCACGATATATCCATCAAGATCGCCAGGGGCAGTTTCACCGCCCTCATCGGCCCCTCAGGATCCGGAAAAAGCACATTGCTGAACTGCCTCGGGCTGTTGGATCCACCGACCGCCGGCCGGATCGAAATCGACGGACAAATCATTCAGACCCAGAACGTCAACGAACTGGCCGCGTTCCGCAACCGCAACATCGGCTTTATTTTCCAGTTTCACTACCTGTTGCCGGAATTTTCCGCGCTGGAAAACGTGCTGCTGCCCTCCTGGATCGCGGCCGGAAAACCCGCTTCAAAAACACGCAAGGAGGCTCTGCGCATCATGGAACGCATCGGTGTGGCCTCTTTGAGCGACAAGGCTGTCTTTGAATTATCCGGCGGCCAGCAACAGCGGGTCGCGATCGCGCGCGCCCTGGTCACACGCCCCAAGTTGATTTTCGCCGATGAACCCACCGGAAACCTCGACCGCGAAAGCGGCCACGCCGTGCTGGATATCATGGCCGAGTTGAACCGCGAAAGCGGCATCACCCTGGTCATGGTCACCCACGACCGTGAAGTGGCGTTGCGCGCGGACCACATCTTCGAACTGGTTGACGGCCGCATCTGCAAATCGATCAACCTGGCCGGAACCGGCAAGGCAACCGCGTCCGAGACGCTGGAAGACCGCGCCTGTTGCTTCGACAAAAAACCGGGGAAAAACGCCTTATCAGATTGAAACCGCGATCAAATCACGTTTCACGTCCAGAATATGGATAACCGGCATCGTGCTTCAGCACCTGCCCCTTGCCACTCGCCGGCTTGTTTCAAAGCCGAAACACGAAATCCAAAGTCCAGAACAAATTCAAATGACCCACAATCAAGTGTTCAAAACAAAAACAAGCTGAGGGTGGAAAAACGGTTGCCTATTCCTGCTATCTTATTCCTTATTCAGGGTTGCTCCGGAATCGTCTTTCCTGTCACCTTCTCCAACTCTCCACCTTTCAACTCTCCACCTTTCAACTCTCCAACCCTCCAACTCCCCAACCCTCCAACTCTCCAACCCTCCAACTCTCCAACTCTCCAACTTTCCAACTCTCCAACTCTCCAACTCTACTTCCTCCATATCCCCCACACGATGCGCCACTCGACCTGCGGCAACGGACCGGACAACTCCCCCAGGTACATGGTCAGGAATTCGATGTCCGGCACGCGCGAAGTGGTGCGCACAATTCCCCCATCGATTTTTTCAAAACCGGCGTAGCGGAAAAATCGATCGAGTTTTCCTCCATGCGCGGTGTTCAGCCCCGCTTCCCGCAGCCCGGACAACAGTTTTTCCTTGATGCCGTGATCGGGGTGGATCTTTGTAGCCGCGTAATCGTACTCGGCGAACACGGCGAACAATCCTCCGGGTGACAGTTTCCGCCTCACTCGGCGCAACCAGCTCAAAGGGTTTGCCACGCCGGCGAAAAAAAACGAGGTGACATACAGGTCCGCTCCAGGCAAAGATCGCACGGCGTCACCCGCGATGAACATATCGCCCGCGGGAAGGATGCGGGAATCGCTGTCCATACCGGTGTAACGCGCATCGCTGATAGCGGTCAACTCCCCGGCCAGCAAACCGGTGCCGCAACCCGGCTCAAAAATCGTGCCCACCCGGCGCAGGGGAAGCCGTGAAAAAATATGGCGCCGCGTCGCGGCCAGCTCGCAAAACTGCCGCGCGTATATGCGGGCGAGCGCAGCGGGATCAGACTGAATCCCTGCAGGGGACCGCGCTGTTTTTTTCAAGCGGGCATCCTCCGCCACACAAGTTGAAATGCACGCAATCGCGGCATTCGGCATCCACCCATGAACGGTCCCGCGCGGCCCGCATCAAGGGGCTGTTCCAGATCGAATCCCAGGGGTCCTTCAGCAGGTTTCCAGCCGACTCGTACCAGCTCTGGCAGGGGAGCACCTCGCCGTCCGGTTCGACGCAGAGATTGTATTCCCCGGCGGTGCAACGCCGCGGGCCCAGGGAATACTCCAGCGGATTGAATTCGCAGTAGCGGGTGGGCGAATACCAGACCAAACGCATGCCGAGTTCATCCAGTTTCTGGTTCATGTCCAGCATGGTCATCCCCAGGTCCGCCGCAGGAACCGCGAAGTCTCCTGCCAGGGCTTTGCCGGAATGGATCACGGCATTGGCGGCGATCGCCGTCAGCCCCAGGTCATGGGCGAACTGGACGGTGCGGGCCATGCCCGCCCGGTTGATCCGCGTAATGGTGGTATTGGTGATGGTATGCAAGCCGGCAGCCAGGCAATTTCTGATGGCCTGTACGGTGCTTTGAAAACTGTCAACGCCGGTCATCTGATTGTGGATCTTCTCATCATGAGACTCCAGAGTGATCTGCACATGGTCCAGTCCCGCATCCATCAATCCGGCCAGGTAATCGTCATCGGCCAGTCTGACACCGTTGGTCAGCAGCCCCGTCACCATTCCCAGGGATTCAGCAAAACGGATCAGATCCGCTAAATCCCGGCGCAGCGTCGCCTCGCCGCCGGTAAAAATCACGTGGGGGACCCCAAGGTCCCAGATCAGCTTGAGAACCGTCTGCCAGTCTTCCGTGGCCAGTTCCTGTTTCTCTCTTGACTCATTGTAGCAATGCACACACTTG
Organism: Candidatus Aminicenantes bacterium UBA876; assembly: GCA_002294665.1. GTDB lineage: Bacteria > Acidobacteriota > Aminicenantia > UBA2199 > UBA2199 > UBA876. Next base: position 8,005 of record DBFQ01000069.1, read on the forward strand.
AGGTTGCAGCGATAGGTCAAGGCCAGGTCGAAGCGATAGGGCACATCCACTTTGTACTGAAACGGTTCTTTTACATCGATATTCAGAAACTGGATGGGTTCGGTCGCACCGCTCCGCAATAGGGTTTCCAGCGAAGCCTGGAAGGCGGCAAAATCGGCCGCCAGCCTTTTCCGCGCCACATTGTAATAACGCCTCAGATCCGCCAGGATCCGCTTTTGCGGAAAGCGGGAGAGAATCATCCAGGCCATGCCCGCGGCGACCTTGTTCAGGTGGATGATGCGCGAAGCGTCCACGGTCAGGATGCCGTTCCCCTCGGGGTTGACCCGCAAATGCACCCGGTGTCCGTCGTGGACAAAATGGTGCATGCCCACGGGGCAGGCTCCCTGCCGGGGGTTCATTGTACTCGGCGACATGTTATCGACCGCCTCCGGCGCAGGCGCAGGCGCAACCCGCGCAGGCG
>DBFQ01000092.1 GCA_002294665.1 Candidatus Aminicenantes bacterium UBA876
TTCAGGGTCTTGATGATCTGGGCGACAGTCGATTGTTTCTGCCCGATGGCCACGTAGATGCAGATGACATCCTTTCCCTTCTGGTTGATGATGGTGTCCAGCGCGATCGCGGTTTTCCCGGTCTGACGGTCTCCGATAATCAATTCACGCTGTCCTCGACCGATCGGGATCATGGCGTCCACGGCCTTGATACCGGTCTGCAGGGGCTCCTTCACCGGGAGCCTTTCCACTACGCCGGGAGCGATGCGCTCAATGGGCAGATAATCTTGGGACTCAATCGGGCCCAGGTCGTCCAGTGGTTCTCCCAGGGGATTGACCACGCGCCCGACCAGCGGTTCGCCCACGGGGACAGATATAATCCGGCCGGTACGGTGAACCGGGTCGCCTTCCTTGATGTGGTGTGCTTCTCCGAGTACGACGGCCCCGACGTTATCCTCTTCCAGGTTCATCGCGATGCCCTTGACATCCCCGGGAAAAGCGAGCAATTCGTTGGCCATGACGTTATCAAGTCCATACAATTGCGCGATACCATCGCCCACTGAGATCACGATGCCGGTTTCTTCTTTGTTGAAATCCAGCTTGAAACCTTCAATTTTTTGCCGGATCAGTTCGCTGATCTCTTCCACGTTGATTTGCATTCAGAGCTCCTGTTGCGAAAGTACCGCGCCGGTATCTCTCCCGCCTTCCCCGGCGCCTGCGATACGCCGTTGAAGTTTGCGCAAGTTCCCGGCCACGGACAGGTCGTAAGCCACGGATCCCCGCTGAATCCGGATCCCGGCAATCAGATCGGGATCAACCGCATAGACCACATGCACGGGTTTCCGCAGGGCGTTTTCCAATTGTTTTTCCAGTTTCGACCGTAACACGTCATCCATGGGCACCGCAGAAAAAACCTGCATTTTCTCAATGCCGCGACTCTCCAACCACAAATCGTCCATCACCCTCAGGATTTCAGCCAGTCGATCCATCCGGTTTTCATCCAGCAGAGCCAAAAGAAAATTCATGGTTTTGGGAGAGAACGTCACCGCCTGTTTCAGCACGTCCAGCAATGCCGTTTTCTGTTCCCGTGAAAGCATGGGTGTAACAAGCCCGGCATGGAGTTCCTCGCTGGTACTCAGGAGGCGTTGAAACTCCGACAACTGCTTTTTTACCTCGGCATATTCCTCCCGGGACCGCAGCGCCTTGATCAATCCCAGGGCATACCGTTTGGACAAGCTACTGCCGGCCAATGACTTCTCCGCTGATTTCGATGTTTTTTTCCATAATGCGGCGGTGCCGCTCCGCATCGAGTTGGCCCTGGATCTCCTCTTTAAAGCGCTGGATGGCCATCTCCGCCACTCTGTCTTTCAACCGTCTCACCGCGGCGTCCACGCGATTGCCGATCTCTTCCCGGGTCAATCGGGCGATGCGTTCGGCCTCGGCACGCCCATCCGCCTCGATACGAGAGCGTTCCCGTTTCCCGTTCTCTTCAGCCTGGCGCCTGATTTCGCGGATCTCCGCTTCCAACCCCTCCAGGCGTTTTTTCAGCGCCGCGTAGTCCGCATCGGAGGCCTGGATGGATTTGCGGCGATCTTCGATATCCGCGCGAACACTTCGGGATTGATCGCTTACCAGGCGAATCAATGGTTTGCGCAGCAGATAGATCAGACCGCCGAAAAGCACGGTTGAGTTGAACACTTTCCCCAGGAATCCGAACCAGTCAAAACCGTGTCCATGGCCACCCGGTTCAGCGCTCCATGCCGTCAAAGAGACCATGATGAATACAATCATGAAGAGTGTTTTCCGCAGGTTCATTGAAAAATCTCACTGATTCGGGCACTGAATTCATCGGCCTGCGCGTAAAGACGCGCTTCCGCGGATTGAATCTCCCGCTCGAGTCGCGCCATCTCACGATCCATGGTTTCACTGGCCTGCTTCCGGGCGGAGGCGATCCATTCTTCGCGAACGGATTCGCCCTGGGCAACCAGTTCCTCACGCAGTTTCAACGATTGCTGCCGGGCCTGGCTCAATGATGTTTCGACCCGGCGCGCCCCCTCCTGGATATCGTTCTTCAACGCTTCCAACCTGGTGGAATCCGCTTCGATCATGGCTTCGCGCTGATTGATGATTTGACTTACAGGTCGAAAAAAAATCCGCTCCAGAATCAGCATCAGGGCCCATACCAGGCCGAGGATCACCAGAAAGGATAAATCCAAATCGAGCATATCATTTTTTACCATAGAATGGAGCGCGAATCAAGAATACCCGCGACTTTGCCCGTTGTGGACTCAATCGGGATTGTGGTATAGTGCGGCCAGGCGAAAAGCAATGAACGTGGAGAAAACCCTGGCTGAAATCCATGATGTAAAACGGGACGTCATGATCTGGTATCGCTCCGCGGCCGGCATGACCGAACTGGCGGGAGAAACCGTTGACAAGCAATACCCGCTGGATCTCTGGGAAATGTCCGACCGCGAACTGGACGCCTGGATGGGCGATCAGCTGACCATCCTGAACGACGTGATCGATCCCCGCCCCATCGCTTCCGAAATCACGTCACACCGCCGTTTTCTGGGGCCGATCATCGTCAAGGTCAAGCGCCTGATCATGAAAGCGCTCAACCTGTACACCCATTCGATACTGGAACGACAGCGGCGTTTCAACGGCGAAAGCGTGGCCCTGCAATTGGCCGGATTTATTCGCATTCGCCGCATTCAAGCCCGCCTGGATGAAATCACGCGCCAGTTGGCGGAGCAACGCGAGATGGAAGCGTTACGCGAAGTACGCGACGGAAAAGATGGGGGAAACCCTTCATGAGCGCCGCTCCGATTATCGAAGAACTCGCGAATGCCCTGATTTCGCGCATTCCCCGGTCAAGTGAATTGGACCGCCTGTTGCGACCGGTGCAAAAACCCCATCACGGGGATTACCTCTTGCAAGCCTTGAAAACCCTGGCAGCCCGGGACGCTGCCGCGGAATTTACCCGGGCCCTTCGCGCCGCGGCTCAGTGGCTGCGCCTCCGCCAGGGACCCGCCCGGGCGTTGAACCTGGTTTCGCGCCTGGAAGTAGCCCTGGAGCTGCGCCGCCCGACTCTGGCTTTGTACGATCACACCCTGCACATCATCGGCGGCGGGCAGAAGTATGGACTGACCATGCTGGACGCCCTGAAAGACCACTTCAACATCACCATCCTGACTCATCGCCCCATGGAGCCGGCCTCCATTCGCGACTGGTATGGCATGGACCTGTCCGACTGCCGTTACCAGACCGTCGAGCTCCCTGAATTCGCCGATTCCGGAGTGCATATCGATCCGGCGCGCATCACCCGCGGCATGGACAACCCGTTCCACCGTGTCAGCCGGATCAGCGGCGGATATGACGTATTCATCAACAACAGCATGAATGAAATGGTCTATCCGCTGTCCGGGATATCCACAATGGTATGTCATTTCCCGGAACGCCGTCCGAACGCTTATTTCTACGCGGACCGCTATGACTACGTGATCTACAACAGCCTGTATACGGCTGAGTGGATCGAGAAGAAATGGAAATTCCGTCCGCACGTGCACATCTATCCGCCGGTGGATATGCCGCCCCCGGAAACTCCCGAAGAAAAAGATCCCATCATTCTCTCAGTCGCACGTTTTGAACAAGGCGGCAGCAAGCGCCAGAAAGAAATGGTCCAGGCTTTCCTCACCCTGCGCCGCCGTTTCCCGGATGAAACCCGTGACTGGCACCTGGTCCTGGCCGGGGGAAGCCCGGAAGAAAACCCCTACCTGGAAGAGTTGCGCAAAGAGATCCGCGAAACCGGAGAAACCCATATCCGTTTACGGGTCAATACCAACTCGGATGAACTGCACGCATTGTACCTGCGGGCTTCCATTTTCTGGCACCTGTGCGGTCTTCACCAGACGGACCCGGCCCTGGTGGAGCACTTCGGCATGACCATTGGTGAGGCGATGCAGAATGGCGTGGTACCGGTGGTTTTTGACGGAGGCGGACAGCGTGAGATCGTCGAGCCCGGGGAAACCGGATTCCGCGTGCGCACCCTGGAAGAGTTGATCCGCCACACTCGCCGCCTGATCAACGATACCGATCTGCGAAAACGTTGCGGACTGGCTGCGCTTCAAGCCAGCCGCCGCTTCGACCGCCCGCGATTCACGAAGCAGGTACGTGATTTTTTCACCACGCGCCTCCAACACTATAAAGATCCACAGCTATCATGAAGCCCCTGCTCTCGATCGTCATCCTGACCCGCAACTCCATGAACGTGATTCAACGCTTGATCTTTGCCCTGGAGAACCAGGATTTTCCCTACCCCGTCGAGTACATCTTCATGGACAACGCCTCCTCGGACGGGACGCGCCAATACCTCGAATCCCTGACCCTGGCACCCCGGCGCGTGGAACACGTTCCCGAGGGCGAATTCAGCCACAGCGGCACGCGCATGCGCGCCGCCGCCCTGGCTGAAGGAGAATTGGTGGCGTTCTTTACCGATGACATCATTCCCCAGGGCGAAGGCTTCTTAACGGCCCTCACCCGACCCCTACTGGAAAAACAAGCCCCGGCCGCATACGGGGTCTGGCAGATTGACCCGGCTACATCCGACCCGGTGGACGCCTGGATGCACAACAATTGGCACCAGGACGCCCTGAAGTTGGTGGAACCGGTTTCGCGCTTCTGCTGGGATTTCTTTACACCCGAATTGCGCCGCCGCCTGTGCAACTTCGACAATTGCGCATCCTGCATCCGCCGCGACCTGCTGTTACAGGTCCGGTTCCCTGATGTGCCCTATGGCGAAGACATGCTGTTTGCCAAGCGCCTGGTCCTGGGCGGGCACCGCGTGGCGCTGGCGGCGGATGCCCGTTTCATTCACTGGCATAAGGTGAGTTTCACCTACCTGATGAAACGCATGTGTATCGACCAGTACCTGAGTATTCCCGAATTCGGCATCTACTACGTGCGACGTAAACTGGGCGTGATCAAGGCGATCGCGATCCGAACGTTGCACCGTACCTGGATCGCCTTTTTCAAGGTAAAAATGCCGCTGCCGCGTAAATTCTACTGGAGCGGGTACAACTTCAAGATTCTGTGCGCGGATTTTATCGGCAAGTACATCGGGGTGTTGAACGAAGAGTCCGCACGGGGATTCTCGCCCGTTAACCGGCGCCTTTTGAAACTGCAGAAAAAGATCGTTCAGGGCATCGAATCGCGCAGCATTATCCGCTACTGACCCGTTCACCGTCACCCATCCGCCTGCCGGCGGTAAAAGCGGCGTCGTTTATCCTGCGCACAGAGTCGGAACGCGACAAATCCGCCAGGGAAAGGCGCCACGCGGACTCCGGGATCCGGTTCAGGGGCGGCAGGGTGGAAAGCAGGCCCAGCACAACCACATTGGCGCTGCGGCCCGACCTATCCCCGATTTTTGCGGCCGTTGCATGGGCATCCAGTTCCACTACGCGGAAGTCTTTCAGTACGCCGCGAATATCCGTGAATCCGGGGTAATCCTGAGAGGCCATTCCCGCGGGGATCACGCGGAAACCATTCAACACCACGGTTCCCTCCGGTTTGAGCAGGTCCAGGAATCCGGGGCGCAACACCTCGCCCGCTTCCATCGCCACCAGCACATCCACGGTTCCCGGTGCCGGTATGGGAGAGTACACTTCACCGCAGGCGAATGTTGAGATCACGGCGCCTCCCAATTGAGCCATGCCGTGAGTGTCGCCTTTCACCACATGGGTATGCGCGTACGGGGTGCGCATGGCCAGGCGTGAGAGTACACGCCCGAAAAACAGGTTCCCCTGCCCGCCGACACCGCGCACCGCCACACGGATCGCCTGCGGCAGCCCGGCGGGATCGATCGCTTCCTCCAGGCCGGCCTCCGCCGTTTCGGATTGAGGACCGACGGGAAGTTCCCGCTCATCTTCTTCAGGGATGAACTCAATGGCGTTGAAGGGGCAGCGCTGCAAACACACGGGGGTCGCGCCGCCGCAATTGGTGCACAAAGAAGTGAACCGGGGGACCTGGCCCGTTTCCCATTCAATGCCGGGGCAGATATTGCAAAGCCCGCAGCGGCGGCACTTGTCTTCGTTGATGCGAACACGGCGTTGCCGGGATTCGCGGGGGACCTGATGCACGCAGGCTCCTTCCAGGATCAGACAGGAAAACTCTCCCGCTTCCGCCCGCTTCAACGCCTGGTTCAGGGCCTGCGTCACGGCCTTGAGATCATACGCGTTCACGGTCTCGGTATTGGCTGCCTCCGCGGAAACAACCTTGTGCAGGGAGAAAGGGATCGTCTTCCCGGCAAGATTCACCCCGCTGCTGGGGGCGGGTTGCCCCCCGGTCATGGCCGTAATGCGGTTATCAAGGATCACCTTGACGCCGGCGGTATCGCGGAACACGGCGTTACGGGTCGAGTCCAGGCCGGAGTGACACTCGCAGGAATCTCCCAGCACGCTGATCAAGCGCGCGGCCTGATCCGGCCGTGACAACACCACTCCCTGGCGCATGGAGTCCGATGCCCCCATGCACATGCATGTGTCCAGCGCATTCAGAAAGTAAAGCAATGTCGAACAACCGATATCTCCGAAAACGGCGGTCAGGCGATCGCGTTTGCGTGCTTCCGCCACGGCCAGGCTGAATGCTCGATAAGGGCAACCGGGGCAGATGCCCGGCGGACGGGGGACCGGACTCAAGCCGACCGTCCGTTGAGGCGGAAGCGCGTCGATATGGCCACGCTCGGCCAGGAATTGGCGGATATCACCCGGTGTCCATTCCGTGCGGGATGAATGCTCCGGCTTGCCGATCACCTGGATCCCGGCCAGCCGGCAACGTTCTTCCACCCATCTGTCTCCATCTTCGAACACATACAGGGGACCTTTCAAGCCGGCGGCAAACCGCTGCACAGCCTCCCGGGGAAACGGCACGGTTCCGGCCAGGTAGCATCGGGCCGGTTCCAGGCCGCTGACAGCCAGGGCTTCCCTGACCTGCAGTACGCTTTCGCCGCTGGCCAGGACTCCCCATGCCGGATCACCGGGCTCAATCCGCGCCAGGTTTTCCCGGTTGAAAAACGTTTCGACGGCAGGCATGCGCTCCCGGGTGGCGTGATCGTAATTCATCCTTGCCAGGTTGGGTAATCCCATCCAGCCCCGGAAATCCGCGGGCAATTCCTTTCTTTCGAGGAATCGCGCTGCTTTTGTACGTACCATGCCCTCGGAATGGCAGAGAATGCCGTTGGCCAGTACCACAACCGCAGTGTGCAGGCGGCGGCTCAGGTCGGCAGCCAAGGCGGGGAAATCGTAAAAATCCTGGTGGTCCCTGGGTTCAAGCACAGGCAGGCGGGTAGAATGGAAAAAGTAGCGCAAATCGATCACGTGCTGGGTGCTCGAAGGAACGTAATCCGTGGCGATGTAATAAACCAGAGCTCCGGCCGGCGCATGGTAAAACGCCGAAGTGGTGATGGCATCTCCGGCCTGAAACGCCCCCGGAGTTTTCATGGTAACCAGAGTGTCCGACCCGGCCATTGAATGGCCGACGCCGACAGCCACTGCCACGGCCTCATTCACGTCCCACCCCACACGGATGCGATCCTGGACTCGGGCCAGGCAGTCATGGATCACTTCCGTACTCGGTGTACCCGGGTAACCATCCGCAGCGTGAAATCCGGCATGAACCACTCCCAGAGCGAAAGCCTCGTTTCCCTGCAATACCAGGCATGTCCCCGCCGGCACCTTTACCAGCTCATTGAACGAACTCATCACCACTCTCCAATCAGGCCATGTGAATACGAAAACGCTTCATCTTACCCCAAGCGCGCCACACTGGCAACCGCACGCACCGGTCCGGGATCCCACCGGTTGACAGGTCACTCGGCTTCTGGTAACTATTCTGAATGCTGAGGGAACGACTCAATCACCTGTTCTTCTCCAATCGTTTCTACAAGGCATGCCTGCGTCCCTGGGACCGCATGCTTTACCCGATCGCCGACCCGGACCCGCTGCGGCAGGAACGCAGACAAGGCGTTGTGCCGATCAACAAGATCCCCCAGGTCTCCGACCTGGAAAATCCGGCATGGCGGGCCATACTCGAAGACATGGCTCCCCTCTTCAGCCTGGATAGAGAAAACTTTCACCGCAAGCACTGGGAATTCGCGCAACTGGTTTACATGCTGGTTTCCGACAAACGGCTGCATCCGGATGCGTCATGCCTGGCTGTTGGCGCTGGGCGGGAGCCCGTGGTTTACTACCTCACGCACAAAGTCCGCCGGGTCACGGGAATCGACCTCTACGCGGGCACCTACCTGGGTGGAGAAGACGAGCCGGATATTCCCGACCATCCCGCCAAATACGCGCCTTTTGTATGCGAACCGGGTAATCCCGACCTGCGGCGCATGGACGCACGCAACCTGGATTTCGAAAACGACGGTTTTGATTTCGTTTTTTCCGCTTCCTCCATTGAGCACTTCGGCAACACCCGTGAAATCCGCGTTTCCCTGGAAGAGATGTACCGGGTTCTCAAGCCGGGCGGCGCAGCAGCAATCACCACCGAAGTCCGGTTGAACCGCCTGGGGCGCTCTATCCCCAACACGCGTATTTTCCGGCTGAACGACCTGCTCCGACTGTGTCGCGGAGTCGGCTTCATCCTGGACAGCAAGGCGATTGACCTGCGCCTGGAGGCCCCGTTCTACCAGGACCCGATCAAGCTTCCGGAACAGGTATTGCGGCGCCCGCATGTCATCCTGCGCTATTTTTCCACCTGGTTCACATCCCTGTCACTCCTGCTCGTCAAACCCGGAACCGGCGCGCTTCGGGGTGAATGGCGGTCCGCTTCAACCCTCACGCCGCTGGACTATTCCGCCACGGTACATGCGCGCGCGGATGCTTTGAAGCTGACTCGCGGGAGCAGCCTGAACCTTCACATGGAACTGGCGAACACCGGAAATTTCGACTGGTATACCGGCGGCGGCAGCCACCGGATTGCCGTTGGCGTCCAATTGCGTGACCGCAATGACGGGCTCATCGACCGTGATTTCCACCAGTTCACCATCCCGCGTGACCTGGTTCGGGGTGACTCCATCTCATTCCAGGGCATCGTGCCCGTTGCCCTGGCCCCGGGGAAATACCGTTTATGGATCACCCTGAAACGCGAATTCATTACCTGGTTCCCCGAAAGCTCCTGCCCTCCCGCTAAAGTGGACTTCATGGTGGAATAAGCTTCCACTTTCACTTCTGATCCTGGATTTTCAACGGGATTATGCTATATTCAACCGGGGAAAGCGTGCACAGAGATGACTTGTTTTCAGCCCGCTTTGTTTCCGCGAGCCGCGACTACGTGAATTTTCTGGAACGTGGATACGCGGAAAAACCCCTGCTCAAACTCGTCGGCGACCGCCATGGGCTGACCCGCCGCCAGCGCCACATTCTGTTCCGCGGATTCTCCACCATTCAGGACTCACTACGCCGACGCTCCCGCCTGTCACAAACGATCGCCGGGAGCGATATTGTCATGGATGGATATAACATCATCCTGACCGTGTTGAACCACCTGCTGGGAAACCCTGTGTTCATCTGTACAGATGGTATTCTCCGCGATGTGGGGGAAAATCACGGACAAATCCGCGACAAGGGCCGTTTTTACCGCGCCATGGAGCTCATCATCTCATGGCTGACCGTTCAGGCACCGGCATCGGTTCTCGGGGTGTTCGACTCCCCGGTATCTCACAGTGCCGAACACGCACTGGCATTGCAGACGCGATTGCGCCAACACGGAATTCGTGGAGAAATCGAACTGGCACGCTCAGCGGATTACGTGATTAAACATTGCCGGACCGGTGCGATCGCGACTTCCGACTCCGTAATCATCGACGCGACCACGCTGCCGGTTGTGGACATCCCGCGACTTACCCTGGAATCCGCCTTCAGCACCACTTTCCCGGATCTATCCCTTTTTTCTCAATTTAAAACCATCGGGCGCTGAAAAGCGCCGGGCGATCAGCCCCGACCTTCCTCGATTCCGGACCGGTTCAAAACAACAGACCCCGGAAGCAATCCCGAGCAGATGCCGAAATCCCAGGTCCGGGATCAGCGTTCAGCCGCGTGCGGCTGCGGCGAATTTGCGGCCTTCCCGCAACACGAACAGGTTCTGGTTCACGACATCCTCTCCCTTGCGGCCGAAAATGACCCGTACTCCCTCTTCCATTTTTTCAAAGGGGATGTCGATAAACAGTGAAGCTGCCCCGGTAACCGCCATGTTCATGCCGCGGGGGTTTCCGGCTTCCCGTGCAATACCATCCGCGTCGATGATCACCTTGCGTTCGAGCTCCGCCAGTGAAACGGATAAATCCGCTTCACTGGGATAATCGGGAATATTGCGGTAAGGCGTGGAATTGGTGATCACCCAACCCTCAGGTCCCAGCCAGGGCAGATAGCGCAATGCTTCCATGGGTTCAACGGATATCACGAGGTCAGCCCCTCCCAGGGCCACCAGGTCGGAGTGGATCACGCCGTCGCTGATGCGAAGATGCGATTGCACGGCCCCTCCACGTTGAGACATGCCGTGGACTTCCGCCTGTTTCATTGTCAGTCCCGATTCAATCGCCGCGTAGCCCAGTACCGTGGCAATGCTGAGGATTCCCTGCCCACCGACACCGGCCAGGATGATATCGCATTTCATGATCCGCCTCCTTATGCCTCGCTGGATTTTCGCCGCGAATGCGTTTTCAATGTCTGAATGCACTCGCGCGTGGGGATGATCACCGACACTCCCTCATGGGCCAGTTCGCGCCGGATCAGGGAAACAAACTCCTGGTGATTTTTGGGTACCGGGTTGATCAAGTGCAGGTGCTCCCGTTCCACGCCCAGCCCCAGGCAGATCTTTTCCAGCCGGCCAAAGGCATGGGAATGCTGACCCCCGGTCATGGCCGTGGCGGAGTTGTCCAGAATCATGACCAGCATGGGCGTATTTTCCAGGATCGCATCCAACAGGCCCGTCATACCGCTATGGCAGAAAGTCGAATCTCCGATCACCGCGACCACGGGCCTCATTCCCGCGTCCGCGGCGCCCTTGGCCATGGTGATGGACGCCCCCATGTCCACACAGGAATTGATCGCCTGGAACGGAGGCAAAGCGCCCAGGGTATAGCACCCGATATCGGAAAACACATGCCCGTCACCGTAAACATTCTTCACAGCCTCGTTGAGGGCCTTGTACGTATCGATGTGAGAACACCCCTTGCATAACGCCGGGGGGCGGGAACGAACGATGTCGGGAACGGCATCACCGCATTCATCCGGCATTCCCAGGGCCACCTGCACTCGATTCGGGGTCAACTCCCCATCCCGGGGCAGGGTTTCATCCAGGCGCCCGCTGATCGACACGCACGGATCCAGTATGCCCCTCAGCATCTCTTCCAGAAAGGGCATGCCTTCCTCAACCACGAGGACACGCTCACATTCGGCTGCCAGGCGCGTCACAAGAGACACCGGCACCGGATACTGACCGATCTTGAGCAAAGGATATGGGCAGCCGCCTTTTCCAAAGCTTTCATACACGTAATTGACGCCAAGGCCGCATGCGATGATACCCAGGGAATGGTCGGGGCCATCCTGATAGCGGTTGAACACTGAGTTCTGCGCCTCTTCCAGCAATCGCGGCTGCAAATCAATCAGCATGCGGTACCGCTTGCGGGCAATCGCGGGAAGCAGTACGAATTGGCGCATGTCCTGCGGCATCCGCAGATCCCGCAAAGACAGCGGCGGCCGGGTATTCACCCCGGCCCGGCTGTGCGCCAGGCGCGTGGTGATGCGCAGCAACACCGGCAATTGAAAGGATTCCGACAATTCAAATCCATAGCGACACATATCGTAGGCTTCCTGCTGGTTGGAGGGTTCGAGCATGGGCAACAGGGCGAACTTGCCGTAAAAACGCGAATCCTGCTCGTTCTGCGATGAATGCATCGACGGATCATCCGCAACCGTAACAATCAACCCGCCGTTCACACCGGTGATGGCTGAATTGATGAAGGGATCGGCCGCCACGTTCAGCCCCACGTGCTTCATGCAGGCCATGGCGCGTTTCCCGGCGTAAGACATTCCCAGCGCGCTTTCCAATGCCGTTTTTTCGTTGGCCGACCATGCCCGGTGCACGTTGCGTTCAATCGCTGCTTCCGCGCGCTGGGCATATTCCATGATCTCAGTGGAAGGCGTCCCCGGATACGCGTAAAAACCGGAAACACCGGCGTCAAGGGCTCCCTGGGCGATGGCCTCATCTCCCAGCAACATGATGGCTGCTTGTTTCAAACCTGCCTCCTCGCGGCCGTCCCGGCCGGCTGGCGGCTCCGGAACGGTTCAATGATTGAAACCTGATTCTAATCGATCAGGGGTGCGGGATGCAAGGGGCGGGTTTCAAGCCCGCGCCGGAGAATGCAA
>DBFQ01000055.1 GCA_002294665.1 Candidatus Aminicenantes bacterium UBA876
CCGCGGAAGCGGCCGCCTGTTTGAAAAAGCGTTTTCTGGAGCCCTGCGTTCTGGTGGTCAAGGCTTCGCGCGGAATGGGCCTTGAGCGCATTTTAGAGGAGCTTGCCGATGTCTGAGCCGGTAATGGCGGTGGTTGGTTTCGGGCGCACCGGCCGCGCCGCTGTTGACTTCATGCTGGAGCAAGCCGGCCGGGAATCCCTGCTGCTGTATACCGATGCGCCGGTAGCGCGGGATGAAACCGTTGCCGGGTATGAAAGCCGCGGGGTGCGTTTTGTTTCCGGTGCCGACGGGTTCCCCCGCCTGCGCGCGGCGCAAACCGTGGTCATCAGTCCTGGCGTGGACGGTAACACCGAACGGTTTCGCGACCTCAAAGATCGCGGTGTGGATGTGGTTTCGGAAATCGAATACGCCTTCAGGTTCAATCGGGCAACCATCGTGGGGGTGACGGGCACCAACGGGAAATCCACTACGGTGAGCCTGATCCATCATTTGTTGCTCCATGCCGGCCGGACGTCCTGGCTGGCCGGTAATATCGGTACCCCGTTCATTTCCCTGGTGCGGAAGATGAAAGAAGGTGACGTGGCCGTGCTGGAAATTTCCAGTTTCCAGTTGGAGGAGATCCGCGAATTCCGGCCGCATGTGGGGGTTTTGCTGAACCTGACCCCGGACCACCTGGACCGCTATACCGGGGTGGACGCATATGCCCGGGCCAAGCAGCGCTTGTTTCTGAACCAGGGGCCGCAGGATTACGCAGTCGCGAACCATGACGATTGCCAGGTCCGGAGTTGGCTGGAAAACGCCGGCATGGCAAAAAGGGTGTGGTTCTCGACGGAACAGGCGCTTCCCGAAGGCGTGTGCCTGGAAGAGAATGAAATCCGGCTCGGTTTCCTGGCAGAAACAGACCGCATCCCGCTGACGACCTTTCCCTTACCGGGGCCGCACAATCTGCAGAACTACCTGGCCGCGGCAGCGACAGTCAAGCTGTTGGGACTGGACGGTCGCCGGATCGCGGCGGGAGCGGCGGATTTTCAGGGTTTACCCCATCGCATGGAAACCGTAGGCGTGATCGATGGAATCACGTTTATCAACGATTCCAAGGCCACGAACGTGGACGCGGCCGAAAAGTCCATCCTCAGCGTCAATTCACCTTCCGTGTTGATCCTTGGGGGAAAGGATAAGGGCGGTGATTTTTCACGCCTGGAAGAATTGATCCGCAACCGTATCCGACATGTCCTGCTGCTGGGCCAGGCGGCGGAACGCATTCGTTCTCAACTGCACGGGATTGCCGATCGTCTGGAGGAAGTGAGTGACATGGTCGAAGCCGTGGAGCGCGGCTTTGCGCTTCTTCGCGGAGACAACGGCACGGTTTTGCTGGCTCCGGGGTGTGCCAGTTTTGATATGTTCACCAGTTTTGAGCACCGCGGTGATGTGTTCCGCTCCGCGGTGAATGAACTGGGCGCGCGTTTGCAACGCATGGGGAGCGGATCATCATGGTAAGGCGCGTGGGAATCGACCGCATGCTCATGGGGGTTGTGTCCCTGTTGATCCTGATCGGGTTGATCATGGCTTACAGCACCACCATGATCCTGGCCAAAGAGAAATACGGCGACAGTTTCTTTTTTTTAAAACGGCAACTGCTGTGGCTGGCCGTAGGCCTGGTGGTTTTTGCCGCCGTGGTGATGCAGCGGCAGGCGGTGTATCTGCGTCCGGCGATCGTGTACGCATTTGCGCTGCTGGCCGTGGCGGGGTTGGTCCTGGTGTTTTTCGGCGGCAAGATCAACGGGACATACCGCTGGCTGCACGTGGGAGGATTGTCGATCCAGCCGTCCGAGTTCGCCAAGATCGCGGCCGTCATGTACCTGGCACTGATCCTGGGGAGGCGCAACCTGGACGTAAACCATCTGCCGCGGCTGATGGTGATCATGGCCCCCTTCCTGATCATGGAAATACTCATCCTCAAGGAACCCGATTACGGTACTTTCTTTTTGCTGGCATTCATCGCGGTTACCATGCTGTTTGTAGCCGGGTTGAAAATTCACTACCTGATTATCGGCGGTATTCTCTTTTTGCCCGCGGTTTACATGTTGCTGCGGCTGGACCCGGAGAGAATGCAGCGCGTCCTGGCTTTCCTGAACCCGGAACAATACCTGAACACCTATAATTTCCAGGCGGTTCAATCCCTGTACGCGGTCGGCTCGGGGGGGATTTTCGGCCAGGGACTGGGAAGCTCGACCCAGAAACTCTTTTTCCTGCCGTATGCCTATACGGATTTTATCTTCGCCATTATCGCTGAAGAAGTCGGACTGATCGGTTGCCTGCTGGTAATCGGGTTGTTCGGCCTTTTCCTCAAACGCGGGTTGAACATCGCGCGCAACTCCGGACACCGCCAGGCGTATCTGCTGGTAACGGGTTTGACCTTTTTGCTTGTGGCCCAGGCCTTCATCAATATTTCAGTCACTATCGGAATTTTCCCCACCAAGGGGATGGCGTTGCCGTTCATTTCAATCGGCGGCAGCTCGTTGATTTCGGCCATGTTGATCGCCGGGATCATTATCAACGTGTCCAGGCACGGCAAAACGGTGTTTGCCAATGATTAAGTACAGTCGCATCAAGCGGGTGCATTTTACCGGAATCGGTGGAGCGGGAATGTCCGGAATCGCCGAGGTGCTCCACAACATGGGTTTTTCGGTCAGTGGTTCCGATATCGCTGAGAACGCGGCGGTGAAACGGTTCCAGAAAACGGGTATTCCGGTGGCAATCGGCCACGATGCCGATAACCTCAACAACGCGGAAACACTGGTTTATTCGAGCGCCATCCGCAGCGACAATGTGGAAGTGGTTGAGGCCAGGCGGCGCCGGATTCCGGTCATTCCCCGCGCGGAAATGCTGGGCGAACTGATGCGCCTGAAGTTTTCACTGGCTGTGGCCGGGACTCACGGCAAAACCACGACGACATCGATGATCGCGACCATTCTCCATTTCGCGGGACTGGATCCGACATACGTGGTGGGCGGGCGCCTGAAGATAGAGGAAAGCGGAGCCAAACTGGGGCGCTCCGATTACCTGATCGCCGAGGCGGATGAATCGGACGGCAGTTTTCTGCAGTTGTTCCCGACGGTGGCGGTCATTACCAACATCGAAAACGACCATCTGGATCATTACGGAGACTTGGATCATCTGCTCACCGCTTTTGCTGCGTTTGGCGACCGGGTGCCTTTCTATGGTTCAATCGTACTCAACAACGATTGCCCCAATTGTCGCCGGATCCAGCCGCGCTTGAATAAACGGGTGCGTACGTTCGGAATGGGTGAGGGTGCTTGCGTGAGCGCCCGCATCGGAGAGGAATCGGTGTTTCGCACCACGTTTGAACTACTGATCGAGAATGAGTCCCGGGGAGAAGTGGTGCTGAATGTGGGCGGCCGGCACAACGTCATGAACGCGTTGGCAGCGATTTCGGCCTGCCTGGAAATCGGCCTGGATCTGCAGCGTATTTTCAACGGCCTGGAGAATTTCTACCTGCCGGAGCGGCGTTTCCAGGTGTTGTTCCGTTCCGGCAAGTATCTGCTGGTCGACGACTACGCGCACCATCCGACCGAAGTACGCGCCACGCTGGATACGCTGAAAAGCGGCGGTTATCGTCGTATTATCGCGGTTTTCCAACCGCACCGGTATACCCGGCTTCAATTGCTGCTGGATGATTTCGCGGCCGCTTTTTCGGGGATTGACGAGGTGATGATCGCCCCGCTGTACGCCGCCGGCCAGGACGCCATCCCGGGAGTCGACGCCCGGGAGCTGGCGGAACGGGTCAGCCTTGCCAGCGGCGTTTCCTGTCGCTTCATGCCGGATTTTTCCGCGATTACCGCCTACCTGGAAAAAGAGATTCGTCCCGGGGACGCCCTGGTATTTCTTTCAGCGGGTGATCTGACTCAACTGGCCCATGATTTTTCCGCACGCATGGAGAGGTTCAACTGATGAGGGAATTGTCGGGAGTCGGGATTCGCGGCGAAGCCGAGTTCTTCCGCCGGGTCAACAACCGTACCCTGACCCGGCAGAAGCGTATTCGCATCATCCAGGTCCGCGGCCTGCACATGATTCTCATGCTCATCGTGTTGGGTATGGGGGCCATGCTGGCTTGGCGCAGCGCGCATTTCCTCTTTACCTGGAAGCGGCTGGAAGTGCAGTCTTTCCATCTGGTGAATCCGCCGCATTTTGAGCGGGAACGTGTGCACGAGATGGTCAAGCGGTATCGTGGAAATATCCTGGCGCTGGATTTTCAGAGCTTGCGCAGGGAATTGCTGCAATTGCGCGAGGTCCGCTCGGTTTCGCTGACACGGCGACTGCCCTCCACCGTGGAAGTCGGTTTTGAACTGCGAACCCCGGTTTTTCAGTTTGATCGAAACGGGCAATACAGCATCATTGATCGCGATGGCGTCGTGTTGCAGCAGAGCCGGTTGCCGTTGAAAGGGCTGATCACGGTTCGGCAGGTCGAGGAAACCGACTTGCCGCGGTTGACTCCTTACCTGGCTGAACTGGAAAGGGTCCGTGACCAGGTGGAATACGTGGGCATGGATTCATTTCACCGCGTGGTGATGAAATGGCGGGGGTTGCCGGAGCTGGTGTATCCTCCACCGGCAAACCTGGTGCAGCGGCTGCGTGACTATACCCAATGGAAAAAACGGCTGAAACTTGTCCGTGACATCCGCTATGTGGATTTGAGATTTGAAAACCGGTTTTACTTTGCATACAGGCAGGAGGCCTGAAGACCATGAAAGATAACTACCTGGTGGGAATTGACATCGGAACCAAGAAAATCTGCACCATCATCGGTCAGGTCAAGGGCGACATCGGTCAGGAAGAATTGGAGGTAATCGGCTATGGCCTGGCGGAAACCAGCGGTGTGCGCAAAGGCGTGATTGTGGATATGCAGGGCACCGTGGACTCCATCCGCCGTTCCGTCAAGGAAGCAGAGATTACCGCGGGGGTTGAAGCGGAATCGGCATATGTCAATATTTCGGGCAGCCATATCCAGTCGATCAACGCCAAGGGCAGCATCAATATTACCGGGCGTAACCGCGAGATCACCAAGGATGATGTGGATCGTGCCGTGACTCACGGCAGCAGTATCATGCTGCCCAATGACAAAGACATCCTGCACGTGCTGACCCAGGAGTTCATCGTGGACACTCAGGAAGGTGTCAAAAACCCCATCGGTATGATCGGGACGAACCTCGAGGTGTATATTCATATCGTTACGGCCTCACTGACCGCGACGAAGAACCTGTTGATCTGTTTGAAAAAGGCCAAGATGGATGTGATCCGCATGGTACTGTCGCATATCGCCACCGCGGAGTCGGTGTTGATGCCGGATGAAAAGGAATTGGGCGTGGCCCTGATCGATATCGGCGCCGGCACTACGGATATCGCGGTCTTTGAAAAGGGGGCCTTGAGTTATTCCGCCACGATCGGCGTGGGTGGAGACAACTTCACCAACGACCTGGCCATCGGCACACGCACCCCCATCGACCGGGCTGAGATGATCAAGCGCAAGTACGGTTGCGGTATGGATCCGAACTGGAAGAACCAGAATATCGAAATTCCCAGCGTCGGCGGCAAGAAAAGGCGTTGTATCTCCGTGTCGTTGCTTACCGATATTTTAAAGCCGCGCGCGGAAGAGATATTTGAAATGGCCAAGGAAAAAATCGAATCCCAGGGCTTGTCCAATTCCATCAACGCCGGCGTGGTGATCACCGGCGGATCGGCGCAATTGGAAGGGTTAATGGAAATCGCCGACGATATTTTCGCGGCCCCGGTACGTTTGGGGAAGCCATTCGGCATGGGCGGGCTGATCGACAAGGTCAACTCGCCCGATTTTGCCACGGCCACGGGATTGATCAAGTACGGAATGCTGGATCTGAAAGATAAGGGAATTCTGAAGCAGAAGCCGGAAGGCTTCTTCCAGCGGGTCAAACGCCAGCTGGGATTCTAGGAGGGTGTCATGGCGGATCAAGTAAGAATCACTTACTCGAAAGAAAGGGCTCCGAGAGGTGCGGTATTAAAGGTTGTCGGTGTCGGCGGAGCCGGAGGCAACGCCATTAACCGCATGATTGACGAAGGATTGCAGGGAGTGGAGTTTGTTGCCATCAACACGGACATTCAGGACCTGTCCAGCATCAAATCTCCCGCCCAGACCCTGCAGATCGGCGAGAAGATCACCCGCGGCCTGGGCACCGGTTCCAATTCCGACGTGGGAATGCAGGCCGCGCTGGAAAGCACCGAGGCGATCATCGATCTGCTGGAAGGGGCCAATATGGTCTTTATCACCGCCGGCATGGGAGGCGGAACCGGTACGGGCGCCTCGCAGGTGGTGGCCAATCACGCTTCGTCCATGGGAGTATTGACCGTGGCGGTGGTGACAAGGCCTTTCGAATTCGAAGGCCAGGCACGCAATGAAGTGGCGGATACCGGTATCCAGGGACTCATGGGCAGCGTGGATGCCATTATCGTGATTCCCAACCAGCGCCTGTTTGAATTGGAAGACGCGGACATTTCCTACAAGGATGCGTACAAGAAAGTGGACGAGATCCTGTTGAAAGCGGTGCGCGGCATATCGGACATCATCAACAGTCCCGGTTATCAGAATGTCGATTTCGCCGACGTACGCGCGGCCATGAGTGAGAAGGGGATGACCCTGATGGGGACCGGAGAAGCCAAGGGCGAGAATCGCGCCGAGGAAGCCACGCGCAAGGCTTTGACCTCACCTTTGCTGGAGAACGTGTCGATTGACGGCGCGACCGGAATCCTGTACAACATTACTGCGGCTTCGAACCTGACCCTGAAGGAGATCGGAGTGATCTCCGAGATCATTAAAGGCAACAGTTCTCCGACGGCCAGGGTCAAGTTCGGCATTGTGGATGATGAAGGCATGGGGGAATTTCTCAGGGTTACCGTCATTGCCACGGGATTCAACGATGAGTCGAAACGCAACTATTTTCAGTACAAGCCCAGGTCCACGCCTGCGCCGTCAAGGCCGGTCACTCCCATGCAGGTGCAGAAACCGCTACCCGTAATGGAGGAAGAAAGACCGGAACAGGAACGTTTTGTATTTAAGAAACGGGAGAGATCGGTGAACCTGACGGACCGGGTTGAATACATCAACGACAGCAGCCTTCCCAGTATGGCGCCGCACCCGGAAAACTTCGAGGATATGCTGGATGTCCCCGTGTTTCAACGCCCCAAGTTAACGGAGAGGAAATGATCGATATCACCCTGCTGATCCGCAATGTCCGTGAGCTGGTGAATCCTGCCGATGACAACGTGGTCCGCGGGGGGCGTCTGAACTCCCTGCGCTTGTCCCGCAATGCGTGGATCGGCGCCCAGGGTGAATTCATCCGCTTCGTGGGGTTTGAGGACGATTTCAACAAGAGCTGCCGCTTGACGCCGGACGCGGTGGTCATCGATGCATCCGACCTGGTCGCTTTTCCCGGATTTGTGGATCCACATACCCACCTGCCCTTTGGCGGCACCCGCCAGGACGAGTTCCGCCTCAAGCTCCAGGGTGTGGACTACCGGGAAATCGCCCGCCGGGGCGGAGGCATCAAGCGCACAGTCGCCGATACCCGTGCCATGACGCGGGAAGAACTGGCTGCGGCTGTTGAAAAGCGCCTGGACCGGATGCTGCTTTCCGGCACCACCACCTGCGAAGCCAAGAGTGGCTACGGGCTGGACCTGGATACGGAAATCAAACAACTGGAAGTGGTGGACGCCGTGAATGAATTTCATCCGGTGGAACTGGTGCCGACCTTCATGGGCGCGCATGAGATTCCCGCGGAGTTCGCCGGGCGCAATCGTGATTTCATTGATTTCATGGCCGGCGAGGTCATGCCCCGTGTCCGGGAAAGAAACCTGGCGGAATTCGCCGATGTCTTTTGCGAAGAAGGTGTGTTCTCGGTGGCGGAGGCCGCCGTCTACATGGACCGCGCCCGCGAGCTGGGTTTCAAACTCAAGATCCATGCCGACGAATTCACTTCCAACGGTGCCGCCAGGCTGGCGGTTGAAAAAGGAGCGCGTTCCGCCGAGCATCTCATTGCCATGACACCCGATGAGATCTCGGTGATCAGTGCTTCGGACACGGCGTGCATCCTTCTGCCCGGAGTCTCTTTCTTCCTGAAAATGGCAAAATACGCCCCCGCCCGTGAGGTAATCGAACAGAACGGTATCGTGGCCCTGGGGAGTGATTTCAATCCCGGCAGTTCCATGATTTCCTCGCAATTGTTTATATTTCACCTGGGGGTGTTCCAATTGGGACTGACGATTGAAGAGGCGCTGAACGCGGTCACCATCAACGCCGCTTACTCCATCGATCGGCAGCATTCGATCGGATCACTGGTTCCGGGCAAGAAAATGGATGTGCTGCTGGCGGATATTCCCGACTACAGTTACCTGGGCTATCATCCGGGGCTGATCCCCTGGCACACGATTATCAAATCCGGGGAGGTGGTGGTGCAGGGGTTTGTGCCCCTGTACAATCCCTGATTCGATTGAAAGAGGATGACCATGATTCGTCAACCCGCGGTTGCCGGCATGTTTTATCCGGGTGACGGCGCTGAACTCTTACGTGAAGTGAAGTCATTGATTCCTCCGGACGCTGAGCCTGTGAAGGCGCTGGGAATCGTGGCTCCCCATGCCGGCTACGTTTACTCCGGCGCATGTGCGGGCAAGGCCTGGGCGGGGGTGACGCCCCGGGACACCGTGGTTGTGCTGGGCGTCAATCACCGTGGAAGCGGAGCTCCGCTGGCGGTGGATGATCATGAAGCCTGGCGTACACCGCTCGGCGATGTGATGGTGGATCTGGAACTGGCTCACCTGTTGACCCGGGAAGCCCCGGATTTTCGCCTGGACGGTCACGCATCTCTCAGCGAACACTCGCTGGAAGTCCATCTGCCCTTTATCCAGGTGGTTGCCCCGCAAGCAGCCATTTTGCCGATTACCCTGGGCGCTGTTGACCTGGAGACCGCCCTGGAAGCCGGGCGAATGCTGACGCGGACCCTGCTTTCCAGGCGTCCCGGACTGCTCCTGCTGGCTTCCACGGATATGAGCCATTATATTTCCGCAAAAGCGGCGGAAAGCCGGGATCGATACGCCATTGATCGAATACTGAGGCTGGATCCGGAGGGATTGCTCCATGAAGTGGTCTCACGTCGCATCTCCATGTGCGGAGTGATCCCCGCGGTGCTTTTGCTGGCCGCCGCCCGGGAAGCCGGTGTGACCCGTGTGGAGCAAACCTGTTACACTCATTCCGGCGCAGTCACCGGTGATGATTCCGAAGTGGTGGCCTACTGGAGCGGTCGCATTTTGTATTGAATCATGTCCAAGCGCCTGGCTTTTGAACGCTATCTGTGGGTGCATAACCGCTTGAAGCGTGGCGGCCGCATGTCGCTGTCGGATTTCATGGCGGCGTTTGAAATCTCGCGTCGCCAGGCGGCGCGTGACATCGAGTTCATGCGCGATTTCTTCCGCGCGCCCATTGCATATTCAGCGCTCGACAGGGGATATGTCTACGCGGATGATACTTTTGAGCTTCCGGGATTGTGGATCTCTGAAGAGGAACTCGTGGCTCTGCTGGTGACCAAGCGCCTGGCCACGGTGATCCCGGATGAGAGCGCCCGCACCAGGGTGTTTCGCTTTTTCGACCAGGTGAACGCCCGCACCGGCCTGGACATGCGGGAACTGGAGAATCGTATCTCGCTCAAGAACACCCGGGTTGACCGCGTGCGCGGAGGCGTGTTCTCCACCGTGGTGTACGCCATGGGCCGGCGCCGCAAATTGTGTCTGCGTTACCGCTCACCCTGGGTCGGCAAGGAAACCGAACGACTGGTGGCTCCCCTGCACCTGCTGCTCTACATGGGAAACTGGCATTTGCTCGGTTATTGCGAGACCCGCCGGGGGGTCAGGGATTTTGTGCTTTCGCGGATTGTTTCGCTGGAGCTGACCGATCAATCCATCAGCGATGAACAATGGCGGATCCCCATCGCCGCGCAACTCGAGCGCAATTACGGCATTTTTTTTGACGGCCCTCCCGTCGCGGTGCGCCTGCGGTTTTTCCCCCGGGCGGCGGCCCTGGTGCGGGATCAGGTCTGGTATCCCGGCCAGCAGCTTACGGAAAGCCGCGATGGGTCGATTGACCTCTCTTTCCCCGTGGCTGATTTTCGCGAAATCGCCGGTGATGTCTTGCGTTTCGGCGCCGATGTCGAAGTGATCGCTCCGGCTGAACTGCGTGACCTGGTGGCAAAAACCGCGGCGGCAATCGCAAAAAAATATTGATCCCCAACTGCGGCTGCCCGGAGGCGGTCACAGTGAGGCACCCCGACATTTTCAACTTTTCCCCACTCTCCACTTTCCGACTCTTCAACTCCCCAACTCCCCAACTTTTCAACTTTCCAACCATCCAACTCTCCAACTCTCCAACTTCACATTTTCAAACTCAATGAATAATGACCAACAAACCGCGTAATAAAAAAGAGAGTTTGTAATCAAGTGAAAAAGAAGGGGTAATTTTCAACATTTGTACTTAATTTTTTTGTTTTAATGAAATTTCAGAATTCTCTTGAACAATAAAATGTAGACAGTCGTTTTGAATCTAAATATAGTAATTAAATATGAATAAATTGCGAGGTGAAAATGAAAAACTGGAAAAAGATAGTTGATGAAGCCCAGATGAACCGTAACGCGCGTACGCGTAAGGGCGGAAATACCCTGAGCATCACCAAGTCGGGCAGCCTCACCCTGTCATCGGCCCTGCGTGGCCACCTGCTGACCGGCAATCCCGAAATTACCCACGCCCGGCCGGGATACCACCCCGGTGAGAAGCTCCTCATGGTCGAGTTTCTCACCAATGGCAGGTTGGATGGCGCCCGCAAGATTTCCAACCTGAAAACCGGCAAGGGAACTTCGGCTTTGATGATCAAGTCTTTCCTCAACCAGGTCGGCCTGGACGCGAAGAAAGTGGCCGGACGCTACCCGGCGGAGCCCATCAGGGAACTGGACGGCGAATGGTGGTATTGCAAATTGAAGTAGTTGCCGGATCCTGACGCTCATTTTTCCAGCGGTCGGATAATGAAAAGCAGGTCGCCGCTGTTGACCGGTTGTCCGGAGGAGATGTTGATTCGTTCCACCCGGTAACGATTTGCGGGTGAATAGATTGTGGCGGTTTCGCTGTTGAACCCGGCCAGGGTGATCTGGGTAAACTGCTTCATGGCTTCCAGTAAGCACAGCGTCTGATTCACGTCCACCATGTCTCCCACCTGAATAAACGCCGGTTCATTGGGAGAGGGAGTCAGGTAAAAGACCCCGGTGGAGGGGCTGAGGACTTTCAAGTCGTGCGAATCCGGTATCTGCAACGCAATTTTTCGGTTCGAAGCCGTGCCGGCCTCGGCTTCGCTCTCCCGGATCAAATCCAGGGCGTCTATCCGGTTGCTGAAATGTTCGAGGAAACCCGTGGTGAAATCGCCTTTCCGAAAATCCGGATCGGCCAGGATGCGGCGCAACAGGGGAATATTGGTGAGGATTCCCTGAATATCCACCTCTTCCAGCCAATTCAGCATGCGCTTGATGGCCTGTTCGCGGCTTCCGCCCTGCGCGATGGCCTGGGCAATCAGGCTGTCGTAATAGGGAGAGATCGTCCGGCCTTCCGCGGCTATGGTGATGATTCTTATTCCCCGCTTTTCCGGCAAACGGCAACTCGTGATGGTTCCCGGTGCGGGGAAAAAAGTCATGCGGCCGTCCGCGTCCATTTGCGGTTTTTCCGCGTTGATGCGGACCTCGATGGCATGTAATTGCTTTTTTACAGGCACGTCACCCAGCCGCTTCCCTTCGGCGATGTGGAATTGGGCGTCTACGATATCGATGCCGCTGACGACTTCAGTGACCGGGTGTTCGACCTGGAGGCGGGTATTCATCTCCATGAAATAGATGGCCGGCCCGTCCAGGTCGAGAATGAACTCCACCGTACCCACCCCCACATAATCGATTGCCTCGCACAGTCGGGTTGCGGCTTCCCGCGCGGTCCGCTCCAGTTCCCCGTTGAGCAGGGTGGAGGCGGATTCCTCAATCAGTTTCTGGTTGTTCCGCTGCACCGAACAATCACGGATTCCGGGTATCACAAGCTTGCCATGGCGGTCACGCATGACCTGGACTTCCACGTGGCGCAGCCGGGTGATAAATTTTTCCAGGTAGATGTCACCGTTGCCGAAAGCGTTCTCGGCTTCCGTTGTGATCTGCATGAATGCCTGGTGAATGGCATCCGGATCGCGGACCACGCGGATGCCTTTTCCACCCCCGCCATGTACCGCTTTCAGCAGAACCGGATAGCCGATCTCCAGCGCCAGGCGAGCGGCGTGCGCTGAATCCGCAAGAATTCCGTGGCTGCCGGGAACAACCGGTACTCCGTGTCTGAGCGCTGTCTGGATGGCGTTGGATTTATTGCCCATGGCTTCCATGCTTTCCACAGGAGGTCCGATGAAGTTGAGGTTGTATTTCAGGCAGAGCCTGGCGAAATCGGCGTTTTCGGACAGGAACCCGATACCCGGGTGCAGTGCGTCTGCCTGTTCCATCCTTGCTACACGCAGAATGCTGAGAGCGTTAAGGTAGCTTTCTCCGGGGGTATTCCCGCCGATACAGACCAGCCGGTCCGCATCGGACAGCATGGTTGCGGGTAGAGAATCCATGTCCGGATCGGATTGGACCAGGACCACCTGAAGATTGCGATGCCGGGCCAGCTCGATCAGCCTGACGGCTGTACATCCGCGTGCGTGTAAAAGCACCCGCCGGATGGGACGGTACAGCGGACGCAACGGCTCTGGAGTACAGGCTTGCCCGGCTTGTTCGTGCGGTTCGATATCGCGAAGAATGGAGGATATCACTTCTTCCACGCCTGCCTGGGGGATAGGGATTTCCGGGTCGATTGCCCGCAGACGCTCATCCAGGTCCGGAGCGAAAGCATGGCTGACCAGTCCGGACATGGACCCGGGAACGCGGGACAGGTAGTTTGACAGCGTGGAGTGGGCGGGCAGGTGGGATGGAACCACGATCTGGCCGGCAAAAGGCATGTTGGTGCCTGAAAAATACCAGGAGTGCACCAGGGGATGGGTGACGAATCCGGCTTGGGCGCCTCCGGTGCAGTCTCCGAAACCGAAGATGATGACCGGAAGGTCATGGTCCCGGACAAAACGCGTGATCAGGGCATTGACGACGGCCATTGGGAACAGGCCGCCGGCTCCTTCCTTGGTTTGCATGCCTCCCGAGCTCACGAATCCGATCAGCGGTAAATGCTGCCGGGCGCAATGGGTCAGCAGGCGGCACAGTTTTTCCGTTGCGGCCATGTCAAATGCACCGGCCTGGAACTCCAGGTTGGACACCAGAACGCCCACGCGGCAGTCCAGATCCGGTCCGGAAAACCGCGCCAACCCGGTCACGGCGCCGCAAGGCGGGATTTTTTTGTTAAGAGCATCTTCAATGGACGCGCGAAACCCAGGGAACCCCCGGGGATCGGCAGTCATGACATTGGCATCCATCTCATGGAATTCGGTAAAGAATCGGTCAATCACCCGCTGGACCGGTATCCTGCCCTTTTTTTTGTATTCCTCCAGGACTTCCTGGATCAACAAGTCGCGGTACGCTACGGCCAGGCGGTTCCAGAAGTCTTTTTTGGGGCCGATGCGCCGGGGATTGATACGCCCGGTATAAGAGCCGGGATGGGTTTCCGCGCGGAAATGCTGGGGAAGCAGGCGGCAGAAAATATCCGTGATCACCACGAAAAGGGTTTCCGATATACGTGGGTATACACCGCTTTTCCATTCCTCCAGGGGGGCGAGCAATTGGTAACGACGGGGATAATCCGCCAGGCGCTTCAACCAGGTCCGGATGTGCTCCCTCACTCCTGCGGTGTCTCCCATGGCCACGACCAGGTCTGGATCGCTGTTGCTTAAGCCGGCATGTGCGGATTCAATGGCATTCTCCAGCAGCTCTTCCAGGATGTTTTCCGCAAGCACCCAGGTGTGGTGAGCCGCGTCCGCCACCCGCGGTAATTGAATCACGAACTGATCGTATACCAGTCCGAAAACCATCAGGTTCTGGATTTCCCGAATGAATCCCGGCAGCAGACCGGGGTCCAGCATAACGTCAAGCACCGTGGCCTCAGACGGAGGAATATCCCCGGGGTGTTCCCGCGCGGCACGCAGCATGGAGGGAAACGCTTCTTCCAGCAAGCGGCGGTTGCGTTGATGGGAGCCTTCTTTAGAATCCATGTTGTCAAACCCGGTTGATGCGACCGGGGTTGTGTCAGCCAGGGTGAGGTTCAACTCGGTTGTCAATACCCGGCGCAAGTGTTGCCGGGCTCCGGGATCACCTGCGGCCATGATGAAAACCTGCCGGGCTTCTGGAGACAGCCGCTCTTTGATTTTCTTCGCGAGGGGGTGTGATCCGGAAAGGATGATGCGCGCCATCCCGGCCGGGTCTGAAATGTCGTCAGCGGAAAAAAGCCATCCGGTCTGCTGCGGCGATTGCAAAGCATGAAGCAGTAGCCGGAAGTTCTCATGCGCATCGGCCTTCCAGTGGTTGAGTAAAGAGAATCCCACCAGGAGCTGAAGCTGATCCCGAGACCATTCCAGATTGGGGCCGGCATCGCCCATCAGCATGTTGTGCAGTCGACCCCGTTGTCGTTGCATGTTTTCGGACCAGTAACGGTAGCTCTTCAAGGCCCGGAGCAGGCGGTCGTCCCAGGCGATGCGATCAGGATCCTGCAGCCAGGTCTGGAAGATTACATTCCGCTGTGGCGGCTGCCGCCGGGGGATGCTTCCCCCAGGTGTTGGCGGAGAATACGCCAGGCGTCCGTACTGCTCCATCGTGGTGGATCGGATTCGCGAGCGCAGGTTCAGGTAACGCTGGTAGCGACAGGCGGCGCCAAACACATTCAGGTGTTCTCCCGGCCCCGGAGCGGTCTGAAACAAGCCGTGCTTCTTCAAGATCTGCAGTCGCGGAGATGGATCGATCAATCGCAACACGCTGCGACGGTAGTGGGCAAAGATCTCAGGCGTGCGCCGCACGAAATCAAGGTTCCCCTTCTCGATGCACTCCACGGCCGTGGTGAGCGCAGATTTCAGGTTGTCCAGCTTGGCCTGATTCTCTCCGGGGATAAAATCGATAATGCCGTCTATGATAGCCTGAGAAAAGAGCTCCACGGCGGAAACGCCCACGAATCGGGCACATTCCTGCCAGGAAAGATTGAGCTTGCGCGCGATACTTGCCAGCCCGGATGGATGGATGGTGTTGAACACTCCGTCTCTTACGCTGAGCAGAAGATTGGCCGCCGCCAGTGGAATGGCTCCACCTGAATAACCGTTCCCCAGGATGATCGCCACCGTGGGCACATCAATGTTCACCATTTCTGCGATCAGGCGTGAAATCTGGTGAGCCTGGTTATTGCGGTTGGCTGTTTCTCCGGCATCCGCCCCGGGGGTGTCGATAAAGGTGATGATCGGTATGCCCAGGTTGGCGAATTCCCGCGCATGAAATGCGGCGGCTTCATGGTGTTCCGGCATCCAGACCCCGTTGGCGACGGTTCTTTCCTGGGCGATAATGCCGATACGCCGCCGGCGTGAGCTGAAATCCATTTCCATTTCAACTACCGCCAGTGGTCCCATGAGTACTTTGCGCAGGGTGTCCCCCCCCAGGCGGCGGATCACCGCCATGGCGCCGGGCCTTGATGGTTCTCCGGCCGGTTGCACCGTGCGCGCGATGTAGTCGTTCAGGTCCAGCTTTTCCAACTCTTTCAGAAGGGTTTCAATCACGGCGGGAGAAAGCAAGCCGCGTACCCGCCGGTGGAGGGTGCGGTGGTCCGAGGGGGGGAACAGGGCCAAATCGCGGCACATTTGCTCGACTTTCAGGTACATGCGGTCGTGCGAGGTCTGGTCAGGATTCATGATTGCCTCCGGGATCGGCGCCAAAAAGCTCAGTCACCGGCCTGGTCATTGCCGGATCGGAAGATCTGCTCCCTGGGGTGGGCGGCAGGGGTTTTACCGAAAAATAAATTTTCAATCAAATTCAGCGGAATGTCAAGAGCGGAGATGTGCTTTTCCGAGGCGCGGCTGGCTGGAACTCAAATAGTTCTGAAAAAAAGAGGCGTCAGAACAGCGGCAGCGCTTTGATTCGTTCCAGGGCTTCAGCGAGAGTGACACGGGGGCAGGCAAGGTTCATGCGCTGAAAACCCCCGCCGCCGGGACCGAAGATCGGTCCTTCATCCAGCCAGACCCGGGCCTTATTCCGCAGGCGTTTTGTCAACTCATCATCATCCAGGCCGGACGCGCTGCAATCGATCCAGGCCAGGTACGTGCCTTCCATGGGCATGGGCCTGGCCCAGGGAATGTGCTGCGCGCAGAAACCGGTCAGAAAGTCATGGTTGGCCTTGATATAGGTTTTGAGTTGCCGCAACCATTCCTGGCCGTGGCGATAGGCGGCTTCCGCGGCGGCGATACCGAATGGATTGCTCAGCCCCAGGCCGACGGTTTTCATGGCGGCCAGAAAGCGCGCGCGCTTTTCAGCCGAAGGAATCATAACCGTAGAGATCTGCAGGCCGGCCAGGTTAAAGGTCTTGGATGGCGCATAACAGGTGACCAGGTCATGCTTGAGGTCGGGAGCCACGGTTTCGAGCGGCAGGTGCCTGTGTCCCGGCATGGCCAGGTCCGCATGGATTTCATCGCTGATCACCAGGATATCATGTCTGCGGCAGATCCCTGAAAGTTCGCTCAGTTCCCCGTGATTCCAGACCCGGCCCACGGGATTGTGGGGTGAGCATAAGATCAACATGCGCGCGCCGGCCCGGGCGTGTTTTTCAAAACCCTCAAGGTCCATGCGCCAGGAATCGTTTTCCCGGATCAGCGGGTTGAAAACCACCTTCCGCCGGTTGTTTTCCAGTGCCCACATGAAAGGGTAATAGACCGGTGGCTGGATGATGACCTTGCCTTGCGGTTGTGAGAAAGCCTGAACGGCAAGGTTGATCGCGGGAACCACACCGGGGGTGACCACGACTGAATCCATTTCGATTTCCCAGTTGTGCTCGGTATTCAGCCAGTCACGAACGGCCAGGAAAAAGGAATCCGGGTGGCCGGTATAGCCGTAAATGCCGTGCGCGGCCCGGGACTTGACCGCCTCGACCACCTCCGGCGGCGCGGCAAAGTCCATGTCCGCCACCCACATGGGCAGAATGTCGGCCACTCCCGTTCTTTCCTGGCGGAAGTCCCATTTCAGGGATGCAGTGCCGCTGCGGTCGACGATTCGGTCAAAATCGTATGTCATGCCATCCTCTCTGGAGTTAGAGGCCATTCTACTCGAATCCATTGTCCGGGGCAAACCGATTATATATCGGGGCATCAGCAGCGGTATTGAGAAAAATCATTCAAATCACGCCATATATGTCCATGGGAGAGCCGATCAGTGAAAACCTGTCGCTTGAGCGCGCTTTTTGTCTTTTTTTTGCTGCTGGGTGCAGCGATTGCCGCAGCCGCGGTTTACAAGTCTCAATGCCTGGATGGTATTGCGCTGCGGGCCGTGATCCGGCTGCAGGATCATGATACCGATTTTCATTGTTCCGTCGTGTTCCGGCGTCGGGCCGCCAATATCGTTCTCGACCTGAACCAGGTCCTGCCCATGGTGCCGCGCAATGACCGCTTCATGACCCTGTACCTTTTTACGGAAGAGATCACGGATCCACAAAAGATCTCCGCCAAGCTTGTGACGGACCCACCGGAGAATGTTGCCGATCCTCCACCGCCGGAAGAATGGCCCGCCCGTTCCTTGTGGTGGATCCGGATCAGCGAGCCGCTGCCGGATCAAGCAGTCGAAAGTTAAAAGTCGAAAGTTGAAAGGAAACAGGCAAAACCTTGTGATGGCACTAAGGAGTGTCAGTGATGAGGAAACCAACCAGGCAGCTCTGCTCAGAATGCCTGTCCGAGTTGTGATGATGCGCTTTTAAGCGCTGTGATGAAAAATGGGGGTGTCCCCAAAATCGAACACCTGTCTCCTGCCACCTGTCACCTTTTTTGGCTCTATTACGTTTCGTGTGGGTAA
>DBFQ01000045.1 GCA_002294665.1 Candidatus Aminicenantes bacterium UBA876
AGGACAACAGTGATTTGGGATTTAAAAAAGGTGCCAGGTATCAGGTGACAGGAAGGCGGGCAACCAGTGAAAAGTGAAAAGGTGAAAGTGAAAAGAAAAAAATCCGCAAAGAGCTTTTAAAAACTTCCCTTCCGCCCTCAACTCTCTCAACTGCCTCAACTTTTTAAAATAGAGTTAGAGAAACGCCCAGCAGCACTTTCTGTTGCGTCCTGCTTCTTTTCCCGTGTTTACTTCGGAAAAATTGTCGGATTGCGAAACATTGAAAAGCCGCTGCACAGCGGTTACAATACAACCACATGACCATCGCCAACATCATTACCATTGTGCGCATCGTGCTGGTACCGATTTTCCTCGTGGTCCTTTTGACTGAAATGCAGAACAAGGAGATCATCGCGTTTGCCGTCTTTATCCTGGCTTCCGTTTCGGACGCATTGGACGGTTACTTCGCACGACGATTTGACCAGGTCACGCCGCTGGGAAAGTTTCTCGACCCACTGGCGGACAAGCTGCTGGTAGCGGCGGCGTTGCTGGCTCTGGTTTACCATCAATACGTTGAGACCTGGGTCGCAGCCGTAATCATTTTTCGTGAAATCCTGATTACCGCGCTGCGCTTTTACTCTCTGGTCCAGGAAGCAGTGTTTGCCGCTTCATGGATCGCCAAGAAAAAGACGTTGATGCAGATCATCGGTATTTCCGTACTCATCCTTCACCCCAAGATGCCGCGTCCCGATTTTTTTTACTGGACGGGGACCATCATCCTTTATATCGCCGTGGTTCTGACGGTTTACAGCGCGGTAGAGTATGTATTGAAATACGCCAGGTTCAGCCGGGAATAGCCAGTGCCATATAAGAAGTATCCATCCATCCGGGCTGCAGGGATCCGCTTTGAATCGGTTCACAATCGTCCGGCGAAAATCAAGGCGGATGAATTCGCGCGCCCGGTGTATCCGGGCAGCAGCCTGGCTGATTTTTTTTCCGCGCTGCCGAAAACAGGCGCCGCCGCCGACCTGCTTTCCTTCTCTAAACGCCTGCGCGAGGCGCGTAGAGGAGATTTTCCCGTCATCCTGGGAATGGATGATGCGGCGGCTGAAGCTGCGTTGCAGCCCTTGATCATCGACCTGATGGAGCGCGGCTGGATATCCGCCCTGGCCGTCTCCTGGAGCGTCGCTGTCGCCGATTTTGAAATCGCCCTGACCGGTTTCGTCGGCCGCAACAGCGAAGCCAGTGATGATTATTCCGTGACCGAAGAAACCGGATTGCTGTTGAATGCCGGGTTGAAAGAAGGTCAGCAACAGAAGATCGGCTGCGGCGAGGCCATCGGCCTTTACATGACGCAAGCCGGTTTTGCTTTTTCCAGCCATAGCCTGATTTATAACGCTTACAAGCTGAATATTCCGGTAACGGTTCATCCCGGCGGGATTCAGAATCCCACGCGCCTGCATCCCCACCTGGACTCCACGGTCCTGACGGTTCTGGGAGAGCGGGATTTCTTTTTATTGACTTCCATCCTCAGCCGCATGGACAAGGGCGGGGTATGGATTCAGGCCGGACCCTCGGTGCTGCTGGCGGAACTGGTCCGGGACGCAATGAATTTCTGCGCGGCCAGCGCCATTCAGCGGCCGCGCATGGATATGGGGATTTTTACCGATATCCACCCGCACCGGGAAGAGGAGAATATCATGGCCGAGTGCCGCCGCGCGGGGGGCTGGTGCCGGCGAATTCCCGGCGATCTGTCGCTGATGATGCCGCTTCTGGCGGCCCTGCTGTTGAATCCATGCGCGGATGAATCCCCTCCGGAGAAGTCATGACGCTTCACTTTTCTCTTTCCGCCGCTTCCATGCTGCGGATGATCCGGAGCCATAAAAAGCCCTGCTCAGGCTGGATAACCGGAACGGTGTTGGGGCAAACCTGGATGGTGGACAACCTGGTCGCCGGCGATTTCCCGTATTCAGCCGCTGATGAAGACATGGCGATTGCGATCGATGCCTGGCAGGATGAATTGATCGGAGAGTTCTTCGCGTTCCGGGAACCCGGTTCGCTGCCGGAAATTGCGGCGGGCCTGGTGATATTGATTTTTTCCGATCGCCTGGAAGTGATGGATGAGGACGGCAAGGGTACTCAGCCGATAGAACCGGTTTTCGTGGACCCGGGATCCCGGTGACCGGGGCGTTCCGGAAACGGGAAACGGCAGGCACGGCCTTGGGCCGGCGTCTGAATCCGGGCGGTTTCAAGCAACCGGGTTTTTACCCGCAATTGATTGCATAGGAGATATCATGGACCTTCAACTGAGAGATCAAGTCGCGCTGGTTACCGCGGCGTCGCGCGGACTGGGCTTTGCCGTTGCCGATACGCTTGCGGCCGAGGGAGCCCGGGTCGTGATGGCTTCGCGCTCCGATGCCATTAAAACCGCTGCCGAACGCATCGCTCATGGGAAAATCCATCCTCCCGTGGCATTGCAGGCTGACCTGTCCAAACGCCAGGATATCGATCACCTGGTGCAGAAGACCCTGAAGCATTATGGACGCATCGACATCCTGTTCATCAATGCCGGCGGTCCGGATCCGGGGAACTTTTCCCAAATCGATGTGAATCAATGGGAAGCGGGAATGAACTTGACCATCATGAGCGCCGTGCTGCTGTGCCGTGCCGTGGTTCCGGTCATGCTCAGGCAGCAACGGGGAAGCATCGTGGCATCCCAGTCGATGTCCGTCAAACAGCCCGTTGAGAATCTTACCTTGTCGAACGCGCTGCGCCCGGCCGTGGTAGGGTTGATGAAATCCCTCGCCGATGAATTGGGGCCCTCCGGTATCCGCGTCAACACGATTCATCCGGGATGGACACGCACGGAAAGAGTCGATCAACTGGTTAAAAACCGCTGCCGGACCAACGGGACCACTGAAGCGGAAGAGATGGAAAAGATCACAAGGGCGATTCCTCTGGGAAGAATCGGAACCCCTGAGGAGTTCGGGCGCGCGGCGGCCTGGCTGGCGTCGCCCGCGGCCGCTTTTATTCACGGCCAGGCCCTGGTGATCGATGGCGGCGAGACCCGTTTCCCCCTCTAAGCGCAAGGGAGGGCAACTATTTCAAATGAACAGCAAGGACCTGGCAAGCGGATTCGGACTGGCATTGGGCGGGGGCGCCGTTCTGGGAGCGGCCCATATCGGGGTGCTGCGGGCGTTCACTGAAAGGGAATTCCCGGTGCGTTATGTAAGTGGCACCAGTATCGGCGCTTTCATCGGTGCGCTTTATGCCGGCGGTCTCTCGTTGGATACAATCGAAACCATTGCCCTGGATTTGAGATGGCTGGATATTTCCAGAATCCGTCCCACGCGTTACGGCTTGCTTTCCAACGAGAAACTGGGCGATATCCTGAAGGAGCGGCTGGGTGACTCGCGAATCGAAGACAGCAAGATCCCCCTGGCCATGGTCGCCACGGATATCTCGTCCGGCGAAAAAGTCGTATTGGACAAGGGAGACCTGGCGTCCGCGGTGATGGCCAGCACCTGTATCCCCGGCGTGTTTTCTCCCGTGGAGATCAACGGACGCCTGCTGGTTGACGGCGGTGTCGTTGAAAACGTGCCCATTTCGCCCCTGCGTGAGATGGGGGCGGAATTCGTGGTCGGTATCGATCTCAACGCCCACAGCGGGAGTAAGCGTCCTCAGAACATCGTCGAAGTGCTGTTGAACACCTTTGATTTTATTCTGATTAACGCCACCCGCCTGCAAACCCGCAAGGCGGATCTCTTGATTGAACCGGACCTGTCCGCATTCAGCATGGTCGATACGGAACAGGTGGCCGAGTTGATCGCTGTCGGTTACAGGGAAACCCTGGCATTTTTGAAGCAACTTGACTGAAACAGCCGGATCGCCCCGGCCTGAGCCCTTGCGCATGGTTTTCAATCAGAGCCGGATCCGGATTTTGCGCTTGATTCGGGTCTGAAGTAACGGTTTCCGGTGTGTGTGCCATTGCCCGTTTTTCATCCGGAATGTATACTTACAAGCATGAGAAAACGAATCATTCAGGTAAGTCGACTGACATTCTGGCTGGCAACGCTGTTGCTGATATCGCATTGCTCGGTATCCTCGGTTCCCATGCAGGTATTGATGCCGGCGGAAGTGGCGATCGAAAACGATATCGAGAATGTCGGCATCATGGACCATTCCCGTCGTGACAGCCGGCGCCTTGTGGATCTGGCAGAGGAATTTCTGACCCGGGAATCGACCGGCGCCGACGCGATAGCCGCGGAATTCAGCCTGAAAGGGTTGGCGGAGAAGTTGAACGCAGCGCCGCGCTTTACCCCGGTGGTGATCTACGGCGAACAGGCCGCGGGTGTCGATCTGTTTGCCATGCCCCGGGAACTTCCCTGGGAAGCCGTGCGCCGGATCTGCGACCGATACCGCCTTGACGCCCTGATCGTACTCGAAAAATTTGACTCGGATATCCAGGTGCGGGATCGTGGCTCCCGGAAGAAAGAAGAAGAGTCAAAGCGCCATGATATCCGCCTCACCATCTCTGTGAGCTCAGGCTGGAAGATCTATGTTCCCGATTCAAGGCGTGTTATCGATGCAGACATTTATCATGACAGCAAGCATTGGGATGCGTCGGGCAAGAGCCGCAGGGAAGCCTTGCGTCGCCTTCCCGACAAGCGCGACGCCATCAACGAGGCCGCATATTTTTCCGGGATGCGTTACGGTGAGCGTATTTCACCCACATGGGTAACGTTGACACGCACGTATTACAGCAAGGGTTGCCCGGAATTTGAATCCGCCAAGCGATACGTAAAGAGCGGTGACTGGGATGCGGCGGAACGCTTGTGGCAAGATGTGGCAAGGGGAGCGGACCGCGAATTTGCCGGTAAGGCGATGTACAACCTGGCGTTCAGTGCGGAAATCCGCGG
Source organism: Candidatus Aminicenantes bacterium UBA876 (assembly GCA_002294665.1). Lineage (GTDB taxonomy): Bacteria > Acidobacteriota > Aminicenantia > UBA2199 > UBA2199 > UBA876. Next base: position 4,899 of record DBFQ01000045.1, read on the forward strand.
CCGGCTTGAACAGGCGTACAACCTTGCCAACGAAGCTTACACCCGTTACGGTAACCGCAAAGCTTATCATTACATGCGGGACTTACAGACTCGCATACTCGAACAGCGGCGGCTGAGAGAACAGCTGGATTAGGTTTGCGGCAAGGGTAGGGGCGGCCCCCTGGGGCCGCCCTGGACGAGAGGCCTGAGGCGATTGGCGGGAAACAGGCCGGAATAATGCATAAGGAGTAATGAATAAAAAACCATTGTGATTATTGCATCTTATTCCTTCTTCTTTATT
>DBFQ01000026.1 GCA_002294665.1 Candidatus Aminicenantes bacterium UBA876
GCCGCGGTCTTGAAAGCACTGCTCCTTGACGCCCTTTCCATCGGGGAATAAGCCTTATTCGGCCATCACGAGGAACTTGACACCATCGGTTCAAGGTGTTACCATCTTGCACATATTGCACGTGAGAAAGCCCTCCGATCGGGTTTCTTAAGGAACAAAAATGAAACGCAAAGAACGTGCCCACCTGAAAGAAGATCCGTTTCAACACTTCATTTCCACCGTCCTGAACTGGATCGGCGGGAACCGTCGCAAGCTGGTGAGCGCCGCGGTGGTGATCGCTTCCATACTGGTCGTGATCGCGGTCGTGACCCTTGTCCGCTCGCATTCATATTCACGGGAAAACCGACGCTACTCCGAGGCCCTGCAGATCCGCAACGACAACACGCTGAGCGTGGACGAAAAGATAAAGAAGCTATCCGAGTTAAAGGCCGGCCGGGGCTTGTCCGCCGCGGCGCAGCTGTTCCTGTCCGGGCTCTACATCGAACAGGGACGCACGGCGGAAGCACTTGAAATGATGGATGACATCTCCTCCAGCCACCTGGATATCATCAACGACCAGAAAACCCTTCTGGAAGCGCAGGTCTTGAGCGCGATGGATCGCGAACGCGAAGCCCTGGACCTGTTCAACCAGTTGCTGACGGACACGGACACCGAAGTGGCCAAGGATTATGTCCTGCTGCTGATGGCGCGCACCCAGTACAAGGCCCGCCAACTCGACATGGCCCGGCAGCACNNCTGCTGGAAGAATATCCTTTGTCCGCTTTTATCAGCCAGGCCAGACAACTGCAGGCGGAACTCGGCACGCAATGACCCCGGAACGATTCCGGGGCTCGCTGATCAGCCACTTCAGCCGCCGCATCACCCAGCGCGGCGGTATCAACCTCGCCCAGGGCAAGCCTGGATTCGAACCGCCCCCGGAATTGATCCGCCGGCTCTGTGAAGCCGCAAACGAACCCGCCCTGCATCAGTACGCGCCGGGGAACGGCAATCTGCGGCTCCTGGAATTGTTGACCGCCCGCTTGAGTTCCGCCGACACCCCCCTGGATGAAGGCAATCTGTTGATCGTACAGGGAGCCACGGAAGGTCTGTTCCTGGCATTGTTTCACCTCTTTTATCACCTCGGCCCCGGGGCGGGCGTGCTGGCCTTTGACCCTGCTTACGAAAGCTTTCCGCGGCTGCCGCAAATCCTGGGCATGCCTTACCACGCTTTTTCGACCGGTGCGGACGGCGACGTCGACTTTGCGGCGCTCGAGGCGACCGTCCGGAAACGGCAGATCCGCGTGATTTTGCTGGCATCTCCCGGAAACCCATTGGGGAAAATCTGGAGCCGGGATGAACTCTGTGCCCTCGCGACCATCCTGGAACGGGTGGACGGTTGGCTGATATTTGACGCCGTCTACGCCGGGATCTATTTCGATTCTGCGCCGGCGGACCCACTGGAGCTGGGGTTTCAAAAGCTGATCCGGGTGGATTCCTTCTCCAAGCGATTGTCCATCACGGGCTGGCGCGTCGGCCATATGGTCGCTCCGCAAAAAACCATGGCGGCGATCCGCGCCGATCACGACTATACCGGCTTATCCGCCCCGTCTCTGGCCCAGGCGGCGCTGGCGCGTTACCTGGAAGCGAACGACTTCGGCAGCGAGTACACCCGCGACTGCCGCATGATCTGCGCGCGCAACCATGCGTTCATGAGTCACGAGCTTGCCGCCGCCGGTTTCCGTGTCGCGCCGGCCCGGGGCGGCTACTTTGTCTGGGCCCGGATTCCGCAGGCATGGAGCGACGGTTTTTCCCTGGCCGAGTCCCTGCTTGAAGCCGGAGTGGGCGTCGTCCCGGGAGAAAACTTTTCCGATCGCTACCGCGATTTCATCCGCCTGAACATTGCCATGGATTCAGAAACGGTTACCGAGGCGGCATCCCGCATCCGCGCGCATTCCGCCTCCGGCTCTTGATCCGGATACGCTGAATAACGAATAAGCAAGAAGGAATAAAAAAGCCCTCTTCGCCCCTAATCAGACGCTCGGCTGCGGTCGAACTTGCGCCGCATTTCCGCCTGAACGCCGCGGAAATCCGCCTTGCCGCTGCCCATCTTCGGTAACTCCTGCATGACCTCGAAACTGCGCGGCAAGGCGATGTTGGGCAATTGCTGAGCCATGGCCCTGAGGATCTTTTTTTCATTCACCGGGGCCGTCACCGCGGCCACGATACGCGCGCCCTTGACGGAATCGGCCACCTCGACAACACAGCATTCAACATTATCCGGCAGCAACTGGATCAACACGTTCTCGGTCCGCACCAGCGAAACCATTTCACCGCCGATCTTTACAAAACGCTTCAGGCGGCCGCGATGCCACAGGAAGCCCTCTTCATCCAGCATTCCCATGTCGCCGGTATCGTACCAACCCCCGCGGATGCGCAGCGCGGTTTCCTCGAGGTCATCGAAATAGCCTTTCATCACCAGGTCGCCCCGGACCACGATTTTACCTTCCCGGCCGGGGGGAAGATCCTCGGCGGTATCGAGATCGCGGATACGCACTTCCAGGTTCGCCAGCGGCTTACCGATGCTGCCGAATTTGATCTGGGTGGGGGTATTGACCGAGATCACCGGGCTGGTTTCGGTGCAGCCGTAACCCTCCAGAATCTGCAGGTTGTGCTGTTCCAAAAATCCCTTGAAAAGATGCTCCGGAGTCTTGTCCGCGCCGGCAACGGCCAGGCGCACGCTGGAAAAATCACCGGGCCGTGACTTGCGCAGGTAGCCGTTGAAAAAGATCGGTGTCCCCAGCATGACCGTGATCTTTTCTTCACGCACCGTGCGACAGACCGCCTCGTAATCCAGCGGGTTGGCAAAAGTGACCGCGGTGCATCCGGTAATCAAAGGCAGCCAGAAGTTGGTGTTGTGGCCGAAAACGTGAAAAAGCGGCAGGATGCTGAGAATGACGTCTTCCTCGAGCAGCTCCAGGTGATCCAGGCAGCCCTTGATGTTGGACTGAAAATTCCGGTGCGTCAATTGCACGGCCTTGGGATCCTTTTCACTGCCGCTGGTAAAAAGGATGACCGCATTATCGTCCAGTTCGCCGCCGTGGATCGAACGCAGCAGCAACGGCAGCGGCAAAGTCGCCTGGGCCGCGGCGCGGAGCTTGTCGGCAACCGATACCCCGGCCATGATATCCTCGATAAACACCATGCCTTTGACAATGCGGCAGCCGATCTTTTCGAGCAGGGCGCGTGAAGTGATAATGGTGCGGAAGCCGCATTTGTTCTGGGCGTATTCGGCATTTTCCGCGGCACCGGTGGAATAGTTGATCATGACAGGCACTTTGCCGGCCAGCACCACGCCCAGGGTGGCCAGGAAGGACCCGGCGGAATTGGGAATCATCAAGCCGATAAATCCGTCCCGATGCCGGCGGATTTTGCGCACGAGAATCAGGGCCGCGATCAGTGCCTTGGAATAAGAGATACGCAGATCCAGGGTGCGATCCACGATCGCGGTTTTCTTTCCAAGGCGCTTGGCCGTGCGCACGAAGTCGCGATGCAGGGTATCCATGCCGCACCTCCACAGATCCCGGGATCGTCCCGGGAAACGGCCCAATCATACAATACAATCAACCAGACAATCAACCCGGGCATCGACAACCCGGATCACCTTCGTGGTTGACAATCAATGACAACCATGCTATGCTCTCAAACCGTGGGCCGTTAGCTCAGCAGGCAGAGCACCGGCCTTTTAAGCCGGGTGTCGCTGGTTCGAGCCCAGCACGGCTCATTTCGGGTGGCCCGTTCGTCTATCGGTTAGGACACAGGGTTTTCAACCCTGCAAGAGGGGTTCGATTCCCCTACGGGCTACCATCCTTCAGCCCACGATGTTGAGCCGCCCAAATCAGATCCCACGCAACAACTGATGTGATATAATCCGCTTTCCCATGAGCGTCTTCAGTACCCATACATTGATTTTTCTCTTGCTGACCGCTTTTGCCGGTCAACTGCTTCCACGGCGATTGCGCCCGTTCCTGCTGCTGGCGGCAAGTATCCTCTTTTACGCGCTGATCCAGCCGCGCTACCTGCCGATGCTGCTCTTGAGTTGCGTGGCTGTATGGGCTTTGGGGCGGCACATGGAGCGCCTGCCGCGAAGCGCGCGTAAATCCTGGCTGATCGGCGGCATCACAATCGTGACAGCCCCCCTGCTGGTGTTCAAGTACACCAATCTGTTTATCCAGACCCTGTCGGACCTGCTGAACTGGAATTTATCGCCCGTACGCCTGCTGGCGCCGCTGGGCATCTCTTTTTTCACCTTCAGAATGATCAGTTACCTGGTTGACGTATCCGGCGCACGCTGCAAGGCGGAACCCAGCCTCTTCTTTCTGACCCTGCACCTCACCTGGTTCCCGCAAATTCTGGCCGGACCCATCGAACGCAGCAAAGACCTGCTCGATCAATTGAAAAACCCGGCGCAACCGGACCTGGACCGCGCGTTGCGGCGCATCCTGGCCGGGCTGCTCAAGAAGCTGGTGATTGCCGAGCGCCTGGCCGTATTCGTTGACCCCGTCTTTCGCGATCCCGCCGCCTACGCGGGGATCAACCTGATCTTCGCGGCGGTATTCTTCTACCTGCAGATCTATTGCGACTTTGCCGCCTACACCGACCTGGCCGTGGGCGTTTCCGAGTTGCTGGGCATTCGCTCAAAGGAAAACTTCAACCACCCGCTGGCGAGCCGCAGCATATCGGAATTCTGGCGCCGCTGGCACATCACGCTCTCCTTCTGGCTGCGGGACTATATCTTTCTGCCATTTTCCTACTCCCTGTTGCGCCGCACGGACAAGTGGCGCCGTCGCGCGGCTGAGTTGAGCGTGTATGCGCTGGCCACGACCGTCACCATGTTTGTGGCCGGCCTGTGGCATGGCGCGGGATGGAATTTTGTGATCTGGGGGCTGCTGCACGCGTTTTTCATGATTTTTTCCCACCTGAGCAAACGCACGCGCAAACGGCTGCGCCGATACCTGGGCCTGCAAAAGCGGGCCGCGGTCAATGCCTCGCTGCAATGGACCTCCACCTTCGTGCTGCTGACCCTGTCGTGGATTTTCTTTCGCTCCGGCAGCGTTGCGGAAGCATTGAACTACCTCGGACATATCCGCCTCGGACTGACGGGCAGCGGCTGGGTGCATCTGGGTTTCACCCTGAGTTTCGCCGCGGCTTTCGCGTTGTGGGAATGGGGCTCGGGCAAAGGCTTGTGGCGGCGGCTTCTTCCCGAAGCGGCACCCGTCAGGGTCGTGCTCTTCGCGCTGGCTTTATGCGTGCTGATCGTGTTTTCCGTGGATACCACCAATGAATTCATCTACTTCCGCTTTTAGGCGCGGACTGAATGCCGCCCTGATGCTGTTGCTGGGGGTGGCTGCCTTTCTTGCGTTTGACCGCGGGATCGCCACGCTGCTGGGGGTGGCGGAAAAAAGCTTCTATGCAAAGGGAGAAGACCGCCTGGCCCCCGCCATGCCCAGGAATTACTACAACAGCCTGATCATGGGAACATCCAGGGCGTATGAGGGTATCCTCCCCATCCATCTCCACCATTTCCTCAAACTGCGGGCCTTTTCCCTTGCCGGTGCCGGTTGTTATCCGCGTTACAACTACCTGGCTTACAAGCGTTTCCGCGAACATAACGGCCCCCCGCGGTATTTGTTTTACGGCCTGGATTACTTTACCTTTGACAAATATACCGGGCCCCGGCTGCTGGCCGCGATGGGGGTAAAAGTGGACGATCTCCCCCGGGAAGAGCCGGAAGTCCGGGGACTCGGCCGGATTTCAATGCTGGCGCAGAAAAAACCGCGGTTCGACCAGATGATGATGGACATGCTCAACCGCCTGGCCGTGAGCCTGGAGAGCAAAAGCAACCGGCGGATTCCGCCGGCGGGGATCTCGACCTACACCGGGCTGCACGGCAAAGTGTCCCGCGATCTGCAGCATGAACCCCCGACATGGCAGGCTGCCCCTTATACGCCTTTCCCGGGCAGGGAAGGCGACTACCTGGAAAAGCTGCTGGAACTTGCCATCAAGGACAGGGCGCGGGTGTTTCTGGTATACTTGCCGGATTTCATCAATGTCTACCGCACCAACCACATGCAGGACCAGTTCCGTGAGCAGATGCACCACCTTGCGGCCCGGTTTCCGCGCGTACATTTCATCGACTTCAATCGACCCGATCGCTTTCCCCTGGACGACCCGGAGATGTTTGTGGACGGCGGGTATGGATCCCGGGTTTCTCATCTTTCCGCGCTGGGCGCCAGGCGCCTGAATCGCATGCTGGCGCTTGAGGTCCAGCGTCACCTGGGCAAAGCGCCGGGCATGGCACGCTGATTCCGTACGCACGGGCACGTATGGCGCCCGACCCGTGCGCTGGGTGTTGCGCGCGGAAATGTGATATATATAACAGGCTGAATGAAATATGCGCGGAGAAAAAATGAAAACGCTGCTGGAAGCCCATGTCGGTCAGCTTGCGGTCCTGGACACGGATTCCAACTGGATCTATATCGGTCGACTCGAAGCCGTCTCCGATGACGCGGTGCGGCTGGCGGACGCGGACGTGCATCATCGCCATGATTCACCGACAACCGCGGAGCGCTANNAAGCAGGACGCTGTGGGGAGTAGCGTAGGCGTTATTTAGATAAACTTGTCATTGAGGAACCGGGAGAACTTGTCATCGGCTTGCTGCAAGTGTCATTGAACCAGGATGGCGAGAGGCGATTGGGGTTCAACTCTGGCGCCGGGAAAAAAGAGGTTGAGATAGTTGAGAACGTTGAGGTTTTTTATTCCTTCTTCTTTATTCCTTATTC
>DBFQ01000099.1:0-2827 GCA_002294665.1 Candidatus Aminicenantes bacterium UBA876
CGGGATGTGGGGAAGGGGAACGAGGTGACAGGAGGCAGGAGGCCAGTCGAAAGTCTAAAGTCGAAAGTAAAAGCCAAAAACGCTGTGATGGTGCGAGGGAGTTCTTGTGAAGAGGAACCTTCCAGAGCGGTAATGGCGCGAAAGGGTACGAGTGATGAGGTTATCTGTTGAGTTAACTGTATTTTCTCCCTCAACTTTTAGAATGTAGAAGGTAGAAAAAAACGGTGAGCGATCGTTAAGTGTCTTGGCTTTTTCATCACCGAGCCGGGGAGTGCCGCATCACTCGAACCTCCGTCGTCGCCATCACTCGCGCTTGAAGTTACCATCACCGGTCTCCTGCCGCCTGCCACCTGTCACCTTGTTCCTGCCCTTTCCCGGTTTCCCGGTTGCAACCTTTTTTATTCTTTCTTCATTATTCTTTATTCAGGGCCGGCATGGCCTCCTGATGCCTGTCACTTCGTCCGGACATGATCCACCAGGGCTTCATCCAGGCGATTGAAGCTCCGGATCACTTCAAGGGTTTCCGTATCCAGTTCCATGGAGCGGGATGAATAATCGGACACATTCCGTTTGGAGTAGTGCAGTTGCGGCCAGTGCATGGCCGTGCGCAATTTTTGCAGAAAATCATCGAAATCCTCGGTCAGACCCACAACGCGGAAAAACCCCTCCAGGTTTCTTCGCGCCGCGTCGAGCATTTCCCGGTCCGGCAGGTTCCCGCGCCCCAGTCCGGCGAGGAGCCGCGTCTGGCCGTTGCGCACTTCAGGAGTGATACCGCTTTCGACGTAATCGCGGATGGTGAATCCCGGTTGCGTGACGCGTTCATGCAGCGGGTGCTCCGGATGGCGTTGCACATAAAGATAATGACTGATCACCCGTTCCACCGGGTCGCGCAGGATGGTTACATACTCGACCGGCCGCGCCTGGTAGAAACGATGGATACCGAAGGCGAAGTGGCCGGCGATGCAGAAAATCCGCTTCTGCTCGTGCATGGGCATGGATTCGAGTTTCTGAATCAAGTCGCGCGTGCCGCCTTCATAAAACACCAGCAGATGCCGTGTGAGGAATCGATGCTTCAGGATCTCTTCGGTCAGCGTGGTGCCGGCGCACTTGGGAATGTGGAGAAAAATCAGGGTCTTTTCCGGCGTTTTAAACAATCTTTTCATCGATCTGTTCCAGTTCTCTGCTTTTGATTCAGGAAGAAGGCCGCGCCCCGTGCTTCCCGGTCATGCATTGTAGCCCCCCACCGCGACGCAGTCAAACCAGGCGATAGCCGGCGGTGTGCGAACCCGCTACACTTTCCGTTTCCGAATGCGTATACTCTATTTTTACCGGATCCAGGAGGTGACATGAAATCCTTGACTACCATTCTGATTCTGGGGATTTTTATCCTCAGCGGCTTCGCGGCCGATGAAAAAAAGCAGGGCATTGACGCGGACCTGCTGGCGGAACTCTCCGCTTCCTTTACCTGGGATGCCCATACCCGTGCGATTCACAACGCCCTGTCCACACAGGACAGCCGGGCCATTTCCGTCAATCAGCGTGTCATGCGCTCCCGCGACACGCACTATTCGCTCGAACTGGAACGCCGCCCCATCACCAACCAGGAGTCCACCGGGCGTTGCTGGATGTATGCCGGGCTGAACGTGTTGCGCCCACTGGCAATCAAGAAATTAAACACCAAGGACATCCAGTTTTCCCAGACTTACCTCTTTTTCTACGACAAACTGGAAAAGGCCAACCTTTTCCTGCAGGGAATCCTGGACACACGCGGCTTGCCGCTGTCCGATCGCAAGCTGGAATTTCTGTTGCGAAACCCTGTGCCTGACGGCGGTCAATGGGTGGGCATGGTGGAATTGATCCGCAAGTACGGGGTGGTTCCCTACGAGATCATGCCGGACAACTACAGTTCCTCCCACTCCAGCAGTGTGAACCGGGCCCTGGCCCAGAAACTGCGCGAATACGCCCTGGCATTGCGCGGCGATAAAAGCGAGCCGGACCTGGAACGCATCCGCGTACAGGCACTCAAGGATGTCTACCGCATCCTGGCGGTTAACTTCGGTGTGCCTCCGAGCGAGTTCACCTGGCGCTACAAAGACAAGGACGACAAGTTGACTGCCTTTAAAACCTGGACGCCGCTGGATTTTTATCAACAGGTAGTCGGTGCCGCCCTGGATGATTACTACGCCCTCTATTCCATCCCCAACCGCCCGTTTCACCGCCTGTTTACCATTCTCTGGGACCAGGCCGTGGCGGATCGGCCCGGCCTGGTGTTTGCCAATATCCCCCTGGAAGAATTGAAGCAACTCACCCTCAAGAGCCTTGAGGCGCGCGCGCCGGTCTGGTTCGGCTGCGACGTGGGCAAAGACAGCCTGAGCAAGGAGGGGGTGATGGCCCCGGAGCTTTTCGACCTGGAATCCCTGTATGGCATGCCGTTCCGCCTCAGTCGCGATGACGCGTTCAATACCTGGGCTTCCGCTCCCACTCACGCCATGGTGTTTACCGGTGTGGACCTGGTCGACCAGGCCCCGACCAAATGGCTGGTGGAAAATTCATGGGGACCCGATTCCTGTGACAAAGGTTACTATCACATGGCTGATTCCTGGTTCGACCGCCATGTCCAGGTAGTGGTGATCCACAAGCGTTTCATCCCGGAAAAGATCCTGAATGTGTTCACACAAAAACCCGAGATCCTGCCCCCCTGGGACCCGATGTACCGCGCGCTGATGCAATAAGAATCGGGAAACAGGAGGCAGACCATCTGGGCCCTGAATAAGGAAGAAGGAAGAAAGAATCAAAAAAACTTCAACTGAGAAACCGGCGAGGGGCG
>DBFQ01000099.1:2861-12791 GCA_002294665.1 Candidatus Aminicenantes bacterium UBA876
CGCGGACGCCCGTTTTACCCGTGCCGCCACCACGGTCAAGCCCCAGGGCAAACCATCCGTACTGATCGTTTCCGGGCCTTTCCGCTTTTCCCGCCACCCCATGTACCTGGGAATGACCCTGGCGCTTTCGGGTTTGTCGCTCCTGTGTGGATCCGTTTCGTGCCTGTTTCCTGCGGCGGCTTTTTTTCTGATCATGGAATTTCGTTTTGTGCGCCACGAAGAAAAAACCATGGTCAGCGCCTTCAGCGGCCAATGGCAGGCATACCGCAATCGTGTCCACCGCTGGATACAAATCATCCCGGCCGCCCTCCCCAAACCGGAATCCGAAGCGTGAGGGCGAATTCTGAAATCCATATACCTTGACGGGAACCCCGCGAAAAAGCAAAAAAAGCCGACCCCGATCCGCTTGGTTTGAGATTCCCGGATCGATTCTACTATCTATAGAATAAGAAAAGCCTGGGGAGGCGCGTATGAAAAAAGCAAGCCTGTTATCATTCCTGGTTCTGGCCGGCACACTCCTGGTCGCCCAGAATGTAACACTTACCAGTCCGAACGGCGGCGAGAGCTGGCGCAAGGGCACCCACCACAATATCACCTGGATGAGTTCCGGCATCATAGCCGGAACATACCAGATCACCTTGTGGCGGGGCGGCACCAGCCTGGGGGTCGTGGCCAGCGGCGTGCCGTACACCCAGAACGCTTTTGAATGGATCGTCGGCAAATTGGTCAACGCCGCCGACGCAGCGGCGGGTCCCGGCTACACCATCAAACTGCGCCTCCAGGGAGAAACCCCCAACGATTTCAGCAACAACACGTTCACCATCGCCCCCGCCTTTCAACAGGCGGGCCCAGCCGGGTCAATCGAAACGCTTCCTGATATCACCCGCGCTGAGCAGCCGCCATTCCAGGTGTTAAAGTCGCCGAAGCTCGAAGTTCAGCAACTGATCTATGACTACCGCAACAAACGCTTCCAAGCGCGGGTCAGAAACGTGGGCAATGCGCCATTCGTGGGTTATTTCCGCTGGGAATGGGCGACATGCTGCGGTGGACGATCGGCGAACAAGGATATTCCTCCGGACCAATCCGACTGGCTGGAAAACTCATGGGGCGGATGGTTTTCATTCGATTGTGATCCACCCATTTATGCATGCGACATGGAAGCGCATTTTTCCATCTATCCCATTACCCAGGAGGGAACGAACCTGGCATCTTCTCAGATCAGCAAACACCTCCCGCGTTACGAGCATTGCCAGTTCCTCATGGGCGAGGAACCGATATTGTTGCGTTTTCTTCACGGCAGCGTTTCCGTGAACCGCAACCAGGGGCACACACTCAACTTAAGCGATACATTCGATTACGATCCCGTCAATCGTACCGCCACATTCGATGTGGGGATCGGCATTCACAATTGTGGTGGTGACGCGGGAACTTCCGATCACTTCAGCGGACTCAGTCTGTATTGGTCGGTGCGCCACTGGCCCTCCAACACCTACACCTTGCAGCCGCAGCGTTTCATCAGCCCGGGAAGAATCACTTCACCCATCCAACCGGGACAGGGCATGCTGATTGAGCGCCCGTTGACCCTGCCCATCCGCTCGGGACGCTATGAGCTGCGGGTACACATGGGCTCCGCTTGGCCACAAGGTCAGGTCTGTTCCATCTACCTGACCTTCGCCGAAAACCTGGTGGATTGAAGGGAGANNAAGTGGGGAAATTCAAACCAATGTGGAGGAGTTAATGAAACACACAGCCTTTTGGCTGGCGGTCTGCACCCTCGTATTCACCCTGGGTCTGCAGGCGGCCGATGTAGAAAAAGCACCGACTATCACGGGAAAACCCGACCTGGTACCCGGCGAAATCATCGTGGTCTACAACCCCGCCGTAAAGGAAGCGGGCAAATCCGCGCTGATGAAGCGGTACACGCTGACCAAGAAACGGGACAGTCGCAAAGCGGGCAAGTTCACGGTTTACCATCACGGCAACCCCAAGGCGATCCTGAAACAACTGAACGCCGAACCCGGGGTCGTGATCGCCGAACAGAACGCGTACGCCTACAAGTTCGATGTTCCCAACGACCCGTATTACTCCTACCAGTGGCACATGACCAAGATCGGCATGGAATCGGCGTGGGATGTCTGCACCGGTTCCGGCGTGGTGGTTGCGATCGTGGACACCGGAGTCAAAAGAACGCTGCAGGACCTTGCGGGCACCCAGTTCACCGCCGGCTATGACTTTGTCAACAACGACACGGATCCCACCGACGATGAAGGACACGGCTCGCATGTCTGCGGCACCATCGCCCAGACCACCAACAACGGCGTGGGCGTGGCGGGAATCGCTTACAATGCCGCCATCATGCCCATCAAGGTTTTGAGCAGCAGCGGCAGCGGCACCTATGACGACATCGCCGACGGCATCATCTGGGCCGCCGACCACGGCGCCCACGTGATCAACCTCAGCCTGGGCGGATCCAGCAGCCTGCAGATCCTTCAGGACGCGGTCGACTACGCCTGGAACAAGGGCGTGGTCGTGGTTTGCGCGGCGGGTAACGATCACGTCAGCACCCCCTTCTACCCGGCAGCCTACACCAACTCGATTTCGGTCAGCGCCACCACTTACCTCGACACCCTGGCCTCCTACTCCAACTACGGCTCCACCATCGACATCTCCGCCCCCGGCGGCGACAGCGGCGACAACAACGGTGACGGCTACGACGACATGATTTTGCAGAATACCTTTTCCGGCACCAGTGAAGGCTACTACTTCTATGCCGGAACCTCCATGGCTTCCCCCCACGTGGCCGGAGTGGCCGCGCTGGTGAAAGCCGCCAATATGTCCCTGTCCAACAGCCAGGTACGTTCGATCCTGGAATCGAGCGCCGAAGATATCGGCGCCTCCGGCTGGGATATTTACTTCGGCCACGGCCGGCTGGACGCTTATGCCGCCGTGCTGGCCGCCGGCGGTTCCACACCCGAGAACCAGCCGCCTTCCGCGGGTTTCACCTTTACCACGGCCGACCTGAACGCCGCCTTCACCGACACCAGCAGCGACAGCGACGGCACGATCACTTCCTGGGCCTGGGACTTCGGTGACGGCGCCACATCNNGGCGGCCGGGACCTACGCGGTCAACCTGACAGTCACTGACAACGAAGGCGCGACCGACACGGTTATCCATGACGTCACTGTCTCTTCCGGCGGTCCCGATCCCACCATGCACGTGGCCAACATCGCCATGACCGTGAAACGGCGCGGTCGCAACTACGCCGCCACAGCCACGATCACCGTGGTCGATGCCGCCAACGCGCCCGTCTCCGGCGCCACGGTATCCATCACCTGGAGCGGAGTCGTCGGCGGCAGCGCCAGTGGTGTGACCGCGGCGGATGGCAAGGTGCTCTTCACCTCGGCCAACGTCAAGTCCAGGGGACCTTTCACCATTACCGTCACAAACGTGGCCCATTCGGGATACGACTACGATCCCGCGGCCAACGTGGAAACCTCGGACAGCATCACNNGGCAAATAGCAAGTGGCCAGGGGCAATTGAGCCCGAATGGGGCCGGTGCGTATAAACTTCTTTCTACCTTCTACATGCTATAGGGCGGCCACAGGGAGCCGCCCCCATACCTGCCTCCTGTCTCCTGCCCTAGCCAATAGCCCCTCGCCCCTTGCCATTCTGAATTCAACGACACGAGCGCAGCGAGTAAATGACAAGCTTTCCCCAATGACCACAAATGACTGGTTTTTTTGTTTTGAGCATCTGAATTTGGATCATTAAAATTTGTTTGGGATTTTGTGCTTGGGATTTGGTATTTGATTTATTTTACCTGGCCTCTTCAGCCATGCGCTCCATGGCGGCCTCCACCTCTTCGGCCACCTTGATCAAGCCCGGTTCCCGGGACAGCGCCGCCAGCATGGGCCTGGGGCGGATAAAACCGATGAAGGTTTTTTTCTCTTCCGTGTACACCGAAATCCGGCAGGGCAAAGCCATGTTCAGGCGCATGTCGACCTTCATCACGCATGATGCCTGCACGGGGTTGCACACCTCGAACACCTTGCATTCTTCGACCAGGTCCACTCCTTTCGCGCGCAATGTGGCTCCCAGGTCATGCACATAAAGCACACCGAAACCATTGCGTTTGACCGCCGATTCCAGGTCAGCCACCACCTGGGAGAAAGGCTTTTCCGATTCAACGATAAAATACATGATTCACCTCGCATGCGGATGAGCGATAACTACTTGCCTATTCTACATGATGAGATCGTTTACGCAACCGGCATCCATTTTGAGGAAAACTACATAAGTCACCCCGCTTCAGAGCGCGGGATCAGGCGGATGACGGCGAAAACGATCAGGGCGGCCGCGGCCCATTGCCACGGATTGACCGGGCGGGGAAACACCGCCACCGCGCCCAGGAACGGGGTGATAATGGCGGCGGAATATTTCATGGACGTCGTCAGGATCATGCCGCCGGATTTGAAAGCCAATTGCAGGGCGACCAGTGACAGCAGCGCAAAAAAAACATACAGGTAGAGCCAGGGCGATTCGAAATATCGCAGAACGCTGAAGCGGAACTCCAGCACCAGCAGGCGCAGGTAGATCACCATCAATCCCGCCGACATCCCGGCCGCGATTCCACAGGCGATGGTACGAATACGCCGCGAAACCCCCCTGCTCATCCCGCCAGAGAGCAATCCCAACGGCAACAGGGACAGTGCCGCCAGGACGGAAAAAGATGCAACCGCGTCGTTCACGGGTTTTTCCAGCAGGTTGAGAGCCACAATTCCCACTACAAACAGTAGGGCGTACATCCGATCCGCCCGCGTCAATTTTTCTTTCAGCACGCGGTGGGATAAGCACACCAGTAACACCACCACCCAACCGGAAAAGGCACCCATTACGTGAGCGGATAAATGGCGCAGGGCCACGGCACTGGGAATACCGTAGAGGTTGACCAGGATCAGGCCGATGAGCCACAGGCGTCGGCTGCGATAGTAGAGACCGTCTTTCTCCCCCGTCCAACCCAGCCAGGAAATGCCTTTTTTCATCATCACTTCGCCGACGGCAATGCAGGAATAGGCCAGCAGGGCCATGAGGACGGCAAATAAAATGGCGGGATCCATGAGAAGCAGGATTATACACTACTTCTCAAGAGATTCGGTGCAGCGTTTACTTCTGTTGCGGTTTGGTCAGCACGTACAGGGCGAACAGGATCAGGACACCGATGTAGAGAACGGGGACGGCCCATGGCCAGTACGGATGACCTTTTATAACCAGGGCCACAAGTTTGAACAGAGCACCGGAAACCACGGTGATCAACAGCCAGATCCAGAAAATCTTTTTAAATGCCATGCTTTCCTCCCTTTTTCACACCTATATCAACTTGCCTCGCGGCTTTGAGCGCGTCCATTTACGCGAAAAATGCAGATGATGAGGCATCTTTGAGCTACAGCAGCAGGATCGATCCCACGACAATGGCTGCCAGCAACAGGATGCCGCCGATCAGGATGACCCACATCTTTTTGTAGGCGCTGACCTGGTCTTCGTCTTTTTGTTCTTCGAGGGCGGAGATCTGCGCGCGGAAATCCGTGATTACCCCGCGGACCTTGTCCACGGCGGCTTTCTCTTCCACCGGGGCGGGGATATCTCCTCCGCTTTCAGCCAGTTTTTCTCCCAGTCCATGATAGTGGACTTCACGCTGTTGCTTGATTTCGCCCAGCCTGTCTTTGTTCCGGGTCAGTTCACTCTTCAGCTCGGAGATCTGCTTGTCCAACTCGCCCACGACCTCTTTTTGTTTCTTGCGCAGGTCATCCAATTGTTTCTGCACCTGGTCCGACTCTTCCCGCAACGATGAAACCAGCATTTCGATGGGTTTCCCGGCTTCCTCGCGGGCGTTGATACCCGCCTGCAGGGCCTTCTCTTCCTGTTTCAACAATTCCAGTTTCCTGACGGCCTCGGCTTTTTTCTCTTCTCCGGACGCGGCGGCATCGGCTTGCGTCATTAGTGGGCTTCGCTCGAGGGCGATTTCCGCCAGTCGTGTCCGCGCCTGAAGGTTCTCGTTCCGGCCGCCTTCCAATTGGCCGTTCTGCTCCTTGATGCGTTTGTCCAGATCACGCTTCTTGCCCTCCACCCCTTTGCGTTCGGCTTCGTAATGATCGTTTTCCCGGGTTCTCTTTTCTTCGAGTTTTTCCTGCCGCGAACGCATTTCTTCAGCCTGCTTTTCCAATTCGTCCAGGGCTTTCTGCGTTTCCTGCAGGCTTTTTCCCAGTTCCTTGAAGCTGGAGATATCCTGCCCGGACTCCCACGCTTTACGACCCAGGGTCGTCAGCAACCCCTCCAGGGTTTTTTCCTTTTCCTTGACCTCGCGACCCAGTTTACCCAGAGACTTTCTGCGCCGGCGCTCCTGCATGCCCTGCTGGAATATGCTTTTCAGACTCATGTTCTCACCTCACCCGAGCGGTTGATATGCCGCAATGATTGTAGAATCGACAGGAAAAAATAGCAACTCCAAAGCGGATTTGCCGCTGCAGACTGCGGCGCGGCCGTACCCCGGTAAACCGGGGGAATGCGGGTAAAAAAAGTTCAGCCCTGTTCCGCGATCATCTCTTTCAGGGCATGGATCGCGGCTTCCAGCTGCTGGTCACGGCCGTTGTCAATGATTCCCGGCTGGTTCCTGACGCGGATATCCGGTTCGGCCTGGTTGTTCTCCAACCATTCGCCGCCCTTGTTCCTGGCGCTGACCGGGACCGATCCCCATAGAACCGTGCCGTTCTGCAGCATTTCCCAACCGGCGAAACTGCAGGTGCCGGGAACCGGCATGCCGATCAACCTGCCGATCTCCAGGTCCTTGTAGGCGCAGGCAAAACAATGTCCGTCGCTGTAGTTGGCCTCGTTGACCAGGGCCACGTGGGGGCGGGTCCAGCGGAAATTGGGCTCATACCCCAGGTCGCGTTGTTTGACGGCGTAGGTCATGAAACGTTCTCCGGTAAGGAACATGGTGATATCCCCCACCAGGTCGCCGCCGCCGTTGAAACGGGTGTCGACGATCAAGCCGTCGCGGTCGAAATACCTGCCCATGGCTTTTTCAAACACATGGCGGTAGGAACCGTCGCTCATGCCGGGAATGTGGACATACCCCAGGCGGCCTTGGCTGGTTTTCTCGACTTCCTCTTCATTCAAACGCACCCAGCGCTCGTACAGCAGCTTCCACTCTTCCGCGCTTGAAATCGGCTTGGTCACGAGTCGAACGGTTTTTTTGCTTTCGGGATCATGAACGGACAGGGCGGTGCGTTTCCCGGCCAGGCGGTTCAGGTAACGGGCAATGTCCGTGTCTTTCCTGACGGCAACACCGTTGATCTCCATGATCAACATGCCGGGCTTGACGTTGAAACCGGCGCGATCCAGCGGGCCGTCACGCATTACCTCGGTGACGCGTATGCCATCTTCATCATAACGGCTATCGATAAACACGCCCAGTGATGCGGTTTCGTCCGCATGGGGATCGCGGCGGACCGCCCGCGCGCCGCAATGGGACACATTCAACTCACCCAGCATTTCTGAAAGCAATTCCACGAACTCGCGGTCATTGCCGACTCCGGCCAGTTTGGGTTCGTAAGCGTTTTTCATGGCTTGCCAATCCACGCCATGAAATCCCGGTTCGTAAAACATCGAGCGGGTCTTTTCCCAGACGTGGGCGAACATCTCCCTGCGTTCTGCGCTTTCATCAAAAATGATTTCGCCACCCACGTGCACCGGCTTTTTGGATTTCTTTTCCGGGTCCAGTTTGAAGACGCTCCCGTCCGCCAGCAGAAACAGGTTTTCCATTTTCGCGTCCCACTCAAAACGCGCCGAACGCGCCTCCAGAGCCATGATCATCCTGGTTTCGCGGGAGCGCAATTCCGTGGACCACAGGTTCATGCCCTTTTCAAACCGCGCCAGGTAGTAGAGGTTTTCGCCGTCTTTGGACAGAACCGCGTCACCCAGGAAAGATGAGTGAATGGTCAAACGCTTTTTGCGTTCCGCCAACCCCTGCCACTCAAAAAGCAGGGGCTTGATCGTTTCTTCCGGCTGCGCTTTTTTCTTTCTGTCTTTTTTATCGTTTTTTTCCGCATCGTCTTTGTCTTTTTCTTCCAGCTCTTTCAGCAAACTGAAATCATCCTTGGAAAGGTTGGCGCGTTCCCAGGCCTTGCGCGTGAAGTACAGACCATACACATCCTCCTGCCGGGCGCCGGAGTTGGCGTAGGCGCGCAGACCGTGGCGATTGCTGAACCAGAGCATCATTTCGCCTTTGCCCGCCCAGCGGGGACGCATATCATGATAGCCGCTCTCGGTCAGGTTGACCATTTCCCGGGATCCATCCGCCTTTACAAGGATCACTTCGGTATTGGCCAGGCGCGGCGAGTATTCCACCAGCAGCCATTGACTGTCGGGGCTCCAGCGGAAATACTGGTCGCCGTCCCCCATATAAACCAGTTGCTGATCGGACAGCAACGCGAGGGCCTCTTTTGTTTTCAGGTCCATCACCTTCAGCACGCGTTTGTTTTCGATAAACGCCAGGGAGTTTCCGTCCGGAGAAACCCGCGGCATGTAGTTGTCCGCCTGGTTTACCACCACGGACTCTTCTCTGAGGATGGTAGCGGCGTGAAAAAACTTTTCCTGAGGGTCATCGAGAACTGAGCGGTAAATCCCCCAGCGACCGTTCCGTTCCGCGGCGTAGACGATCGCCTTGCCGTCGGCGGAAAAGGTCACGAAGCGCTCCGCGCCCGGGGTTGCGGTTACGCGTTTTACCATCTTGCGCTCCGTCGAAGCCGCGAAAACCTCACCCCTGACCACATAAGCGATCTCTTTTCCATCCGCAGAAACCGCCATCTCATCGACCTTGCCTTGAACGGGAATCAGGCGCCCGTCATTTTCCTTGCGCGGAACCGCGATGCGGACCGCTAATTTCTGTGGCTCGGCGCCGGGCTTTTTCACATAGAGGTCGCCGTGATGGGTGAAACACAATGTTCCCCGATTGTCGATACTGAGGAAGCGTACCGGATGCCCGGTGAAGCGGGTAACCGACTCATTCATCTGCGGCTGTGCCGGATCGAGCCGGTGCACGTTGAAACTGCCGCTCTCTTCGCTGAGGTAATAAATGCTTTTCTCATCCGCGGCAAACACGGGGTTGCGATCTTCAAATTCGGACGTGGTCACTTGCGTGTGCGTGTTTGTGGCTTTGTCATAAAGCCATATATCGCGGGTGACCGCAGAACGGTGGTGCTTGCGCCAGTAGTTCTCGCCGCCCTTGCGGTCGATGTAGATGATCCTGGAACCGTCGCGGCTGACCTGGACCTCTTCACTGGGAATGGTCCAGACCTGTTCNNCGGTGATCATCCAGGCGCGCGGCGCCGAACAGCACCTGTTTCCCATCCGCGGTAAACGCGTAGGGAATTTCATCCGCCGAGTGCCAGGTAAGGCGTACGGCTTCGCCTCCGGTCGCGGGCACCACAAACACATCCAGGTTGCCGTGGCGGTCGGAAGCAAATGCGATCCACTTCCCGTCCGGGCTCCATACCGGGTGGTAGTCGTCGGCTTCGTGTACGCATAACAGCCGCGCGTCACCACCGGAACTGTCGACCCGGAAGAGGTCGCCGTAACTGCTGAACACGATGCTGCTCCCGTCCGGGGAAATCGCGGCCCAGCGAATCCATTGGGGACTCACTTCGGGAAACACCAGCAAAGCCGTTGCTATCAAAACCATCACCATCAGGATTTTCTTCATTTTGACCTCGCTGAAGGGAATTGCCACTCGTTCCACGTATCATAGCAAAAGATGGGGAGAGTTGGAAAGTTGGAAAGTTGGAAAGTTGGAGAGTTGGAGGGTTGGAGGGTTGGAAAGTTGGAGAGTTGGAGGGTTGGAGGGTTGGAGAGTTGGAGGGTTGGAAAGTTGGA
>DBFQ01000005.1 GCA_002294665.1 Candidatus Aminicenantes bacterium UBA876
CCCGCGGAGCCGGAAGCGGGAAACGCCGGTTCAATGAGCGATCTGGCGGTCAAGAAAACCCCGGACTCGACCGTGCGGTATCCCGATAAACAAAGCCGCAGCCGCTGGGAACCGAAAGAAAAGCCGCTGGTTTCCGTAACCCGCAAGCAGCCGGGCGCGTTGAAAAAGGGAAGTGATCCGCAATCTCAGCCTGCCGGCGGCCGGGGCGTACTGAGCACCGGGATTTCAGGCGGCGGCGGCGCGGGCGGCGGGGGAGGTCCCGGAGGCGGTTCCGGTACGTCCTCTTTTCCCTACGCGTATTATGTGCAGACACTCCGGGACCGGATTTCCGGCTCCTGGTATCGATCCCTGGTTTCTCCCGGGCTGGGAGGCAGTCATGTGACCGGGGTTTACTTTCGCATTGACCGCAGTGGCCGTGTAGACGGCCTCAAGGTGGAAAAAAGCAGCGGCATCGATGCGCTTGACCTTTCCGCCAGGCGCGCGGTCGAAGACGCCGCCCCGTTTCCACCGCTACCCGATGACTTTCCCTACGCGCACCTGGTGGTACATTTTGAGTTTGAATGGGTGAAACAATGAAAATCATTCGCTGGACAGGTATTTTTCTGTTGCTGCCGGCGTTGTTTCTGAACGCGCAGCAGGAGATCCGCATCCGCATCTCCGACGGCGTGTCGATGATTCCCGTCGCACTTCCTCCGTTGACCTTCACGCCGCAATCCGCGGTCAAGGAGGATACAATTCGGGCCGAAATCGAGACCACGTTGTGGAACGATCTGGAGTTTTCGCGGGTGTTCCGCATGATTCCACGCGCCCACTTCGCCTATATTCCCGAGTTTGATCCGCAGAACATCCGTTTCCGCGACTGGGAGTCCATCCAGGCCAATATCCTGATCTCCTGCCAGTTGGAGATGCCGGAAGCGACGCGCATCGTCATGGCTTTCCGCGTATACGATGTGCGCAACGGCGGGCGCTTCATTTTCGGACGCAATTTCGGCGGCAAGCGGGAGCTCGCCCGCCTGATCGCTCATCGTGCCGCGGATGAAGTGATGAAGCAATTCGGCGAGGCGCCGTTGTTTACGTCCAAGATCGTTTTTGTTTCCGATCGTGACGGCAACAGTGAAATCTATATGATGGATTACGATGGCGAGCGGCAGCGTCGCATCACGATCAACAACTGGATGGATGTGTTGCCGTCCTGGAGCCGTGACCACGAGAAAATCCTGTTTACCTCTTACCGCAACAACAATCCGGACCTGCTCATGTTCAACCTCTACAGCGGCAGAACGGAATTCCTCTCCACGCAGCGGGCCAACTACTGCGCGGACTGGGCCCCGGACGGCAATCGTATCGTGTACACTTCAACCAAAAGCGGGAATGCGGAATTGTACGTCCGTGAAATGGATACGGGCAAGGAACGCCGCCTGACCTTTAATCACGTTATCGACACCACCCCGAACTGGAGTCCCAGTGGACGCGAGATTGTTTTTACTTCCGCGCGTACCGGTACACCGCAGATCTACGTGATGGATGCGGAGGGGACAAACGTGAGACGCTTGACCACGGAAGGCAATTACCATGATTCCCCCGAATGGTCTCCCGACGGCACCCGCATTCTTTTTGTTTCCCGCATTGAAAACCGTTTCGATATCTACACCTACCATGTGCGCACCAATACCATCAGCAAACTGACGGAGAACGCGGGGCGCAATGAAAATCCGTCATGGTCTCCCGACGGGCGTCACATCGTGTTCGCCTCGAACCGTGGCGGAACCTACCAGCTGTACCTCATGGATTATGACGGAGCCAATCTGAAACGCCTGACCAGCAAAGGTGAAAACAAAATGCCCAAGTGGCAGAAATTTGCCTTGAGGCGGTTTGACAATTGAACTGAACCTGTACTATAAGTTAAACTGGTTTATAGGAGGAGATTTTATGAAAAAATTACTGACCGTCTGCGTGCTTTGCCTGGCCATGATCACCTTCTTCAACGGCTGCAAAAAGGAAGTGCAGACCGAACCGGAACCCCAACCGGTAGTGGAAAAGGTTGAAGAAACGGCGCCGCAACCCGAACAACCCCAATTAAGCGAAGAAGAGATCTTCATGCAGAAGACCCTGGACCAGATCAACCGCGAGGGTCATCTGAAGATGATTCATTTCGATTTTGACAAGTACTTTATTCGCGATGATATGAAGCCCATTCTGCAGAAAAACAGTGAGTGGCTGTTGACACACGGCAGTGTGGAAATCGTCGTTGAAGGTCATTGCGACGAAAGGGGAACCGTAGAGTACAACATGGCCCTGGGCGAGAAACGCGCTGAAGCCGCCATGAAGTACCTGGAATCCCTGGGTGTACCCACGGACCGCATGCGCATCATTTCCTATGGGAAAAACCGTCCGCTGGTAAAGGGCGTGGATGAAGACTCCCACTTCATGAACCGTCGCAGTGAGTTCAAGGTGGTCAAGAAGTAATCCCGTCAAGTGTAATCAGACATGAAACAGCGCGTTGCTCTCTTTCTTGCTTTCAGTGTATCGTTCAGCGGTATGCTTTTGCCCGTGCGTAAGGATACGAAACTGATCCTGGATGAAATTCAGAAATTATCGGCTCAGATTCAGTCCTTGAATCAGGACATGTCATCCCTGAACCAGAGACTCCGCATCATGGAGGATAAGGTGAACGCCCTGGCCAGGACCGGTGCCGATGACACGCAGAACCAGGAGAATGTCGCCCTGAGCCTGCAATTTCTGAAGGAAGAGATCAACGAAATGAAAAACAGGCTGACGGAAGTGATCGATCGCCTGAAGTCCGCTCCTCCGGCGTTTGCCGGAGGAGCGACTCCGGGCGAAGAGAATGCCGTGCCGGATGAGATTCAGTCTCCGGAGAACACTTATTACACGGCCTATTCCGATTACATGAAAAAGAACTATGACCTTGCCATCCAGGGGTTTCAGCAGTTCATCAACCTGTTCCCGCGCAACGTGCTGGCCGATAACGCCCTGTACTGGATCGGTGAGTGTTACTATTCCCAGAAATTGTTCGAAAACGCCGTTGATACATTCACGCGGCTGATCGGCAGTTATCCGGACGGCGACAAAACCGCCGCCGCCACCCTGAAAAAGGGATACGCGCTGATCGAGATGGGAAGAGAGAGTGACGGGGTTTCCGTGCTCAGGCAGTTGATTACGCAGTATCCACTGTCGGAAGAAGCCTCACTGGCTCAACAGAAGATCCGCGATATCAGTCAATAGAGGTGAGCGAATGAGTCATGTCAGGAGTATGAACCGGGTGATCCTGGTGGGTCGGGTGGGGCGTGATCCTGAAATCACCCACATCCCCAGCCTGGAAAAGGATGTGGCAAAGTTCGGCCTGGCCACCAGTGAAGGTTACATGGACAAGAGTAACCAGTGGAAAGAGATGACCGAATGGCACAATATCGTAGCCTGGGGCGGATTGGTACAGAAGATTGAACGCAGTGTCGGCAAGGGAGACATGGTCCTGGTGGAGGGTAAGATCAAGACCCGCAAGTGGCAGGACAAGGATAACCAGGAACGCCGCTCCACTGAGATTTACGTGGATAACCTGGTTGTGCTGGACCGGGTCAACCGTGGCGGAGGTGGTTACCGCGCCGGCGGCGCCGAAGAGAACTCCGGAGGCGGGCGCGGCCGTCGGGATAACGGGCCCGCTATCCCCAGTGAACCTCCGGTACGGGATATCAATGAATTCCCGTATGATGACAGTCAAGGCGACCCCTTCTAAACATGGCATTCGTCAACTACAACAACAAGGAAATCACGGTTAAGATCGTGTATTACGGCCCCGCGTTAAGCGGGAAAACCACTAGTCTGCGCTATATTTACGCCAGCCGCTCGCTGAAGAAGAAAGGCAAATTGATCACCCTGGACACGGATGGTGATCGCACCCTCTTCTTTGATTTCCTGCCGCTGGAGATCGGCCGGCTCGGCGAGTACTCCGTCAAGATCCAATTGTATACCGTCCCCGGCCAGGTGGCTTACGATACAACCCGTAAACTGGTGTTGCAGGGGGCGGATGGAATTGTGTTCGTGGCTGATTCTCAGGTATCCGTGCGCGAACAGAACATCGCCAGTTTCAAGAACATGAAGCGCAACCTGGCATTGAACAACATCTCCTATAGTGAAATCCCCATTATTCTGCAGTACAACAAACGCGATCTGCGCGAGATTCTTCCTGTGGATGATTTGAACCGTGACCTGAACAGCGACAATAAACCCTTTTTCCCCACCGTGGCCACTTCGGGCGAGAATATCATTGAATCTCTGCATACCATCATGCGCCTGGTGGTGATTTCCTTGAAAAATCGTTTGTCGGTGTTTCAGAAAGACAAAACCGTCATGTTTTCCCGGGATGAGATCACGACATCATCTCCCGAGCCTCCGGAGCCGGACGAAGTTTCTCCCGTCGGTGTGTCCGAGATGGACGCGGCCGATACCGAGTCGGAAGATGTTTTCGAATTGGACAGCCCCATCGAGGGCGCCATCGCATCCGCGGAAGAAGACGAAGAAGCCATCTTTGACCTCGGCGATGAATCGGTTCTGCCCACTGCGGAAAATGAAATCATCGAGGTGCCGGATTTCGACCATGAGCTCGATTCCACTTCCCCGCCGCTGGAAGACGCCCGCAAACCGGGCGGGCAGGACAGTACGGATTATTGGGAAGATAAAGCCGACGGCGGCATCCGCGTCCGCGTCAACGACGCCGAGACCAGGGCGGTCATCCCGGTGACGGTGGTACTTCCCAAGGGGACCGACCGGGCTCAGGTGGATATCCACCTGTCGTTAACCATTCAGTCTGAAGATTGACCCGATCATCATGAAGCGAGGACTGGCATGCCTGCTGCTGGCGGTTT
The DNA here is from genome assembly GCA_002294665.1 of Candidatus Aminicenantes bacterium UBA876. Lineage (GTDB taxonomy): Bacteria > Acidobacteriota > Aminicenantia > UBA2199 > UBA2199 > UBA876. Next base: position 4,881 of record DBFQ01000005.1, read on the forward strand.
GTTGTCCGCTGATGCTGAGCGGCCGGGGAACCCAGCGCCTGGCTGAAAAAACCGCCGCCGCGATCGCCGAAATCATGGCCGACCGTTTCAATCCGCGCCTGACCGTAATTTCTTTTGAAAACCATACCGAGTTATCGGACATGGTGATTCAGAATTTCTATCAGATCCTGGTATCGCGGCTGGAATCGTCGCCGCAGAAGAATTTCGATTTTTCTGATCGCATGGTTGCCTTCGCGAACGGCAAGGGTCGCTTCAACTCGCGCCGGCTGGATGAAATCGGATTTCTGGTCGCTCTGAAGATGCTGCGTTCCGGGCCGCATGTGGGGGTCGGCATCACCGTGTTTTCCCGCCTTTCCGACCGCCTGGCTGCCGTGCGCTACGTTTCGGAATCCATTCCCCCGGAGGAATTGCGCGTGCTGGACTTGCCCGAGCCGGCTTTCGCTTCGGCGGGATTCTCCATGACGGCGCGCCTGGAAGCCGATTCCGGCCTCATGGATGTCTGTTCACAAACTGAACCGAACGGCAATATGCGTCATTATTTCCTTTTCCCCGATAAAGTCGACGTGTTTGAGTGGGGCGCCAGGCGCATGGTGCGCCTGATGACGCTGCCCCTCGAGTGGCCACGTCCCTTTGCACCGGCCCGGCATGTGGAAGGACACCTGCTGGTGTTTCACAACCCGGCGGGCACATGGTTGATCGCGGGCGCCAATGTGGCGGAGAAATCTCTCGTCTTCCTGCGCCGCGAGGGGAACTGGGAAGCCCAGCCTGCGCTTGATTTCGTTCCCATCCGCCATCTGTTGATTAACGATGTCCCGTATCTGGCCGGCGTTCGCTATGCCGCAGGCCGGAACTATTTTCGCGGGGGCCTGGTTCTGATGCCTTTCAGACAAGGTTTCCCCGATCCGGAGCGGCTCTATGAAAAGCCCCTTCCCGAAGCATTCGCGGNNGCGCGCGAAGGGCGTTTGACCGGCCTGCACATGGTTGACCGGGAATACCGTTACCGTCTCTTTACCACGGATTTCGAGGATTCCATCGTGAACGAGCGCCTGCGGGGGGCGGCTCTGGCGGCGCTGGATACGGATTGGGTCGCGCTTTCCGACTATTCCCGCGGCAAAGATCGCGCGTTTTTTTTCAAAACCAGTGACGGCGGCACCCGCGAGGTGTATGCAGCGGATTTTCCCCTTCGCGAGATCCGTTTTATCAGTCCGGGATCATGGGAAAATGAACCGGGCTTCTGGGTCTGCCTGGAGAATGCGGGCCCCGATAGGTCCGGCGCCCAGCTGGAATTCTGGCGCAAGCAAAGCGTCCCCGTTCCGGAGGCTGCCGCGCCCGCGCCCCAGCCGGAGGAGATGATTGATGTCCAGGATTAGGTTGGGTTTGATTCTATTTCTGCTGGGACCCGTCCTGGCTTCGGCCGCGATCAAGCCCAATTATGCCGGCGAAGCGCGGATTCGCCTCGGCGAACCGGCAACATTCGCTTTCTCTCCATCCAATTATTCCAACCTGGTGTTTTACGCCCTGATCTACGAGAACTTTTTTTACCTTGAAGGCGGCGGCCGCCTGCGATCTAATCTATTCAGTGCGCATCATTATGATAAAGAAGCCCGCGCGCTGGTACTCGAGTTGGGCAGGAACCTGAGTTTCTCCGACGGCAGCCCGGTTACGCCGGGTCACATCATCAAGTCGCTGGAAGCTTTTGTTTCCCGGAACCTGCATGGAGCGAGGCAACTGGGGAAGCAGATCCGTCGCATGCGGGTGGAAAAGAACTCCGTGGTGCTTGAGTTGACTTCCCATCTTCCCGATGCCGTCTTTTCTCTGGCCGTTCCGGAATTGATCCTTCAGGCGGATCGCGAGAGTGTGTTTTCCGGCCCGTTTGTTCCCGTTGAATGGGAACAGGGTCGCCACATCCTGTTGAAAGCGAATCCCCGCTAAACCGGCGGCCGCAGCTACCTCGATCATGTGCGCGTGATCTTCACTGATGAACAAAATCCCGACATTTTTCTGGCCACTCCGGGCCGGTTTGATGCGCAGCGGTTTGAAGAACACAACGCGGGCATTTTCCAGAACATCTACCTCAGCTTTACCGGGGAAAGGGTCGGAGAAAACACGCGCATGGCATTGTTTTCGCTTTTCCGCGAGTTTTTTCTTTCCCGGGATTATTCGGAGTTGAATTCATTGACATCGGACACGGAATCACCGGTCACCATCAACATGCGCCGGTTGCCCGCCGCCCGGGTGCGTTCCGTATTGCGCTCTTCGCGGATTCAGGTATACCTGCAGTCATCGCTGAAACGGGAAGAAGAAAACCTGCTCCGTTTCCTGAACGCCAAGGGCGTCTCGATACAGACACTTTTCGTTGAGGATGGGCAATTAAACAATTTTATCGATGGCGCCGCCCTGGAGTACGTGATCCTGGAAAAGGTGTTTCAGCAACGCATGCCCCTGGCGGAAAAGCTTCACCGCGTGGTATCGGAAATGACTTTCGGTCGTTTCAACGCCCAGTATCTGCAGCTGGTGGGCGAGCTGGAGGAAGTCAGCCGCTTCAACAGTGATGAAATGCTGTTGGACCAGGTGGCGAAGATTGTGGGTTTGATCATTGAGGAAGGCTTTCTGATTCCCCTGTGTCAAAAGCGCTATTCCTTGTTTGTGAATCGCAAATTGCGGGGATTCCGTATGGATGTATATGGACGCCCGCTTTTGCAGGGAGTGTATCTGCCATGAAAAAACGCGATAGAAAACACGCGGGCGCGCTGTTGCCGCTGATGTTCATGGCTTTGACCTTGTTCCAGGCGAGGGCGTTGACGGCCATGGAGTTTGGTGCCTACGCGGGTGCATTGAACAAAGCCGGGACCACACTGGTGGGATTGACCCTTGATTCGGGGTTTCTTTTCCCCATGTTGAAACTCGAAACCGAAGCGTACATGTTTACCCGCAGTGAACGTACGGGAAAGGTTCTGACCCTGGGTCTGAAGATCAATCCGGCGTTTGGCCGGGTTTCGCCTTATGCCGCTGCAGGGGTGGGAACCGAAGTGCAGCGTTTTGACCTGTCACAGGCAAAGGATCGCTATTTCACTTTCATCGGCGGGGGCATAAAGATAAGGCTGGCGCCGATGCTGTTTCTGCGCCTGGATCTGCGTTTCCAGCAACACGGCAAAAAAGATGAAAGCATTCCCGGTACCGAGAAGGTGAACTATTTCCGTTATACGGCGGGGCTGGTGATTCGTATCTGACCGCGTTCGCTGCGCTTATTCCCAGCGTTTGTAAATGCGGATATAGCTGTTCTTTTTCAGTTTTTCCAGGTACTCGCGCTGCTTTACTTCGTGGCGTTGCGCCAGGATGGTATTGCGGATGCGGTCGCGGACCTCTTCGTACTCCACCAGGCGGGAAGGCGTAAATGCGACCAATTGCAGCAGGTACCAGCCGCTTTGGGCCTTCACCCAGCCCGATTTTTCTCCGGGTTTCAACCCGGATGCGGCTTTCTCCAAATCCGGGTCCATTTCGCCGGCCTTGAATGTGCCCAGGTGGATGTTCTTTTCCTCTTCTGAGCCGAGTTCGGTGTATTCCTGCGCCACGGTGGCGAAGTCTGCGGATGCAAGTGCATTGAGCGCGGCATCGGCCTTGGACTGCAGCGATTCTTCCGTGGAATGGTTCTCCGGATTGAGGTAGATGGCGTTGATGTCGTATTCCGCCGGCAGGGTGTAGTCCGTGATGTGTTCCTTGTAATACTCCATGATCTCCGCGTTGTCGATCTTGATCTTACTCGTGACTTCCTCGTAAACCAACCGCTGCTGCATGCGGTACAATTTCTGCTGTTCGCGGAATGCTTCGTAGGTCAGGCCCTCACGGCTCAAAGCGTTTTTCAATTCTTCTTCGCTGTTGAAGTTGTTCTGCTTCATGATCTCTTTGATCATCACTTCAACGTCGTTGTCCACATCGTAATCGTGGCGCTTGGCTTCGGCCACCAGCAGCTTGCGCTCAATAAAGGTGTCCATCAATTCCTGCTTCATGCGTTTGAGGGCTTCCTGGAGCTTTTCTCCCTGGAACTGGCTGCTCAGGCTGCGGGTCCATTCCGCTTCGGCGTTGCGCAACTCTGAATAGGTGATGGGTTCGCCGTTGACCACGGCGTAGATTTCTTCAATGACTTCGGTGGCCAGGATCGGCCACATCAGCATGAGCAACATCACCATCAGGGGCAGAACTATTTTCATGATCTGTTTCATCCGCTTCTTCTCCTCTTTGAGTTGTATACGAAAAATCAAGGTTTTCGGTCTTGAACCGGATCTGTAAAGATTCGCGGGCTTCCGCCAGCATGGTTTCGTATGCCAGGCGCAATTTGTCGGACATCAGGTCCATGCGGATCTGTTCCCGGACTCGTTGCAAGGGCAGGGTGCGCTGCCCGCTGCGGCTGGTCACCTTGAATATGTGGTAGCCGAACTTGGATTCGACCACCGGGCTGATCTGGTTCGGTGGCAGCGAGAACACCACGTTTTCCATTTCCGCCGGCACCGNNCGGCAAGGTGCCTTTCTCAAACGTGCCCATGAATCCGTTGTTGACCGCTTCGGGGGAAATGGAACGCTCCCGCGCCAGTTCCTCGAACCGATCCGGGGTATTCTGCAGGATACCGCGCAATTCAATGGCTTTGTCCTTATCGGCAAGCAGGATCTGATAGAGGTGGACCTCCGCATCCATGCGGAATTTTTCCCGGTGGCTGCTGTAGTAGGCGGCGATTTCACTGTCCGTGACTTCCTGCTGACGGAAATAGTTGAAGTAAAGGTACTTCTGAATGCGGGCGGTTTCCATGAGGATGGGGCGGGGCAGTGAATCAGAGGGCAGTAACAATTTTTCACTCAGTTCGGGAAGTTCATCCGCGCTGACACAAACGCCCGCCTGTTCCGCCCTGTAGCGCAGAATCTGGTATTCCGCGAAACTGTCAAACAGGCGGGACAGCAGTTCCGGATGGTCTCGATCCAGTTTCAGGTCGGGATAGCGACTGGCCAGGTAGGTATAAAAGTCGTTGCGATTGAAGCTGATTTCTTCGATCTCCAGCACAATCGGCGATTCCGCGGGCGATGGGCGCTTGGCCGGGGCCGGCGGCGGGGAAGACTTGCCGCCGCAGCNNCCGCCGAGCAGCCATATTCCGCACAAACCCCGGGATTTTCTGTTCATGATATGCGGCCATTATAGACCAAAAGTCCGGCGGTTTCAATGAACATCCGCCTGGGTTCTCCTGAGCGTCATGCGGTGAAAAGAGATCCATTTCCTGATATCAAATGGCCGGGGCCCCGAATACTTTGTGCGGTTCCATCCGGATGGTAGAGATCACCGCCCTACATGAATCGAACCGAGTCCGCTGTTTTCGAATGCGCGCCAGGACGGTTGCGGTTTTACTTGCCCAAGCGGGAGCGGATAAAGGCCAGAAATTCCGCCGGCATGGGGCTGAATGCGTGGAGCGGCAGGCCGGATTCGGGATGGCTGAAGCGGATATCATGGGCATGCAATGNNCCCCTGCCATACCAGTTGTCGCCCAGAATCGGTGTGCCCGCGTGACGCATATGGACTCGGAGCTGATGGGTTCGCCCGGTCAGAGGCTCCAGGCGCAGCAGGGCGCAGTCGTCCAGGCGCAGCAGCAGTTCGTAGCGCGTGACGGCCTGGCGCACGCCGGTTTCGTTTGCGCGTCGCGCCACGGTGATGCGGCGCCGGTCCCGGCGACTGCGCACGAGAGGAAGGTCGATCTCACCGGTGGGAATGCGTGGAATGCCGAACACGATTCCCAGGTAGGATTTGTGCACCTGGCGCTCATTGAACTGGCGCATCATGCGGCGCAGGCTGCGACGTTGCCGGGCCAGGACCAGAACGCCGGATGTGTCGCGGTCCAGGCGATGGACGATGCCGGGGCGATCGCTGTCCGCGCTCATGGCCGCCGCTTCCGGGTATTCACGCAGGAAAATATCCAGGATGGTTTCAGTGCGTTCCCCCGCTCCGGGATGAACAGCCAGACCGACGGGTTTGTCCACAATCAGGATCGAGTCGTCGCGGTAGAGCAGCTGCAGGCTTGCCGTAGATACCGGAACATCAACGCTTTCCGGGGGCGCCTCCAGTTCAACCCGGTCTCCGGCATGCAAGGGGCGGCTTTTACGGGTTTCAATTTCTCCGTTCAACCACACCTTGCCGTTCGAGATGATCTTCTCGATGCGGGAACGGCTCCATTGAGGGAAAAGCGCCGCCAGGCACCTGTCCAGGCGGTTTCCGTCCAACTCCGGGGGAAGGAAGACGCGTTCTTTCATGGGGCGCTGGCTATTGCGGTCAGGCGGACGCGCATTTGCCCCGGAAAATGGACAGGGCCAGCAGGCAGACCCCGATGCTGATAGCGGAATCCGCCAGGTTAAAGGTCGGCCAGGACCACGAGCCGAATGTGAAATGCAAAAAATCCACGACCGACCCCGAAATCAGGCGGTCCAGCAGATTCCCCACTGCGCCGCCGCCGACCAGGCAAAGGCCGGTCAGTTCCAGGCGGCATGCGCTTGAAATGCGCAGAAAAAAGATGGTGACCAGGACCAGGGCGGCCATGGCGAGTACGGTGATGCCTTTCTGAACCCATGATTCCGAACCCATGGCGAAGAGTCCCCAGACCGCACCCGTATTGCGAATGTAGAAAATCGAGAAGAATCCCGGAATGATCTGGACCTGTTCGAACAGGTGCAAGCCGCTTTTCACGAGAATCTTGCTGACCTGATCGAGAACCACGACAATGCCCGCGATCCCCAGGAACCACTCCTTGCCGTCAAGGCGCTTCATTCTCAGCCTCAATCACGCGGCGGCAACGGGGACAAAGTTCTGCGTGGACTTTTTCGACCGGATCCGCTTTGAATCTCTTCCAGCAGCGCGGGCATTTGCTTCCGGAATACGGGGTCACCCGGACGGCGGTTTCGTCCGCTTTCGCCAGCGACACATCCGCGGTTACCAGCAATTCATTCAGCAATTCTTCGGTGTGTTCCAACACCTGGGCATGTTGTGGATTCAGCGTGATCGTCAGCGCCGCTTCCAGCGAATCACCGATTTCGCCGCGTTGGCGGGCTTCCTCAAGTTCCTTGAGGGCGATGTCCCGAACCTCCATGAGCGCCTGCCAGCGACGACCATCCACGCGGTCGCGCAGATCCTTGCGCATTGCCGGAAACAGGTTCAGGTGGACGGAGTCGTCAGCGGAAACACCCGGGAGGTGTTGCCAGGCTTCTTCGGATGTAAAAGCCAGAATGGGGGCCATCAGCAGCAGGGAATCCCGCAGCATGTGAAAAATGGCGGCCTGTGTCGCGCGCCGCCGGGGGGAATTTTCCGCGTTGCAATACAGGTTGTCCTTGTTGAAGTTGAGGTAGAAAGAACTCAGGTCAACGGTGAAAAAGTTGGCCAGGCTGTGAAACACGACATGGGTATCGTATTGATCGTAGGCATCCAGTACTCGTTCCTTCACTTCTTCAAAGCGGGCGAGAATGAACAGGTCGGTTTCGCTTAAGCGGCATGCGTCCAGTGTGTCCCGGCCGGGGTTGAAATCGCTGAGCACTCCCAGCATGAAGCGCCAGGTATTGCGGATCTTGCGGTAACTCTCCGTGACCCTTGAGATGATTTCGTCTCCGAGGCGGATGTCTTCACGGTAGTTGGCCATCGCCACCCAGAGGCGCAGGATTTCCGCGCCCTGGGACTCCACGATTTTCTGCGGCGGGATCACATTGCCCAGGGATTTGGACATGGCCTTGCCTTCCCGGTCCAACGCCCATCCATGGGTCACCACGGTGCGGTAGGGAGAGCAGCCACGGGCATTGAGGCCGACCAGCAACGCGGAATGGTACCAGCCGCGGAACTGATCGCCTCCCTCAAGATAGACTTGGGCCGGGTATTCGTGGTCTTTGCGGTTCTCGAGAACCGAGATCGATGAGCCGGACTCGAACCAGACATCGAGAATATCCATGCCTTTGCGGAACCGGGATGAACCGCAGCGGGCGCAGGTCGTTCCCGCGGGAATGAATTCATCGGCGGGCAGCGTGTACCACGATTCAGAGCCGCCGGCTGCGAATGTGTCGCGCACGCGTTCGATGGCGGTGGGGTCCAGCAGCGGTTCACTACATTGCTCGCAATAAAACACCGGGATGGGCACGCCCCAGTCCCGCTGGCGGGAAATGCACCAGTCGGGCCGGTTTTCCAGCATGGACAACATGCGTTCAAGGCCCCATCCGGGAAGCCATTGAACGCCACGCGCCGCATCCATGGCGCGTTTGCGTAGATCGGCGGTGTCCATGGAAATAAACCACTGGGCAGTGGCGCGGAAAATGACCGGATTACGGCAACGCCAGCAATGGGGATATGAATGTGGGTACTTGTCTTTATGCAGCAGGGATCCGTTTTCTTCCAGGTCTTTCAATACCGCGGCATTGCCTTCGTTGATATGCATACCCGCGTAGGGACCGGTTGTGGCATCGAAACGGCCGTCGTCTTCAACGGGTGAGTAGATATCCAGGTTGTAGCGCAGGCCCGATTGGTAGTCTTCTTCACCATGGCCCGGAGCGGTATGCACGCAGCCGGTGCCTTGATCAAGCGTGACATAGTCCGCAGTGATCAGCAATGAGTCGCGGTCGTAGAGTGGATGACGGGCTTTGGCGCCTTCCAGCCGGGCGCCGGGAAACTCAAAAATGATGCGGTATTCTTTTGCGACCATTTCCGCGATCAGTGGAATCAGTCGTTTGGCGGCGATCAGGCGTTCGTTTCCCAATTCAAACACCGCGTACTCCGCTTCCGGATGGAGCGCGATGGCCAGGTTGGCGGGGATGGTCCAGGGGGTTGTGGTCCAGATCAGGACCGACAAGCCGTTTCCGGAGTATGGCTTGAGAAAATCCGGGGGATCCGGCAAGGCAAAACGCACCGTGATGGAGTGGGATTCATGTTCGTGGTATTCGACTTCCGCTTCCGCCAGGGCGGTGTGACAATGGGTACACCAGTAAACGGGTTTCTTGCTGCGATAGACGTTTCCCGATTTGACAAAAGAGTTGAAGTATTCGATGATTCCGGCCTCGTATTCATGCTGCAACGTCATGAACGGGTTTTCCCAGTCACCCAGCACGCCCAGGCGCATGAATCCCTCACGTTGCAGGTCCAGGTAACGCAGGGCGTATTCGCGGCAGATCTTGCGAAATTCCGTCACCGACATCTGCGCTTTGCGTGCCCCGAGAGTCTGGTCGACCTGGTGCTCGATGGGAAGACCGTGACAGTCCCAGCCCGGAACGAATGGAGCGCGGTGGCCCTGCATGGAACGGATGCGCACAATAAAGTCCTTGAGAATCTTGTTCAGGGCGTGTCCCAGGTGGATGTGGCCGTTGGCGTAAGGGGGTCCATCGTGAAGGATAAACAGGGGACCCCCGCGGCGGGCCTCGAGAATTCGGTGGTAGATGTCACTTTCCTGCCATCGGCGGATGATATCGGGTTCCTTCCGGCTCAATTGGGCTTTCATGGGAAAGTCCGTTTTGGGAAGCGTCAGCGTATCTTTCCAGTTTGTGGCGTTGTCATCTGCCATCCGTGGTTTCTCCATTTCCGGGATTTTTGTAAAAAGGGGGAATGAAATAGAATTCTGCCCCATTTTCGGCTGGGAGTCAAGCGGAACTGACGGCGAGGGGCGAGGAAGTCGAAAGTCGAAAGTCGAAAGTGGAAAGTGGAAAGTGAAAAGTCGAAAGTTGAAAGTCTAAAGTAGAAAGAACCCGATATTCAGAGCCTGCAGAGCCAGATCTGATCCATTTCCCCAGCTTATAATTCTCTCAACTCCTTCAACTTCTTTTTTGTTTGGAACATTTGGATTTTGGTCATTTGAATTTGTTTGGGATTTGGAATTTGGGATTTCAGATTTCAGCCCCCGATGACGCTTGCGAAGCAAGCTGATGACACGAGCGTAGCGAGTAAATGACAATCACTCCTGGTTACCCAATGAGCAGCTTGATTTGCCTTTTCAACTTTTCGATTCTTCAACTCTGCTCAAGCATTTCCGCGAACACGTTGGGTGTATTGCGCCAGTCGGGGCTGATGCGCACATGCAGGTCGAGATAGACCTTGATGTCAAAGTAATCTTCCAGTTCCCGGCGCGCCCCGCTGCCGATCGCTTTGACCATGGCGCCGTTCTTTCCCACGATGATCTTTTTCTGCGAACGGGTCTCGACCAGGATTTCCGCGGTTACGGTTACCAGGCGCTCGTTCTTTTCAAGTTCACGAACCACCACCAGGGTGGTAAAAGGCAACTCGTGATGAGTCAGTTGCAGCAATTGTTCGCGGATCAATTCCGCCGCGTAAAAGGTTTCACTCTGGCGGGTCAACATGTCTTCGGGAAAGAGCGGTGCGCCCGTGGGCAGATGGTCAAATATCAGGCTTTCCAGGCGGTCGACGTTGATTCCGTTGAGAGCCGACAGCGGCACGATTTCTTTCCAGGGGAACAGGTCTTTCCACGCGGCCATGCGCTCCAGGCTGCGCGAGCGGCGGAAGAGGTCGATCTTGTTGATCACCAGGATAACCGGTTTGCCGGCGGTGCGCAACAAATCGATGATAAACGGGTCATCGCGCTGGTCGCGCATCTCGGTGAAATAGAGTACAAGGTCGGCGTCACGCAGGGACATGTGCACGTCTTTCATCATTTTTTCGTTCAGACGCGAGCGCGGCTGGTGGATGCCGGGGGAATCAAAAAAAACGGCCTGCCCGCGGGACGTTGTATGAATGCCCAGGATGCGTTTCCGGGTGGTCTGCGGTTTATCCGAGACAATCGAGATTTTGGCCTGCATGACGCTGTTGAGGAAGGTGGACTTGCCGACATTGGTCCGGCCGATCAGGGCCACGTAACCGCAACGGGTTTCAGGGGTATTATTCTTCGGCACGGATCACCCTGACTTTCTGGATGCGGTTTTTATCCACTTCAACAACTTCCAGAATGAATCGCTCCAGTTGTACGCGGTCTCCCGGGTCCGGGATGCGGCCCAAACGGAAACTGATCAAACCGCCTACGGTCTGGTAGTCTTCTTCTTCATCGATTTTGATCTTCAGGGCTTCGGCCAGGTCGAAAACATCCGTGTCTCCACGCACGGCAAAGCCGTCGGCCTCCGGCACAATCATGTCGGCATCATCGTCGTACTCATCGCGGATATCGCCCACGATTTCCTCGATGATGTCTTCCATGGTGACGACTCCTGAAACCCCGCCGAATTCATCCACCACGACCGCGAATTTCTGCTGAGAGCGCTGCATTTCCCTTAGCAGTTCAGGGATACGCATGGTTTCCGGCACAAAGAACGGCGGGCGCATCAATTCGCGGATCTGGAACGCTTCCTGCTTCAGCCAGGGGAAAACATCCTTGGAGAGGATGATTCCCTCGATCTGATCGACACGTTCAGACACCACCGGCAGGCGGGATTTCTTTGATTCGATAATAACCTGTATCAGACTGTCCAGATCGGTCGCCAGGTCCACGTAGACCATGTCAACCCGCGGAGTCATGATTTCCTTGACCAATGTGTCTCCGAACTCGATCACCGAGGCGATCATCTCTTTGTGCTCGGTTTCCAGCACACCTTCGCGCGTGCTTTCCTCAAAAAAGACCTCAAGCTCCTTGTCGCTGGGATCGTCATCGTCATCGTTGTGCCGTTCGCGACGGCGGTGCAGGAAATGGCGGAATATCCGGTTGGGAAAATAGAAGAGGGTCCAGGCCACGGGAATCAGAAAGAGCAGGCGCCTGAGCAGCTTTTCCCTGTAATAATGCGTAAAGGTGGAGAGCCCCAATTGAAAGAAAAGCACAAACGCCAGGATCAGGGTCAGCGCCCGCAGCAACGGGTCGGGAATGAAGGCGCGGGTGGCTTCCTGAAGCGCCGCGAACAAGCCCAGTTGCAGGCAGATGGAAAAACTGATCAGGGTGAACGAAACCGAATGGTAATGCGCCACCAGGTCCGGGCCGTCTTTCGCGGCGCGCTTGATGTCTTCGAGATAGCCGGTCAGGGCGATGCGTGAGAAACTGCGGAAGCCGGCCTGAAGCATATGGAACAACACGGTCAGAACGAACAGCACGATTAAAAGCAAAAGGTTCATACGCGGGTCTCTGTATGCGGATGGTTCATGGCAATAGAGTGATTGTATCAGGCGGCGCTTTTTTTGTAAACCCGGGGTTGAGTTTGCGCCGGTTGCGGACTCCCGGCGCTTCGTGGATCTGCCCGCATTTGCATGGCACTGGTTTCCCCGATAGGTGGCCGCCTTTCTTGACAGCAATGCGGGATTGGGCGACAATGCGGCCTGGAGATTCTCATGGAAAGCGACACTTCCCCTTTTGATCAACCCGATCTGGAACCATGGCTGCGTCGACGCTGGAGAGGTCCGAAATTGTGGATCACGCTTGTGATGCTGGTTGTTTTCGGTGTTCTCTACTGGATCTACAACCAGCGTGTCGTCAAGGCTTCATTTAGCGGAGAAGAGATCCAGGCCGCTGTGGATTTTTTTGCCATTTCTTCAACCTGGATGGTGAAAGAAAAAGTCGACAATGAGGATTTCAAGGGCGTGATCGTGGTTCCACGCATATCGTTCCGCGTGCGCAACCGCGGCCAACGGGACCTGGGGCCGCTATTTCTGTTAGGGGTATTCAGCTTCATGGATACGGGCAAGACAATGGGAGAGGGGTACGGCATGTTTCTGCAGAATCCCTTGCCTCCCGGAGGGGAAAGCGATCCGATCACGTTGACCAGCGCATTCGGTTATCGTGCCACTTCCGCGGAGGCGTTTGAACGCAACCGCACCGATTGGCGGCGGGCCTACGTGGAGATTTTTGCCCGTTCACGCAGTTCCAAGCTGAAATTCATCAAGTCTTTCTATATCAGCCAGAAGATTGAGGGCGTGAACATCGATGTACGTATCGGCCGATAGCTGCGGCGACGTTCTCCGCTGCCGCCAACGGGCGATTTCTCATAGAGGAGGCGATGAATGCAAGCGAAATCCGCAGCAGCGGGTCAGCGGGGAAAAAGTGTTCGCTCCGATTGCTGGGTAAACCTGATCTCCGAATCATCCGGCGGTGTCCGGATCGACCTGCAATCCAAGGTAGATGTGCTGTACGGGGGTTCCATCCGTGCTTTGATTCAGGATATGGCGCGGTTTTTTCAGATCGAGCACGCCCGGTTTGAAGTTGAGGATTCCGGCGCGGTACCCTTTGTGATCATGGCCCGGGTGGAGACTACGGTACGCAGGCTGGGGCTTGACGGAGGAAGGCAATACCTGCCCGACTGGAACGGGTCGCCTCCGGCCAGCCGGCGCGACCGTTTCCGGCGGTCCCGCCTGTATCTTCCGGGAGATCAGCCCAAACTCTTTCTGAACGCTGCGATTCATGGAGCGGACGGCCTGATTCTGGACCTGGAGGACTCTGTGGCTCCGGAATGCAAACTGGACGCGCGCATTCTGGTGCGCAACGCGTTGCGCGCCATGGATTTCATGGGCGCTGAGCGCATGGTGCGCATCAACCAATTGCCGCTTGGGCTGGAAGACCTCGACATGTTGATTCCGCAGCAGGTGGACATGATCCTGGTACCCAAAGTGGAAAGCCCGGCTCAGCTTTTCGAAGTGGAACGCAAGCTGGAAGAAGTGCTGGCGCGGGAAAAGATGAGCACGGAACGTCCCATCTTCCTGATGCCCATTATCGAGAGTGCTCAGGGAGTCATCAACGCGCCGCTGATCGCTTCCGCGTCGGAACGCATCGCCGCTCTGGCGATCGGATTGGAAGATTACACCGCCGATATCGGTACCCGCCGGACCGCTGAAGGACGTGAAAGCTTTTTTGCGCGTTCCATGCTGGTCAATGCCGCCCGGGCGGCGGGGGTACAGGCCATCGATACCGTTTTCTCGGATGTAGACGACATGGAAGGACTGCGTGAAAGTGTATTGGAAGCCCGCGGCATGGGGTTCGACGGCAAGGGGTGCATCCATCCGCGACAGGTCGCGGTGATTCATCGAGCCATGGCCCCGGCTCCCGCAGAAATCGAGAAGGCGCAACGCATCGTGAATGCCTTTGAGGCGGCTGAAAAACAGGGACGCGGAGTGGTTTCGCTGGGGAGCAAGATGATCGATCCACCCGTGGTCAAACGCGCCCTGAGGACGATTGATATCGCGGAAAAAGAAGGGTTGCTGCCGCAAAACTGGCGCTCTGCAGCGGATGACGTCCAGACAGCGCCTGGAGGTGACCAATGAGCCGGAAAAAACACAACCATGAAATCAACGCCGCGGGGAGGCCGGTCCCCCTGGAAGTGAACGGACAGCCCCAGGTGCCTTTTGCGGGCGTGGGGAAATACCGTCCCAGCGGGTCGAAGGCGGCTCCTCCCATCCGAACCTGCGCGGACTACCCGGATTCCGGAGACAAGCGCGTGGCCGACATCAAAACCGCCTTGGAACGGTGCGGTATCCGCGACGGCATGACTATTTCCACCCACCACCACATGCGTGACGGGGATTATGTGGCCAACATGGTCTTTGACGCCGCGGCCGAACTTGGAGTCAAGGATCTCCGCTGGTTTCCCAGCGCTTCTTTCCCCGTCCACGCACCCAATATCCGTCACCTGGAATCGGGGGTGATCCATCATATCGAAGGCAGCATGAACGGTCCCCTCGGGGACTATTGTTCACAGGGGAAGATGCGTGGAACGGCGGTACTGCGCTCCCATGGCGGGCGCTGGCAAGCCATCCAGGATGGAGAAGTGCATATCGACATCGCCGTGATTTCCGCGCCGACGGCCGACCCGTTTGGAAACGCCAACGGCTTGCGGGGACCGGCGGCTTGCGGCCTGCTGGGTTTTGCTCTGGCGGATTCCCGTTATGCCGACCACGTGATCGTGGTCACCGACAACCTGGAACCATTCCCCTGCATTCCCTGGCAGATCCAGGGCAATGACGTGGATTGCGTTGTCGAAGTCGACAGTATTGGCGATCCGGCAAAGATTGTATCCGGGACCACCCAGCTTACCCGCAGTCCCGACCGCCTCTACATCGCCGAGTTGGCACTGCGGTTTGTCACCGCGGCCGGGCTGGTCTCAAACGGTTTTTCTTTTCAGGCAGGTGCAGGCGGAACCAGCCTGGCGTTTGCTATTTTCCTGCGTGATTTCATGCGCGAACACAACATCCACGCCCGTTTCATGCGCGGCGGCTCCACCCGTTACATGACGGGGATGCTGGAAGAGGGACTGGTCGACTTCCTCCTGGACGGCCAGACATTCGACCTGGAAGGCGTCCGCTCCATGCGGGAAAACCCGGCTCACCAGGATACGAGTCCTTTCACCTCTTACAATTACCACGGTAAAGGCAATTTCGCCTCCATGCTGGACATCGTGATCCTGGGCGCCACCGAAGTCGATCTGGATTTCAATGCCAATGTCGTGACCCATTCGGACGGCAAATTGCTCCACGGTATCGGCGGTTGGCAGAATTGCCTGTTCGGCCGGACCGTCATTCTGCCCATTCCGCTCTTTCGTGACCGTATCCCGGTTGTGGTGGACAAGGTCACCACGATCTGCGGACCTGGAGAGCTGATTGATGTCGTGGTGACGGAACGCGGGATTGCCGTTAACCCGAGGCGCACGGACCTGCTCGACGCCGTGCGTGACGCGGGATTGCCCCTGCGTTCCATCCAGGAGCTGAAAGAAGAAGCGGAACGCGTATGCGGCGGACCTCCGGCAAAACCGGAATTGCTGGAGAAAACCATAGCCGTGGTCAAGTGGGTGGACGGAACTTTGATCGACGCGGTAAATCAGGTGAAGGGGTAAATTTAAAGTTGGAGAGTTGGAAAGTTAGAGAGTTGGAGAGTTGGAGAGTTGGAAAGTTGGAGAGTTGGAAAGTTAGAGAGTTGGAGAGTTGGNNCGCGCAGCCCTGAAACCCCGGCAGGTGAATGCGCGTCTTAATAACCGGTGTCTCACGGAATAGATCCCGGGCGCACCAGGAGAAGAAAATGAAGCGCTTGATTTTAATCCTCATCCCGGTTCTGCTGGGCGTGAACCTGATGGCCTCCGGAGTGGACG
>DBFQ01000025.1 GCA_002294665.1 Candidatus Aminicenantes bacterium UBA876
ACAGCACTCTGGCCGTGTCCTTGTTGACCCCGGCCAGGAACATGAAAAGTGTGATCACGCCGTCGAGGTAGGGAGAATGAAATGCCTGGATGGAGGCGTTGCGGGTACTGAAACCGCCGGTGGCCATGGTTGCGAAGGCATGGCTGACGGCATCGAACAGGTTCATGCCGCCGACAGTCAGCAGCACAATCTCGACAAGCGTGATGCCCACGTAAACCAGCCACAGCACTCTGGCCGTGTCCTTGATCCGCGGCGTCAACCGGTCAGCCGTAGGCCCGGGCACTTCCGCTTTGAACAATTGCATGCCGCCGACCCCCAACAGGGGAAGAATCGCCAGCGAAAGCACGATGATGCCCATGCCGCCGATCCAGTGGGTCAAGGCGCGCCAGAATAGAAGCGCTTTGGGCATGGCTTCGATGTCGGCGAGAATCGAAGCGCCGGTGGTGGTAAATCCCGACATGGATTCAAAAAAAGCGTTGACAAATGAAGGGATCGCTCCCGTGAACAGGTAGGGAAGGCTTCCGTAGCAAGCCATCAGGAACCACCCCAGGCTGACCACCAGGAACCCGTCCCGCAGGCTCAATTCCCTGCCGTTGGCAAAAATCCGCATGGCCAGGAAACCCGAAACCAGTGACAGGAGCATGGACAACAACAGACCCTCGGTCAGGTGCTCGGCGTACAAAAAAGATATGCCCAGCGGAAACAAATGAAGTATACCGATGACAAAGACCAGGTAGCCGAGAAGGTGCAGTACCGTGGAAATATTGAATGTCCTGCGCATGGTGGGAATCAGCCGAACATCTTCTCCACCCGGTGCAGAGCTTCCCGCTCCAGGAAGACGATCATTTCGTCACCGGGTTTGATACTGTCCTCCCCGGATGGGACAATGGTCTGGGAGTCGCGGTAGATAGCACCGATGATGGCGTTTCGAGGGATCTGGGCCTGCAGCTCGGAAAGCGGGATCCCCAGGTAGCGGGAATCTTCGGAAACCTGGAAAGTCACCATAATCACGTTCGTGCCTTTCAAAGTGGAAGATGACAACACCTTGCCGTGTTTCATGAAGCGCATGATGGCGTTGGCCGTGGCGATTGAGCTGTTGACACAGCGGGAAAGGCCGATTGTCTTGCTGACCGGGAGGTAATCGATCTTTTCAATGCGCGTTACGGTACGCTTGACCCTCAGGTGGTTGGCCAGCAGGGAAGAGACCACGTTGATCTCATCGCTGACGGTCAACGCCAGGAAAAAATCCATGTCGATGATGCCCTCGGCCGCCAGGGTATTCAGGTCCGTGCCTTCGCCGTGAACCACGAGGCAATCGTTCAGGGTCTCGGAGAAATACTCCGCCTGCTTTTCATCTTCGGTAATGATTTTCAGATTGAAACCGCCCTGTCCTTCGAGGTACCTGGCGATGGTTTCCACCAGCTTGCCGCCGCCGTGAATCATGATGTTGCGGCCTTTGTATCCACCATGAAATCCGGTCATGGCAAAAACTTCTTCCAGGTTATCGCGTCCGCTGACCACAAAGAACTTGTCGTTTTCCTCCACAACGAAGTCACCCCGGGGAATATGCGCATCCAGACCCCGTTCGATCACCACAATGCGCACATGCTCCAGGGAAAACAGCGTGGAAATTTCGGCCAGGGATTTTCCCAGGATGGGTGAGTCTGCACCGACCAGGGTGGAAAGCAGCATGATCCGGCCGTTGTAAAATTCGTACACATCGATGGCCGAAGGAAAACTCAACAGGTTTTCGATCTCCCGGGACAACTCCATTTCGGGATGGACGATCATGTCGATGCCGAAATAATCCAGATCAATCAGCTCATCCATGAATCCGAGGCGATCATCCCGGACACGCACAACGGTTTTGTGCGCGCCGATTTTCTTGGCTACGGACGCGGAAAGGATATTCATCTCGTCGTTGGAACTGACCGCGATAAACAGGTCACAATCCCCGAGGCTTTCGCTGTTGAAGACCTCACGCTTGATTCCGCGGCTCTCGATCACCATTACGTCCAATTGATCGCGCAGGCGCTCGCAGAGATCCGGATCGGATTCGATCAGGGTAATGTCATTGCCCTCGGAACTCCAGGTTCGCGCCAGGTACTGGCCCGTCTTGCCGGCACCAAAAATGACTATGTCCATGATCTGACCCGTTCAGGTTCTCTGCCGCACAACCGCTCTCATGCCAAGCGCCTCGATCTGTGCGATAAAACCGCTTGCAACTTCGACAATCACTGCTGTTTTCTGATTATATCAAGGTTGCGCAAAAACGCCAAGCGGCGGATCCGCGGCGGCCCCGGCTTATCGGGCCGTAGACCGGATCAGGTCTTCCAGGATGCGCACGCCCTCCTTGAGCACGTGGTCCTGTCCAAGGTTTTTCAACCAGTCCCGATGCCGGTCTCGATACTCACGCGTCAGGCGCTCTTCTCCGGACTCGCCGGCATTCAGCTGCTCGGGAAACACCAGGCCGGAGCCCTTTTCCCGGCGCTCTCTCAACTCTTCCAGGCATCGGCGCAATTCCGCACGCTGGCTCCGGGCCCGCTCCAGGTTCAACGTCACGCGCGTATTCTCACGGTTGCCGCGTGCCAGGCGGATGTACTCCGCCAGCTCGATAAAGTAGGGATCAGCGGCGATGCGTTCGCGGCTGCGATCGCGCAAGCCTTCGCGCAGGTCGGGCGTGATTGCGGCGTACAGGGGAAATTCCAGTGCTTTCACGCGATCGCCATTCAGGGCAAAAGGCAGGTACTGCTCGCCGATCTCCAGGTGCGACCAGGAGTTGGGGATATAAATATCGGGCCGGACTCCCGTAAACTGGTTGGATTCACCATTGACGCGGTAAAATTTCTGTACCGTCAATTTCAGCGCCCCCAGGGAACTGCTCAACTTCTCCGCCTGTTCCGGAACCAGCCGATCCAGGTCGATCATCTGCTGCACCGTACCTTTACCGAAGCTGTGAGCTCCACCGACCACCAGGGCCCGGTTGTAATCCTGCATGGCCGCGGCCACGATTTCCGAGGCGGACGCGCTGACCCGGTCTATCATCACGACCAGCGGTCCGGTATATACAATATCTTTATCCGGATCGTTCAGCACCTGGGTCCCGCGGATGCGGTCTCTGACCTGGACCACCGGCCCCTTCTCGATAAACAGGCCGGCAATGCGGACCGCGTCGGTCAAGGCCCCGCCCGTGTTGCCGCGTAAATCCAGGAGGATGCCGGAAACTCCCTGGCGCTTTAACTTCTCTATTTCACGGCGCACATCACGGGTGGAATTGCGCCCGCTTTCGTCCTGAAAATCATTGTAGAACCGCGGCAGATAGATATACCCCATGCGTGAATCAGCGGTTTCAGCGCGGATAACGGCCGAGCGCGCGAACGTTTCCTCAATCACCACTACATCGCGCTCAATAACAATTTCTTCGATCCGTTCATCCGCTTTGCGCACCACCAGGCGCACCACGCTGCCTTTGGGGCCGCGGATCAATTTGACGGCATCTTCCACGCGCATGCCCACGATGTCTTCCAGCGGCCCGCTGCGGCCCTGCCCCACCTTGAGGATGCGGTCGCGCGGCTCCAGTTGTTTTTGCCTCCAGGAAGGTCCACCGGGAACCAGGCTCACGATCTCCACATAGCCTTCCGCTTCCCCGAGCAATGCACCGATCCCTTCCAGTTTTCCCGTCATCTCGATTTCAAAATCTTCGCGCTCCTTGGGGGGAAAATAGGACGTATGCGGGTCACTGACTCCCAGAATCGCGTTCAGGTATCGGGCCAGGTCGTCTTCGGAACTGGACTTGAGCATGCGTTCCAGCATATCCATGTAAGCTTTGAGCGATTCAGCCTGCGTTTCCGCCAGCAGCCCGGTGACCGCGGCGGCGTCTTTTTTGCGCTCTTCCGGGCGGCCGAGAAAGCGGATCAGGGTCTGGTGTTTCAGCAGTTGCCGCCAGTATTCCCGCAATTCCGTCCGGTCAGAGGCCCAATCACGCTTTTCTCCATCCAACTCGACCTCTTCGGATCGCGAAAAATCGAATGGTTCCTGAACCAGTCGCGGCAGGAACTCATGAATCATGCGAATGCGCTCACGCAGCTTCTGTGCCGCAAGCGACATCAACTCGAAGTCACCCTGGGCCAGGTGATCATCCAGTCGGTGCAGGAACGGCTGGAAACGCGCCAGGTCTCCGGCAGTGAAAAACTGCCTGTTGGGATCGAGGGCCCGGAAATAGTGTTGAAATCCGTTGCGGGAAAAGTCATCATCGACCTTCACCCCGGCGTAGTGCCATTGCTGCAGGCTCTGATAAAAAATACGCGAGAGCAGTATCTGCCTGGGAACAGCGTCCGCGAATACAAATCCAGACATGAGCAGCAAAGAGATCCAGCCAAAAACCCGCTGACGCATGTTTTCTCCTCGTTTTCCTTGAGCCTTCAGGAAAAACCATCCGCATTATACACCAGCAGAGAAAGCGGTCAACCGGCGCCGAAGACCGTTTGACAAGCCATACGGCCTGTGTTAGTACCAGATTCCAGCCCGCTTCGGGCATCTCGAACGGAGGGAATGGCCATGGCCAAGCGCGGTAATTGGAATTCACGCATCGGATTCATCCTGGCTGCCTCCGGATCAGCAGTCGGATTGGGGAATATCTGGCGTTTCCCGTACATGGCGGGAAAAAACGGCGGTGCGGCGTTCCTGCTGATCTACCTGGCCGCCATCATCGTGCTCGCCCTCCCGGTGCTGCTGGCCGAAGCCGCCATGGGACGCGCCACCAACCGGAACCCGGTTGGCGCGTTCAAAGCCATCGCTCCTCGAGGGCTGTGGAAAGGAGTCGGCTATCTCGGCGTAACCGCGGGTTTCATGATTCTCTCCTACTATGCCGTCATTGCGGGTTGGACCGTGGGTTACTTCGTAAAAGCCTTGCGTGGCGAGTTCCATCGCCTGGCCGTTGCGAACGGCGCCGCGGCAACCGTATCGCGGCAAACCTTCGAGGCCTTCACTTCTTCACCGGCGCTGCAGATTTTCCTGTTGGCGGTTTTTCTGGCACTCACCGTCTACGTAACTTCCCGGGGCATTGCCACCGGGATCGAACGCTGGTCGAAATTGTTGATGCCCGTGCTGCTGGGATTACTCCTGCTGCTGATGATCCGCTCCCTGACCCTCAACGGCGCCATGAAAGGAGTGGAATTTTACCTGAAGCCCGACTTCTCGCTGATCACGCCATCGGTCATCATTGCGGCCATGGGGCAGGCCTTCTTCAGCCTGAGCCTGGGAATCGGCACCATGATGACCTACGGTTCCTACGTCAAGAAAAACGAAAACCTTCCCGCGTCGGCAGGCTGGATCGGCCTTTGTGACACAATGATCGCCGTTATGGCCGGATTCATCATCTTCCCCGCAGTATTTTCGCAGGCAATGGATCCGGCCGAAGGGCCCGGCCTGGTATTCAACATCCTGCCCGTGATTTTCGCCAAGATCCCGCTGGGCCAGATCTTCGGACCGCTCTTTTTTCTGCTGCTGTCAATCGCCGCACTGACCACAACGGTCTCCCTGCTGGAAGTTCCCGTGGCCTATTTTATTGATGAACGCGGCTGGTCGCGGAAGCGCGCGGCCTGGATAGCCGGATCCATCTGCCTGGCATTCGGAATCCCCGCGGCGCTGTCGCAGGGAAGCGTGGGCTTTCTCACTCGCCTGCCGCTGGTTCATACTGATTTTCTGAGCTTCTGGGACCTTGTATGGGGAAACCTCGCGCTAAGCATCGGGGCCCTGCTGATCGCCATTTTTGTCGGCTGGGTATGGAAAAGCGGTAACGCGCTGCTGGAGATTGGCCAGGGCGCCGCACGTTTCCGGCTGGCCTTTTTATGGGTAATCGCCATCCGCTACGTAGCCCCGTGCCTGATCCTGGTCATTCTTTTCAGCAAGATTCTTGCGTAGAAGAGCTTTCTTTCAGCGCCTTGTACCAGGCGCATTCGGTATGGATGGCACACTCCGCGCAACGGGGCCGGCGGGGAAGGCAGAGGGTCTGTCCAAACCCGACCAGCACACGGTTGATCCGGTTCCACAATTCCTGCGGGAATAATCGCTTCAGGTCCGTTTCCACATCCCCGGGAGTTTTTCCCAAGGACCACCCCAGGCGCCGGGATATGCGGAAAACATGAATGTCCACGGCTACTTCCGGAATACCGAAAGCAAGCGAGCGGACCAGGTTGGCCGTCTTGCGTCCCACCCCGGGCAATGACATCAGCGTGTCCACATCCTCCGGCACCCGGCCGTCCATTCCCGTCAGGCTGCGGCTGATTTCCAGGATTCGCAACGCTTTCCGGCGATAGAATCCCACCGGAAAAATGGCGCCCTCCACCTGTTCGCGATTCAGGCGTGCCATCGTTTCCGGGTCTGCGGCCAGTGAGAACAGCCTTGTGGAAGCGGCAAGCGTAACCGGATCACGCGTGCGGGAGCTGAGCAGGACCGATATCAGAACGCGGAACGGTGTGTCGCGAATTCCTTTCTCAAAGGCAGCCACCGGCGGCGCCAGTGTTTCCACCTGGGACCGGATCCGTTCCAGCAGATCCGCGGCCTTGCGCGGATCAGGCGAGCTCATTCCCGTTGAGAATGATGCGGCGCCGGATATCCACTCCCGGCCGCAGGGTGGCGAATACCCCGCAATACCGCTCTTCAGACAGGGAAACGGCTTTTGTCACCTTGTCGGAACAGAGTCCGGCCCCTTCAAACACATACGTCACTTCAATCGCCGTGAATCTCTTGGGATGCTCATCCGTGGTTTCCCCGCGGGTACGCACGGAAAAACTCTCCACTTCCTGGCGCATCTTTTTCAAAATGGAGATCACGTCCATGGCGGTGCATCCCGCGAGCGCAACCAGGACCAGGGGCTTGGGTGAAGGCCCCTGGTCGCGCCCCCCCACCTCGGGGTTGGCGTCCACGATGATCTTGTGCCCGTCCAGATCCGTTTCAAAAGCCATGCCGTCCAGCCAACGGGTTGTCAGTTCCATTCCACCTCCTGTTCAACAAAACCAACGCCTGATCGGAAATCCGACAGACAGCGATCCAGTCGGGATTATACCGGCTCCCGGGAACTGAAGCAATCAATGGATTGACAACCACGGCGGATCCGTTTATAAAGCCAGGGGAGGAAGTGATTGGCGCGTCAATTGCAGCGAGACAGTATTCTTCGCATCACGGAAATCAACAAACGCATCAATCGCTACCGGGACCTTGATTCGCTGCTGAATCATGTGCTCAGGGAGGCGCGCCATCTGACATCCGCAGACGCCGGTTCCATATACCTGGTTCGCGACGGCCGCCTGAGTTTCGAATATGTGCAGAATGACAGCCTGGCCGGCCCCAGGCATTCTCCGGGGTTTCAGTACCAGCATCAAAAACTGGCTATGGATCACCAATCCATCGCCGGGCATGTAGCCATTACCCAACGGCCCCTGATCATCGATGACGTCTACAATCTGCCTTCCAAAGTCCCCTACACCTTCAACCCCAGTTTCGACCAGATGACCCGTTACCGCACCCGGTCCGTGCTCACGGTTCCGCTGCTGAATTCAAGGGAACGGATCATGGGCATCATGCAGATCATCAATCCCCGGGACCGGAAAAGCGGCAACGCGACTTTCAACCGCGACGACGAAGCGATTGTCACCTATTTTGCCAACCTGGCGGCGGTCGCCATTGAAAAAGCGCTGCTGACACGAGAGATCATCCTGCGCATGATCAAGATGTCGGAGCTGCGCGACCCCACCGAAACGGCGCCGCATGTCAACCGTGTGGGCGCGTTCTCCGTGGAAATTTACCACCGCTGGGCCTGGGATCACGGCATCGACGAAAACGAGATCCAACGCACCCGTGACCTGCTGCGCATCGCCGCCATGCTGCATGATGTCGGAAAAATCGGCATCAGTGATTCAATCCTGAAAAAACGCGGCCGGTTGACCGCCGCGGAATTCCGCCGCATTCAGTTGCATACCCTGTATGGGGCGCGCCTGTTTACGGACATCACCTCCGACTGGGACGAAATGGCCGCACAGATTGCGATTTCCCATCACGAGCGCTGGGATGGCAACGGATACCCCGGAGCCATCAGCGATCTTGCCCACCCTCCCCGGCGCCTGGGGCCGGGATTGCGGGGAGAAGCGATCCCCATATTCGGACGCATTGTGGCCCTGGCGGACGTCTATGACGCGCTGATGTCGCAACGGAGTTATAAACCCTCGTGGAAGGAAGAAGATGTCATTGAATATATCCAGGGTCAGCGGGGAAGCCAGTTTGACCCCGCGGTTGTGGATGCTTTTTTCGCCGCCTATCCCCTGATTCAGTCGATTCATAAAAAATACGGCAACGGGGACACTTCAACCAGTTGACCATTCTTTTCCACCTGTTTAGAATGGATTCATCCTGTGGAGGTTTTTTTCATGAATCATGCCCTTGCCGTCATTTCCACCAGTCTGGGAATTGTATTTGCCCTGGTCGCCTGCTCGGACAACGAATACGCGGAGGTCCGGCAAATCATGCAGCAACAGGTGGAATTGATCAGCAACACCACCAAAAGTCTTAACACGGCGCGCAACGTCGCGGACGTGGTCGCTGAAGTGGATCGCTTCTGCGCCGCCATGGAGCAGCTCGTGCCGAGCGCACTGCAAATCCAGGCCGGATCGCCGCAAGTGATCGAGGCGATTGCCCGCAACCGGACGCCGGCGCCGCTCAAACCGGTATTGCGCCGACTGGATGAATTAAAAACCGGCTTTTTTGAGGCAGCTCCGGCGATGATCCGCTTCGCCGGTGACCCCCAGCTGGAGGCCGCGCGCAGAAAATTCGAAAAGGCCGTCCAATCTGTGACCTGGCGCCAAAAGGAGATCCCGGATTAAAGCCCGAAACACAAATGCATGCTGAGGCGGGAATCCCGTTCCCGGGAAATAATTCCGGCCATTCGTCCCCGCCGGGATACATGTTCATATGTCAGGCGCATCTGAATCGGGGTGCCCGGGATACGATATCCCAGTGAGGTTCCCAGGCGCGATCGCGAGTCCCTGATGTTCATGGAATCATCGATATCCTCATCAAAGCGATCCAGCCCTTCAATCGAATTCGACACCCAGGTCCGGAACCAGGCCGACCATTCCACGCCCGGATCCATCCGCAGCACAACTTCCAGCGAAGCGGTCAAACCGAGGCCATAATAATAGCCATAATTGGCCAGGGTGGATTTCATCCCCGCCAGCGGCCCATCCACTGCCGCCGTGAGCAAGCTGTTGAATTGCGGGCTGGTGTAGTCATTGAGCGCATAAGCCCCGATCATGCCGAAATCCAGGGTTGTTTCCGCGGCGGTTTTTACATGAAATCCCCTGCCGTGATACCGCCATTCAACTCGAGGACCGCCCAGGTGAATCATGCAGTACTTGTCCGAAAACTGGGTGGGCAGGGGAATCTGATCGTAATCCGGCGGGCGGAAAAAAGGATCCTTGCGGTCATATTCCCAATACTGACGCTGGCCATACAATTCAAAGGCCGTAACCAGTCCGGCCAGCAGGCTGTGACCGCACACATCATGATCCGTGCCTGGAGTCAGATCCTGCCAGGCCCAGCCCCAGGGCATGGTTCGCGCCAGGATCTCGTACTCCTGCAAGCCGTGGGCACCCAGTAAAAGCCGGATATCCAGGTAACTGGAAAGGATATCCGCGCGCCATTGACTGAATCCCCCCGGCAGGCCGAAACCGGGTACCCGCACCAGGTCCGCGCTCAAACCGAATTCCGCGAAACCCTGCTGCTGCTCTCCCGCGGGGTTTTCACCGCTGCGATGACCTGCGAAAAAACGGAAATCATGCTGGGCGAATACGGGATCCGCAAACGGCCGCTTGCGATCCAGCCAGCGGTTGAACGCCAGAATCGGGTTGAGCAATCCCCCGAAGATTCTGGCGAACGGACTCGTCCGGGATTGCAGAAAAGAACCGGTCTGAAACAACACTTCACCGACCGGAAATCCCCCGATTGTGGTAAAAATATTGTCATTTATGGAAATTACTTCCCGCCATTCCACCAGCAATTCCCAGTAAAAGGATGCCAGCGAGGCAAATAAGAGAGAGCGGGACCAGGAATGGTAGTTCGTACGAAAGGTGTTGTAGTAGATCGCCCCGGACACGCCATGCCCCCAATTGGTAAAAAAGGAATTGGAATCAAAGCGCCAGCCGTCACCTGTAAAAAGGCGCCGGGTCTGATCATCCCAGTTGAATTTGAACTGCCAATCCTCCACCCAGTCGATATAACGCCGCCAGTAATTGGCCTGGGACACTCCCATGATCGTGCCGCATTCAATGAAAGCCCGCCAGCCTCTGGGAGAAGGTTGAAAACGCTTGCCCTCATCGCGGCCGGAGTCATCTTCGGCGCCCCCGCTTCGCTTACGGTCCACCCGGGCACGACGAAGCTCCGGCTCGAACCGCAATGCCGGCGACAAGCGCAGAAAAACCGGAAAGTCGTTCCCCGATTCCCACCTGCCGGCCTCCGGCTTCCTGCTGAAAGAAAACCCCGAGGTCACGAGGATCAAGGTAGATGCCACGATTGCAATTGCCCTGTTCAATGGATTCACCACCGGAAAAGATTGAATGCAGCCATGTTATCATCATGGCATCACCGCTGTCAATTCAGGCGCTCAGGTTAATGGCTGGCCAGAATCC
The DNA here is from genome assembly GCA_002294665.1 of Candidatus Aminicenantes bacterium UBA876. Taxonomy (GTDB): domain Bacteria; phylum Acidobacteriota; class Aminicenantia; order UBA2199; family UBA2199; genus UBA876. The sequence goes on from DBFQ01000025.1 coordinate 10,680, forward strand.
CCGGGTTGTCCTCCAGCGCGAAATCATCACCCAGGACACAGCAGAACAACGTTTCCAGCAGGCGCGTCACCGGCCCGGGAGTCTCCGGGACCAGCCGGGGCGCCTGGGGCCATCTCACCGCGACGCCGCAAAGCCGCCGCATGAACGCGGGGGTTTCCGGGTCGCCGAGAACCGCATAACCATGACTACGCACATACGCATCCGTGGCCGCATTGAGGATATCCCGGTAAACAATGGATCCCCGGGAACGGGAATGAAAACCAACTGCGCGGAACGTGTTCAACATGATCGCCTCCACTCACCAGGATAATAACGTCCCACTATGCCAAATCCTGTCCCACCTGCGAACAAAAGGCAAACAAAAAACCAAAATTGAAAAGTTGGAGAGTTGGAAAGTTGAAGAGGCAAGAAGTTGAAAAAAGGGGTTCTCTTCCATTTTGTGTGGG
>DBFQ01000002.1 GCA_002294665.1 Candidatus Aminicenantes bacterium UBA876
CAAATCCGTGCTGGGGAGCCATTCTCTTCTCTGCAAAAAACTCATTTTCCCATGTTTCCGGCTGATGGTTTCATCAAAATTCCTGCTCACGCCCCGATCGGCGTATGGGAGATCTCATGCGTCTTGCACCTGTCCTGTTGCTGGTCCTTTCCAATGTATTCATGACGTACGCGTGGTACGGTCATCTTCGTGACCTCCGCTCCCGCCCCCTGCTGATGGTGATCGCGGTCAGCTGGGGCATCGCTTTTTTTGAGTATTGCCTCCAGGTTCCGGCCAACCGCCTCGGCAGCGTTTTTTACTCTCTGCCGCAATTGAAAGTCATCCAGGAAATCCTGACAATGGTCGTGTTCGCGGTATTCTATGTGGTTTACATGCGGGGCCGGCTGACAATGGATTTTCTCTGGGCGGGGATCTGCCTGGCCGGCGCGGCATACTTCATGTTCCGNNCCTGGGTTGCCGGCGTGGAGAAAGTCCTTGATGATTTCCCCGATATCAGTCACAGGCTCTGCCCCATGAGTACCGTGCTGGAAGGTACACTGGAGCGCATTCTCGAAGCGGTGCGCCGCATGCACGAGGCCCCTTTTCTTGCCGGAGCGCAACGCGTATCCACCAAGCTGGCCATAGACGACCGTCGTGACAAAGAGATCACCATGGACGGCAAAATCCGTGCCGTGCGCGAAAAGCTTGAGGCGTCCGCAGCGGACGCCGGGGAGAATTGAAATGGCCTATCAGGGAATATCCGATTTCCGTTCCGATACGGTTACGCGCCCCACCCCGGAAATGCGCCGGGTCATGTCCAACGCGCCCGTGGGAGATGATGTCCACGGCGATGATCCCACCGTTAATCGTTTGCAGGAATTATCCGCAGAGATGACGGGAAAAGAAGCGGCGATATTTGTCCCATCGGGCACGATGGGAAACACGATCGCGCTGATCCTGGGCGTCGGTGAAGGTATGGAAGTGATCATGGAAGAGAAATGCCATATCTTCAACTACGAGGCGGGAAACGTCTCGCGCCTTGCCCGCAGCCTGCCGCGTATCCTGCCTTCCGTGGATGGTGCGATTCCGCTTGAACGACTGGAGTCGTCCATCCATACCGCCATGCGGGTCCATTGCCCGCCCACCCGCGCCATCTGCCTGGAAAACACCCATAACCTGCACGGCGGAACCGTTCTGACCCCGAAATACATGCAAGGCGTAAAGGAACTGGCGGAGCGGCACAATCTGCACGTTCACCTGGATGGCGCAAGGGTGTTCAATGCGGCCGTGGCTCTGGGGGTTCCTGTGGCGGAAATTGCAGTTCATGTGGACACGATGATGTTCTGCCTGTCAAAAGGCTTGTGCGCCCCCATCGGCTCAATGCTGGTCGGGGACAAGGACCTGATCCATGAAGCCATATCCGTCCGCAAGTACCTGGGCGGCGCCATGCGCCAGGCGGGGATTGTGGCTGCGGCCGGGATTCTGGCATTGCAGACCATGGTGGAACGGCTGGCGGAAGATCATGAGCGTGCCGCCAGGCTCGCACGCGGCTTGGAAGGGATCCCCGGGATCAAGGTGGATATGGATACGGTCCAGACCAACTTCGTCATGCTCGAGTTGGAATACATGAGCGCCGGCGAATTCCTGGAACGACTGAAAGAGCACCAGGTATGGGCGCTGCCATTCAGCGATCGCACCATCCGCTTCTGCACCCACAATGATATCAACGACGCGGATGTGGACCGTGCCGTAGACGCCATCGCCGCCGTGACAAAGGAAGCCGCCAACTGACCGGAGTTCTTTGAAGGCATAGCAGCGCTATGGCTGAAAAGAATGACCGGGCATAACGCCGTCAATGCGGCCATATCCGCCATTGCAGCAGATCGTTGTGAGAAATGTGGGCTAAATCAGCGCCGCCGCGAGCACGATGGAGTAATACTTGGAGTCGTCGTCGTCCGCGCGTGATACCAGTACCGCTGGAAACGGCGCGCCCGTAACCACGGCGGCCAGTTTGGCGTTCGCGAAGTAAGCGCAGGTCTTATAGAATACATTCCCGGTCTCGATATTGGGGAAAATCAGGATATCCGCCTGTCCATCCACGCTGGACTTCAGGTTTTTGATCTTGCAGGCGCGGGGTGAGATGGCCACATCCATGGCCAGGGGGCCGTCCACCCGGCAGCCCTTGATCTGACCACGGTCGTTCATCTTGGCGATGAGAGCGGCATCGATGGTAGCGGGCATTTTTTCGCTGACCTTTTCATTGGCCGTCACCATGGCCACGCGGGGGTTTTCGATTCCCAGCTTGGCCGCGATCACATTAACGTTGTAGTTGATCATGGCGACTTTCTGGCTGAGGTCCGGGTCGGGAATCATGGCCACGTCCGACACGATCAGCAGTTTTTCGTAAGCCGGCATTTCCAGCACCGTGGTGTGGGAAAGAATCGCGCCTTTCTGGATCAGGTTGAAATCCTTGTTAAGAATGGCCTTGAGAAAATAGGGCGTTGAAATCAAGCCCTTCATGAGAAAATCGGCCTTGCCGTCCAGAATCAACTGCACGGAAACCAGTCCGCTCTTTTTTTCATCGGTTTCATGCACGATTTCAAAGGCATCGGCATCGATGCGCAAATCGCCGCACATGCTGCGGATCAGGGGCTCATCCCCCACCAGAACCGCTCTGACGATATTTTCACGGACCGCACGGTCCACCGCTTTCAATACATCCTCTTCCTGCGCGTAAGCCACAACGACAGTGGGAGTGTCCTTGGCCTTGGCCAAAGCTTCCATGTCAGCCAACGATCGAATGGGTTTCATGATGCTATCTCCTGATTGGTAAACTCATAATCCCTGATTCAGAATGGATTCGAATGGTTCAGCGACCATTCCCTGGCCTCTTCCTCACCATTCAGAACCCGCAAACCTCCCAGTACGAGAGAACGCAATTCATCCTCTCCCGGAAGAAGAATGGCGGGCGCCAGAAAATCCGTACGCTCGCGAATCCAGCCCACAAAGCGCTTGTCGTAGGCAATGCCGCCGGTCATGACCACCGCATCCACCTTTCCACTCATGACCGTGGCCATGGCGCCGATCTCCTTGGCAATGCCATAAGCCATGGCCCTGAGGATAAACTCGGCTTTCTCATCGCCCTGATCCACGCGGCGTTCCACTTCACGCATATCATTGGTGCCCAGGTGAGCCACAACACCGCCTTTCCCGGTGATGCGCTTCTTGAGTTCGTCACGCGACAAATCCCCCGAAAGCGCCCATTCAATCAAAGGCCAGGAAGGCACGGAACCTGCGCGTTCCGGACTGAAGGGCCCATCGCCGTTCAGCGCATTGTTCACATCCACAATCCGCCCCCGTTGATGGGCGCCGATGGAAATTCCGCCGCCCATGTGCGCCACTACCAGGTTGCATGCGTTGTAATTCTTTTTCAGCATGCGGGCCGCTTCACGGGCGGCCGCCTTCTGGTTGAGGGCATGGAGAATGCTTACGCGCCTGATTTCCGGTACGCCGGTGATTCGTGCCAGTTCATGCATTTCATCCACAACAACCGGATCCACGATGAATGCCGGGATACCGGCGGGACCGGCGATGGCGATGGCGATCAAAGCGCCGAGGTTCGACGCGTGTTCCCAGTTGGATTCACGCAGGTATTTCACCATTTCATGGTTCACCCGGTAAGTGCCCGACTCCAGGGGAGGAAGAAGACCTCCCCGGCCGACCACAGCGGTGAGCGTATTCATGTCGAAATGGTTGTGCTCTAAAAAATCCAGCACCAGCCGCGTGCGGAACTCTTCCTGGTCAATAATTCGCGAAAAATGACCCAACTCGTCGACTGAATGGGAAAGGCTCGCGTCAAAGAGTTTCTGATCGTCTTTGAACACCGCCAGTTTCGTGGATGTGGAACCGGGGTTGATGGCTAATATGATCGCTTGATTCATATTATATTGTACCTGAAACGGGCGTACATTTCAAGGGAGAATACCGGTTCCGCTGTCTGCCGGTGTGGAAATGAGGCCGGCCTGACAGAGCGCGGGATATCTACAATACTAGTCTCGCGGAGGATCGAAGGAGAGTCCCGCTGGATGGTTCAGGCACCATCCAAGGTTGGAAAGAAAGCGGCGTACAGACATGGGCCCTTGGATTCTTTGCAGCAGGCTGTCGACCTTCCGACCATGATCCTGGAGCCAGCTTGCAGCCGGACTTTGGCGCAACATGAAATTCTGATCGAATCGGCGATTGAATTCGCCGCGTATTTTCCCGGGCGCGTAACGGACCCATTGCCGCGAAAGAAAAAACAGCCAATTTCCGCAAGCAGACAACTCCTTTTCCGAAGCGTTGCGTAACCAGATGGAGATCTCCCGGTCCAGGTTCGCTTTGAAATCTGCGGGCAAAACAGGAGCCAATCGGTGAAGCATGGCCGGGGACAGATCCCATAGAATGCCGTATGGCGTATTGGCCAACCGGTTCCATAGAGAGAAAGGGGTGGAAGCAAAAGTCACCTGTCTTTTGATCAGGTATGCCAGAGGGGCGCTTTTCTCATGGCCCGGTCGCCTGCGTTTACGCAGACGAATACGCGCGGTTACCGGATCCGTCAATCCCAAACGATCCAGCACTCGAACGCGGGGGCCCGCGTAATATCCCAGGAAACCGATATTGGCATAGGCCACTGTGAAAGGTCGTTCGATCAGCCGCATCAGGTTGGCGTAATTCTGCCCCATTGTACGCCATATAAACAACAACCGGTGCTGGAACAAGTCTTCCAGCGGGGCAAAATTTTTCCCGTAGTAACTGAATCGTTCATCCGAAATGCCGAAGTGATAGAGTGACTTGCCCCGGGTCTGCACGGGAGTCATCTGAAGGGCCAACCCCATCAACAAAATCATGACAAGAACGATCGCCGGAACCACTTTTCTGCTGTGGATTCCCCGTGGCACGTTCACGGGAAAATCAGATGCCAGGCTCAACAAGAAAAGAGCCGGCAAAAGAAAACGGGCATGCATGAAGTCGCCACCGCCACGGACGACGAAAAACCCGTGCAAAAGGGCGGACATTACGATCAGGAATCGTCCCCCACGATCGACTGCCCGGCGCCGCAACGCAATCAGGGTCGCGGCAACGGCCAAAACGACAATTAAAAAGGCTGCACTGCCGCTTAAAAGGTCCCACAGGTAAGCCATTCCCTGGGGCCAGTGTGATCCCGCTCCCGACTTTGCATAGAATGGATTGGGAAGCCAGGCGGCATAGTATCCCATCCGCCAAACCTGGACGATCCCCAACAATACCACCGGGGGCAGCCACATGCGGCTTAAAACCCGCAACCGTTCTCCTGTGTAGCGGGCGGACAACAGAAAGTGGAGGAAAATGATCCCGGCAAACACCACGAAATCCGGTCGGGTCAATACCAGCAGAGCCAACAACCAACCCATGGGACCAGCCGGAATATCTTTGCGCCTAAGGAGCATGGCATACAAGGCCAGTAGACTGAAAGACAGGGGGGTTTCCAGGCCGGAGGTAGAAAAATCGATAAATCCACTGGTTCCCAGCAAGAGAGGAATAGCGGGATTGATCCACAGACATCCTTCCAGATCTCGCCGGAACACCCCGCCGTTGCGAAGAAGAACGATCGCCAGTGTAAAGAGGGTCAACAGTAATGAGGGAAGCATGACCGCACCTTTGGCACTTAATCCCGTGGCGCGGAACCACGAAACGATTCCCAGCCATAACAAGTGCGTATATCCCTCCACACGCTCTCCGGGGTTATATACCGGTCCATATCCATGCAATAAGTTGTCCACATGTCGCAACGTGATGAAAGCGTCTTCAGAAATCCAGGCACGGGAAATCACCAGTAAAAAGGCAGCGGAAAAAAGTAGCAGCCCCAGCCATCTTTGCCAGTTGGGGTAACCACACACAGCCGCGTCCAGCGCCAGCAGCAGAAGAACAGTCAATAGGCCGAAAATGAGCGTACATGTCAAAATCCGTTGCCAGCAAAGGTGAAGTTTCAGCGGAACAATGCGCACCCGCTCGACCCGGATGATCGGCTTGCCCGAAAGAAAGCGCACACGGGGTTCAATCTGCATGGGTCGGTTCAGGTTGAAGACCAATCTTGTCTTGCCTGCAGGGACTACACGGCGTCGTGCCAGTAGCCTGCGTCCATGTTGCGCGGCGATCTCCAATTGTACGGAGCCATCATCACTCCCCCCCATGTGGAATTCAGCTACAAAACGCCCGGCCGGCAAATCAACGTAACGCGCGAAAGCCAGGAAACGCTTTTCCCGGCCCAAGTCGTCGGCATAAAGACTCCGATGGCTTGTGTGCTGCGGAGCAAAGAAATCGGAACGGAAACCATTGAGCTCCACCGGCCCGCTCTGCCGGCCCGTTTCAATGTGCGCGCGCAATAAAAAGAATGCAAATACCGCTATCATCGCAGTCGCAACGATAATTGCCATTCTGCTGGCGGGATAAGGCTTCATCTGTTCATCCGGAATCAATTGCGCCGATTTGATCATATCTTAGAGAATTATCGGACCATCTTATCTTTTCAAGCATCCGGCAAAGCCAATTCCTAGAACAAGGAAATGAATAATATGGCGCGCCTGGCAGGAGTCGAACCTGCGACCTTTGGTTCCGGAGACCAACACTCTATCCTCTGAGCTACAGGCGCGTGCAAATGATTATAGCAGAAATGCGCTCTTCAGGAAAGCCGCCGCTCGGACAAGCCATCCGATATTGACTTGGAAACCACAAAGACGTACCATCTAACTCGGTCCACGGGAATTCTTCCCGGGATGGCTCACAGGAGGAGACATGAAAAAACTCGTACTGGCCGTGACGATTCTGGCCTTTGCCGCCGGCCTGGCTCAGGCGGACATTTACATCAAGCAGAGCACCCATACCGATGAAGTCACGATGATGGGTCAAACCACTCCAGCCAAGGACACGGTGACCGAGCAGTGGATCGGCAAGAACCGCTTCGCCTCGCACATGGAAAATCAGTCCGTGATCATGAACCTGGAAGAAAACATGATGTACATGATCAACCACCAGAACAAGAGCTATATTCCCATGCAGCTCCCGGTTGACATGACCGATTACATGCCGCCGGAAGTCGCGGGCATGATGAAATCGATGATGGGCTCGATTACGGTGAAAGTGACTCCCAACAACGAAACCCGCACCGTCGCCGGCCTGCCTTGTCAAGGCTACGATGTCACCATGGACATGATGATGATGAAAATGAACATGAAAGTGTTCGCTTCGGAAAAAGTCGGCTTCGACTGGCAGAAAGTGTCCGAGCAGATGACCTCTGAAATGCTCAAGGCCCAGATGCGCCTTTCCGAAGAAGCGGTGAAGGAGATGCAGAAGGTCAAGGGCTATTGGATGGCCATGGAAACGACGGTAAATGTCATGGGGCAGGACATTCGCACCACCATGGAAGTGACTGAAATCGCCGAGAAAGCTCCCACGGCTGACGCCTATGCCGTTCCCCAGGGCTATTCCAAGAAAGACAAATTCACCATGGGTGACCTGCAACAACAGGGCTAACCCCGTCTGACGCAATGATAAGCGAGAGCGGGCCCTCCGGGGCCCGCTCTGTTATTCCCCATCCTTGAAAAGTTGGAGAGTTGGAGAGTTGGAAAGTTGGAGAGAGGGAAAGTGGGAGAGAGGGAAACAGGAACAGGCATAATCCCGGGAACACCCTCATCACTGGAACTTATCCTGACCCTCACCGATCTGTAAGTTCCTCATCACAATCCTCACGATTAATCCATCACCGTTCCGCTGAAACAGTTGCAGCAGGTGATGCAGTTGAGGGTGGCAGGCCAGTTGGGCAAGCACTTTTCGCCTGCTGCGTTTTACGGTTCTTCCGGGCGGATCGGCAGCCCGCGTCTACTTTTCACTTTCCGCTTCGAAAGCATGAACGGTCGCCCGGCGGATAGCGAGGATCGCCCGCAAAGCTTCCATCGGGGTGATCAAATCAGCCGGCCGGAAACGCCCCGCTTCATCCAACTCCATCAGGCGCGAATGAACCATGAATCGGATCACCTCATACTGACGGTGCACGGGCAGTACGTCACCCGGTTCAGGGATATCTTCGGCGACGGCCAGGTCCAGGGTGATGCCAAGGCTTTCTAGGTAACGGACCAGGTTGCGCATGACCACGGCGAAGCGGGCCCGTGAGACTTTCAGGTCCTCCAGGTTTCCGACGCCGAAAGTATGATCCGGACGCAATTCCATGATGCCCAGGCTGCATAATTTTACAATCTCTTCTCGGGCGAAAGAGTGCTGGATATCGGTAATGATTTCAGGTGTCGACGTCAAAACCAATTGATCTTGGAAATAATGCCCCAACAGGGCCGCCAGTTCCTCGCGGCTCAAATCGGTTTTAAAGTAAATGTTCTTGAAACGCACGGGCATGTCGGTTTCGTTGAACCGCTCTTTCAACTTATTGATACGGTTCAGAATGCGCAGGTTTCCCGGATCCTTTTCCTGAAGTTGCCGGTAGATCACCAGGGCCTGATCGTATTGGCCCTGCTTTTCATACAACCCGCCCAGTTTTTCCATGGCTTCCAGGTTCCCCGGTATGGACTCCACGATATCGCGATAGATTTCCGCAGCCTGGTCCCCGCCATCTTCTCGGGCCAGGTACGCGGCGAGCCGCTCTTTTAAAGTGACCATGTCAGGCGAGTAGTACAGGGCGTTCTCCAGGGCTTCCCGGTATTCGGCTCCCTCTGACCCACTCTGTTCAAGCCGGTCCGCCCGACTCAGCCATTTCTCTGTTTCCTGTGCGCGGATCTGTTCGTGTCTCAACCGCACCATGGGATTGTCGGGATTCTCATTCCGCAGACGCGAGTAGATGCGGAAGGCCTCACGCACCTCACCCTTTTGACGATGATATGCGGCCATTCCCATGCGAGCCATGACGCTTTCCGCATTCAACACCAACGCATCCGTAAAATTCTTTTTGGCCAGGTCCAGTTTTCCGCGCATCAGGTACACAAAACCGAAAGCCACATATAAACGATCCTCATCGGCACGACTGCGCCGGAACAGGTCCATGGCCTGGCGGGTTTCACCGGCTTGCAGACGTTGCCAGCCGGCCGCATACGCATCATCCACACCTGTCTCCGCTGATTCCAGGCCGGGGATACTGATTTCGGTGCGCACACGAGGCGCGCTGACACAACCGGCCATTAAAGCGAACACCACTAAGAGAGCCCAGAATCTCATGAAAATTCTCCTTCCAGGGTAGTTCTGGATTGTAGCATTTTTTGCGGATGGCATAAAAACGTCACTTCGACACTTTCACCCAGGTCTCTATGCTCCATGACCAATGCCCACTTTTCCAACGCCGGCAGGTTAAAAACCCGGCGCGGAACACGCAGGGTATACAATTCCATATCCGCAAACCAGCGATCAAAGACGGCCCGGCGCAATTGATCCAATCCCTCGCCGGTCCGAGCGGAAACAGGCAATCCCTTTTCACGGCTGAACCCCCCGGCGGGTTCGCTCAGCAAATCGATCTTGTTGACGACATTGATCACCCGATCGCGGGAAATGCCGATCTGATCCAGGACCCGCAACACTTCACGATGTTGAAAAGCGGAATCGTGGGCGGCCCCATCTACGATGTTGAGCAGGAAATCCGCGTGAGTCACCTCTTCTAGAGTGGCGCGAAACGAGCGGAACAGTTCAGCCGGCATGTCGCGAATGAAGCCCACGGTATCGGAAAGCAGGAAAAAGCATCCGGGTTGAATATCAGAGAGATCCACCCGCCTCAACAAGGGATCCAGGGTGGAAAAAAGTCGTTTCGAAACCGTTACGTCTGCTCCAGTCAACTTGCGGAACAAGGTCGACTTGCCCGCCGAAGTGTATCCCACCAGGGAAACCAGCGGTATCGGCCGCCGGGTACGGGATCGGCGTTGAACATCCCGGTCGCGGATCACTTTGTCGAGCCTGCGCCGGATAACGGCGATGCGGTCGCGGATGCGGCGGCGATCGCTTTCCAGCTTGGTTTCACCGGGCCCCCGGGTGCCGATTCCGCCGCCCAGGCGGGAAAGTTCAACTCCGCGACCGGTCAGTCGGGGCAACATGTAGGTCAATTGGGCCAGTTCGACCTGGAGTTTGCCTTCCAATGAACGGGCGCGCGTGGCGAAAACATCCAGAATCAGGCGGGTACGATCAATCACGCGGCAGCCCAGCGTTGTTTCCAGGTTGCGCTGCTGGATTCGCGACAGGGAATTGAAAAAAACCACCAGGTCCAGTTCTTCCTTCTGAATACGTTCGGCGATTTCGCTGACTTTTCCTCTCCCCATCAGGGTGCCGGAATCCACAGGGCGTCGCTGGAACAAGGTCCCCATGACTTCGCCTCCGGCGCTGCGGACCAATTCTTCCATTTCGTCCAGGATCGAGCGAACCTCCGAGAGGGGACGCTGCGGGGCGAACATCCCCGCCACCAGGACACGCTCAGCCATGTGCAGACCCCAGTTGAACCTGCAGCCAGTCCGAAACCTGCTTCTCGCGGTCAGGTGAAAACCAGACGATATCCTTCTCCTGGCGAAACCATGAAAGCTGGCGCTTGGCGAACTGGCGTGAATGGCGTTTAATCGCATCCACCGTCAAGTCCCAATCCGTTTTCCCGTCCAGGTATTCGCCGATTTCCCGGTAACCCAATGCCTGGAAAGCCGGACAATGGCGGGGATAACGCATCCGCAACTGACGCACTTCATCCAGCAATCCCCGTTGCAGCATGCGTTCCACGCGCGCTTCGATACGCGTATACAATTCGGGTCGCTCCAGCGCCAGACCGATACGGATAAAGCGATAAGCACAGAAAGGCGAACGCGTCAGTTGAAACACGCGGCTGGGAGGAGCTCCATGGCTGTAGTAGATTTCAAGCGCGCGTACAAGGCGTACCCGGTCCATGGGGCTTACGACGGCTGCATATTCCGGATCGATCTCTTTCAGGCGGTGCCACAGGCAATTCAGACCCTGTTGCGCCGCCAGTCGCCGCAGTACACGGCGTTCCACCCCCGGTCCCTGACTCTGGGGGAAAATACCGCGAATCATGGTGCGCAGGTACAGGGCGGTTCCGCCGCATACCAGGGGCATTTTCCCGCGTCCGCGCATCTCTTCGGCGGCGGCATAAGCGGCTTCCAGGAAGCGGGCCGCATTGAACTGGGAACAATCATGGATCAGGTCGATGAGATGATGGCGAATGCCCTGACGTTCGGGCAGCGAGAGTTTGTCCGTACCGATGTTGAAGTCGCGATACACCTGCATGGAATCCGCGGATATCACTTCGGCGTTGAATTCACGCGCCAGATAGAGCGCCAGGCGACTTTTGCCGACTCCGGTCGGGCCGAGGATCTGAACCACCACCGCGGGGAAAGAATCTCCGCTCTGCATCATCTCAGCCAGGCAACCACCAGGAGGAGAAACAGCAGAAATGCCGCGATCATTATTTGCCGTCGCCGGACTAATTCCCGTTCCGGTTCAGCCATTGCAGAATCTGTTGTTCCACTTCGACACCGAGGTGGTGCTTCACAGCGTAGACCTGAGCGTAAAGGATTTCTTCCAGGCCGCGCAAAAATTCGCCGATGGTGCGTTCAAAATCCTGGTACCAGACCGACTTTAACACCGGTTCTTCCTCCAGGCCGCCACCTTCACGTAATTGGGCCCGCTTCAGGCCGGCCGGGAGGTTGTCACAGATTCCCGAAACCGCCTTTTGCAGAATCGACAAAGCGATGGGCCCGATCTCCTTGGAAAGTACCCTGAAAACCATCACATACTTCTGGTTGTAATGGTTCAAGGCATCCTCAAATGAAGTGAAAGAACCCGGACTCGCAGCGACTCTCGGCCGCTGCGGCAACGACTTCTCTTCCGGTCGTCGCGTAGACACACGCTCGGCCGCCAGCAACAAAAACAGCACACGTTGGGTATGCGCAAGCGGGAGCAGGCTGTGTCGAATGACACTTTCGATATCGTTGTGCTGCAAAAGAAGCTGGAGAACATGATTTTCATGGGGCTTCAGCTCCGGATCGGTTTCCAAACGCTTCTTTTCAACAAAAAGCGCATTCACCCCGGCCAACTCCCGGCGGATAATATCGGTGTTCTGCATTCCGCGAATACCTTCAACGATAACGGCATGCAGCGAGAGGTCGAGCGTTACCCCCGGCGGCGCGGTATGGGTGCCCGTGGTTACCCCGTAAGAGCCGGTTGCGCAATCAAAGCAGCGGTAGATATGATACAGCTGATAACCACTTTCCCATTGCCAGAACGTTTCCGGATCCCATAGTTCCAATTTCAGCATGGCCCGGCCGAACGGGATTGATTCGGCGCTCATTAATTCCCGCGCCCGGGTCAACTCGTCTGAGGCGCTGATTATTCCCTTCTTTTCCAGCCACTTGTCAATCGGCAGGGCTTCGGGATGGGGACAGGCCCGACAAACGCGGCCGTCCTGGACATGCACGGTCACCCCGCCATCATCCGCATCGATACGCAAAGCGCCGTCGATTGATTCGCGGGCCATCTGATGCAGTACCCGTGGCAGGCTGACTTCATTCAGGCGGCCGGAAAGGGATGGAAGGTCGGTCATTCGCTGTGGTTATCCTTCCCGAATCAAAGCATGCTGGGCATCACGTTCCGCTTCAATTGTATCCAGCATGTGGCGCGAGATGTCACCGGTCGGGTAATTTCCGGTGAAACACGCCTTGCAGAAATGGCGAATCCTGGGATTCTGCCTCCGGACCGCACGCTCCATATCATCCAGATCCTGATAGATCACGGAATCCGCATTGATTTTAACCGCGATCTGTTCAGGAGTGGAATTGGCGGCGACAAATTCATTGCGCGTCTGCATGTCGATTCCGTATACACAGGGGTGGGTCAAAGGGGCGGAATAGGAAGCGAAATGGACTGTCCGGGCCCCGGCGTTGCGTACCATCTGGATGATTGAACGGGAAGTGTTTCCGCGCACGATGGAGTCATCCACCAGCAATATGTCCTTACCACGGAACACTTCGGTGATGGGATTGAGTTTGTGACGAATGGAACGTTGACGAACCGGGTCGCCGGGCATGATAAACGTACGCCCGATATAGCGGTTCTTGACGAGTCCTTCACGGTATTTCACCCGCAATATGTTGGCGATTTCAATCGCGGCGGCCCGCGCGGAATCGGGAACAGGCACCACAACATCTACCTTCAATTGCAGGCGACGGATCTTACGCCCCAGGCTGCGACCCAATTCCACGCGGGATGTATACACATTGATACCGTTGAGATACGAATCGGGACGGGCGAAATAGATGTACTCGAAAATGCAGGGACGGAAGGGTTTCCGCGAAATCTGGCATTCATGCACGTGGCGCTCGCGGTCGACAAAGATCGCTGAGCCCGGCTCGACGTCGCGCATCTGGGAAAAGCCCATGGCGTGGAGAGAAACGCTTTCCGAAGCGAAAGCGTAGGCCGGAACCATGCCCTCAACCTGAGTGCCGAAAAGCAACGGGCGCAGACCGAAAGGATCACGGAAAGCGACCATACCGATATTGGCGATATGAATCACCACGGAATAGCTGCCCTTTACCCGGCGATACACATAGCGCACGGCATTGAAAATCATTTCCGGGGTAATCGGCCGGGTGCGGAATCCCTGCAGGTAATTGGCAAAGATATTGAGGATGGCTTCCACGTCGCAATTGGAATTTGTCAGGATGTGATTCTTTTCCAACAACTCCCGCTTCAGGTCCGCGAAATTGGTCACATTCCCGTTATGCGCCGCGGCCATCCCGAAAGGGTAGTTGATCCAGAACGGTTGAGCATCCTCGACCGATCCCTCACCCACGGTGGGATAGCGGGTATGACCAAGGCCGACATGCCCCCTCAGTCGGAGGATATTGCGTTCGTCGAAGATGTCCCGGATCAGTCCGTTTCCCTTCTTGATATGATAACGCCCGTCATAGGTCAGCATTCCCGCCGAATCCTGACCGCGGTGCTGGATGGTCAGCATGGCATTGTACAATTTTCCCACGACTTCTTCGTTGTCGAATACGCCAATCACACCGCACATGAATTTACCCCCGGCAGCAAGTCCCATTATTGCCGCGAAGCGCCCAAAAGTCAAGGCGTATCAGCGTGCGAATGGAACCGGAGTGCCACAAAGACAGGAAAGGAGAAGTGACTGGAATTCAAAGCAAGAAACGCGAAATTCCAGACAAATTCAAATGACCTGAAAAAAATAAGTTGAGGAAGTTGAGAGAGTTGAGGGAGGAAAGAAGAATTCAAATCCCAAATCTCAAGCGCAAAATTTCAAACAAATTCAAAATTCCAATCTCAAAAATTCAAAACAAAAACAAATGACAAATGCCTTGAGCGCAGCGAAAGGAACCACTTTTTTATTCTTTCTTTTTTATTCCTTATTCGGAGCCCGAAGGGTCAGAAGCCTGCCCCCTTCTCTCCATCTCTTCAACTTTCCAACTCTTGTTCAGAACGGCAGGTTTCATCCGGGTATTCAATCTCCAGCGTGGAATGGGTCACGGGGAAACCGCTGATCAGGATTCGTGCCCGATGCTTGAGTTCGAGCAGAGCCGGGGGTTCGAGAACCTGCGAAAGCACGAGGTGGGCCGTCAACACATGGCGCTCGCCGTCCAGGGACCACAAATGCAGATGGTGCACCTGGGCCACTTGGGGAAGTGAAAGCAACGACTCTTTCAATTTTCCCAAATCGATGTCTTTCGGTGCCGCCTGCAGGAAAACCCGCATGGCCCGGCGCAATTCCACCACCACCCGGCGCATGATGAAAAGGGTAATCAAAATGGAAAGCAGCGGATCAATCCAGGCGGTATGCCAGATTGAGATCACCACGCCACCGACCAGCACCGCTCCCCACCCCATCACATCTTCCAGCAGGTGCCAGGCGGCCAGTCGGGCGTTGATGCCCCGGCCGCGGCGCATGCGCCAGGCGGCGACACCATTGACCATGATTCCGGCTGCAGCCAGCCAGATCATTCCCGGCCCATGTGGAGTGCCTGGATCAAACAGGCGCGGAATCGCCCGGGTCAGCACCAGGACCGCTCCCGCTGATAACACCGCGGCGCTGATCACGCCGCCGAGAACCGAAAACCGCTGGTATCCGAACGTATAAGTCCGGTCGCCGGGCCTGTGGGAACGTCGTTCCATCCCCCAGGCGGCGGCCAGGGAAAAGCTGTCGCCGAGGTCATGAATCGCGTCCGCCAGAATAGCCGTGCTTTGCGTCAATATGCCGCCCGCCACCTCCACCAGGGTGAAGGCGAGGTTCAACAGAAAAGCCGCACGAAAATGCGGCTCCGCGTGTTCGACCCGGTTCGCATGCAGATGGTGGCCCATTGACTGACCTTATCCCGAAGCAATCCTCATTTGGAATGACTTCAAGCGTATTGTAGCGGAAAAACGAATCGCTGTCACACTTCCGACACGTCCGTGCCGGCCGTTCAGGTCCGGATCACGGCAACTGCTTCGCGCCCGGACCGCTCGGGCAAAGCAGGCCGGAGCTGTCAGTCAGCGATCCGGAAACGGGATCGACGGTTCGTCCGCCCGTAGGAACAACCCGCCAGCCATTTGTCGGCACGGATTCACTGTGGGTGGATACATCAACCCCAGAATGGGTTGCAGAAATCCACAGACCGCGACCTCAAACGGGACGGACGAATGCGGAAAGTGGAATCAGGGACCCGCTAGGGGTCCCGGAAATCCTGGTTTCAGCGGCTTTCAGTAACGGTCGTAACCGCCGCGGTTGCCGTTGAAACCGCCGCCGCGGGGACGATCACCCGCAGGGCGGGGCCGGGCTTCATTGACACGCAAGGCGCGTCCGCCCAGTTCGCGGCCGTTCATTTCATCAATGGCTTTCTGGGCCTGTTCGGAATCCGCCATTTCAACGAATCCGAATCCCTTGGAACGCCCGGTGAAGCGGTCCGTGATAATGCGTGCGGATTCGACTTCTCCAAAAGCGGAAAAAGCATCCCGAAGTTCATCTTCGGACAGTTCATACGCGATGTTGCCGACGTAAATATTCATACTGTTACTCGCTCCGTCGCCGATTGGATTGGATTTCGGAACCACGGTTCCCGGCGACCTGGAACCGTTCTCCGCCGACATTTTCTACAGGGTATGCCGCCCCTTGCCTGTTCTTCTACTCCGGGATTCATGGCCTGAAAAGGTCTGACTTGTGGAGCCAAGCAGAGTCGAACTGCCATCTCAGCGTTGCGAACGCTGCGTTCTCCCATTGAACTATGGCCCCACGAAAAAAATCCGTCAAGGACAAACAGGACTTGGATTATATCGCAAAACCGTTGCCGAGGCAACGGTAATCTGGTCTTCACATCCATGATGGCGTGCGCCCGTTCTCGATATCGGCAACTTCTTTCTGGATCTCCGCCCATTTTTCCGTTCCCATCTTGGCACCCACAACCTCAACTACCCGGCTGCCCAGCAATGAGCCGATGCAGGCGCAGGTTCTCAGATCATGATCCTTGAGGCGCGCGTACAGGAAACCGGCGGCATACAGATCGCCGGCACCGGTTGTGTCCACAACCCGGGCGGGAGCGGCATCCACGTGGATCAAGCCGCTGCGATCGCTGACCAGTGAACCATTGGGTCCGACTTTGACCACAGCCAGTTCGGCACTGCGGTTCAGGGCTTCAGCGGCTTTGCGGGGATCGGATTCCCCGGTGAACACGCGGGCTTCATCCTCGTTGGCAAATACCACATCAACGTATTCACGGGTCATGCGCCTCAGAAACTCCAGGTTATCGTTGACCGTATTGTGAGACGCGAGATCCAGCGACACCATGCAGCCGCAATCACGAGCAAGGCGGAATGCGGATTCCAACAAAGCGTGATTCTGCACCAGGTAGCCTTCCACGTGGAAAACCGCGCAGTCTTTGAACATCTCTTCCGCAAGGTCGGCGGCTTCAAGCTCGACTGCCGATCCCAGGTGAGTGGCAAAAGTACGCTCGTGATCCGGAGAAATCAGGACCATGCAGCGCCCGGTTTGAGCCTTGCCCCGCAATAGATGGGTACGAACATGGCGACCTTCCATGTCGGTGCGGAAAAATGCGCCGGCTTCGTCGTCTCCAACCTTGCCGATAAATGCGACAGACTGCCCAAGCGTGGCCAGTCCATTAATGGTATTGGCAGCCGAGCCACCGGCGGAGCGCTGCACATCCTGCGCTTGGATGGCCAGCATCACATCGTGCATCTGCATGTGGTCAACCAGGGTCATGGTGCCTTTTTTCAGTTTTCCCAATTCGCGGTCATCATTGATGCGGACAAGGATGTCCACCAGGGCATTGCCCATTCCCAATACTCGTTTCATTGTTAACGTTCTCCTCTGGATTGTGGTGGGGTCTCTTCGCAAGAGATTCAGATCCGGCTGTGGACCACCCTGGAAATGCGGTTGTCGGCTTCCATCAAAAGGATGACCGCATTGCGGGAGTCAAGCTCCCGCTCATCGATCAAAGCGTATGCGGCAATGATTACCCGGTCACCCGGGTTTATCAGGCGTGCCGCGGCCCCGTTCAGTTCGATCACCTTTGAGCCCCTCGGCGCCTGGATGACATAAGTGGTCAAGCGGTTTCCATTGGTGATATCGTAGACATCCACTTTCTGGTTCTCGCGCAATCCGGCGCTGTCCATGATCTCTTCGTCAATTGAAATACTGCCCATGTATTCCAGGTTGGTGGAAGTCACCGTGGCCTGGTGAATCTTGGATACAAGGAAAGGAATCATCATCTATATTTCTCCTAGCATAAAATTGTCAATCAAACGTGTGTTCCCGATACGCACCGCAGCCGCCACAAGAGTGTTTTGCGGATCGATCAAATCCAGCGGCTGCAGATCATTCAAACCCACTACTTCGACGTATTCCAATTCCACGCCGGCGATTGCGTTGATGCGGCTTGCGATCTCACAGACGATCGTGGCCGCNNGCGCTCTCCCGCATCGATGATCCGCCTGGCGGCGCGCAGGGCGCCGGGAAGGATCAACGCGCGTTCACGCTCAGCGGAACTGAGGTATTGATTACGCGATGACAGCGCCAGACCATCCGGATCACGCACAATCGGCAGAATCCTTGCCTTCACGGCCATATTGAGGTCTCTGATCATGCGGGATACCATGATCGCCTGCTGGGCATCCTTGGCGCCGAAATAAACCCGTTCAGGGCGGCAGATTCCCAGAAGTTTGGCGACAACCGTCAAGACTCCGGAAAAATGACCGGGGCGCCGGCGTCCACAGAGGTGTTCTCCCAGGACGCCCTGTTCCACACGGGTAACAAACCCGTGCGGATACATCTCCCGAACGGCCGGCGCGAAAACAAAATCGACTCCGGCGGCTTCCAGCATGGAGCAATCCCTTGCCAGGTCACGGGGATAACGTTCCAGGTCCTCGCCGGGGCCGAACTGGCTCGGGTTGACAAAAATGGACACCACGCTGACATCATTCTCCTTGATCGCCGCAGCAACCAGGCTCATGTGTCCCCGGTGCAGATAACCCATGGTCGGCACCAGACCGATCCCGATCGCACCCAGAGCGGAGAGATCCCGGTCAAGCGCGGCGATTTCAGTCCATACTTTCATCGGAACGACTCTGTATCGGCATGACTCAGTTCGGCTCTATCCATTTCTCACAAGGCCGGGTTCGGACAAAAAAACCCAAACCCCATTATCGCGACGAATGCGGCTTTCTTTCTGCTATAGCGGAGCATAGTACCGGGTTCCCAGGCGATGAGTGCGGATTTCCCGCATCAGCCCGTCCAACACGCCTTGATCGCGGATGTCCATTTTCTCCATGTTCACAACCAGCAGCGGCGCGTTCTTGTAATTGAAAAAGAAGTAGTTGTAGGCTTCAAAAAGTTCGCGCCAGTATTCACGAGGTACCGATTTCTCGGGTTCGGAGCCGGCTTCGCGGATGCGGCGCATCATTTCCGCAAAAGATATCTGCAGGTAAATCACAAGGTCCGGCTGACAGACCTGATCTGAGAAGAGGTGAAAGATTTTTTTGTAAAGATCCAGTTCTTCATCTCCCAGCAACTGGTGGGCATAAATACCGTCGCGAAAAAAAATATAGTCACTGATCGTGGTTTTCTGAAACAAACCCTTCTGGCGGATCTGCATCTGCTGCTCGTAGCGGTTGAGCAGGAAAATCAGTTGCGTTTTCAAATAACTTTCATTTTCACCGCGGCCCAGGTCGGAAAAAAACTGCGCGCGATAGGGATTCTCCTGGCTGTCCAGAATCAGACGCGCGTCCATGGCCTCAGCCATACGCCGGGCCAGTTCTGTTTTTCCGGAACGGACCAATCCGTCCACCGCGATATACCTGTAATCAGCCATGACGCTGTATTATACCACCATAGGCGCATGCGGACAACGAAAAGCCCCACCGCTTTTCAGGAAGAAGACTTGCGCATCCATGCGTCACGCACATGGTTGCGGTCCAATCCGAACCGTTCCTCCAACAGGCGCAGCAGGTCTTCCCGGTTGTGGATTCCGACAACCTGCGGTTGCGCCTGGTTCGGGTCGCACCCGCCCACGATCAGGACCATTTCCCCCAGCATCGGTTCAACTGCCAAATCATTGAAGCAGGATTCCAGACGACCCCGGACCACGGATTCGTTCAGCTTGGTCAATTCACGCGCCAGAGCAAAGGGGCGATCACCGAACACGTCGCGCAAAGCGGACAGCAACGCGAGGACTCGTCTTGGAGACTCGTAAAACACCAGGGTAAACGGGAGCTGCGCCAGGGCACGCAGGTGACGCTCCAATTCGTGCTTGCGCCGCGGTGGAAAGCCGACAAAAAGAAACCGGTCCGCCGGCAATCCCGATACGCACAAGGCAGGTACGAATGCGGTTGGGCCAGGCAGCGCCACAACGGAAATTCCCCTGGATATCGCTTCACGAATCAGGAAAAAACCGGGATCGGAGATCACCGGTGTACCCGAATCGGATATCAAGGCGCCTGATTCACGTCGCAGACGCTTGAGGATGGATCCGGCTTTTTCCTTTTCCCGCGGGCTGAAATAACTCACAACCGGTTTTTCGATTCCCAGGTGTGACAGCAGCCGGGCAGAACGCCGGGTGTCTTCAGCTGCGAGAAAGTCGACGCTCTGCAAGACCTCGATGGCGCGTCGGGTGATATCGGCGGGATTACCGATGGGAACCGGGACAATGTAAAGGCTCATGAGCGCGGTTATCGCTGCCAGTCCCTCGGGTAGCGAAAGTCGATCCCCACCGCCCGGTTCTGCAATTTCGCCACGGGGGGCATGACGCGTTTGAACTGAGATCGGATCATCATGCGCTCCACCTTGCGCACCGTCTCAAGCTCGAATCCTTTGGCCGCGACTTCGTCCACCCGAAGGCGCTCTTCGACCCGGAAGAAAAGAATCCGGTCCAACTCATGATAGGTCAACCCGATTTCACCCTCATCGGTTTGCTGATCCCACAGGTCCGCGGAAGGCGGTTTTTCGCGTATTTCCAGGGGAATCCCGAGATGAGCAGCCAGTCCGAACACCTGAGTCTTATATAGATCCCCCAGGGGCAGGCAGGCCGCGGCCGAATCTCCGAAGATGGTGGAATAACCGATCAGGATCTCACTCTTGTTGGATGTGCCGATCACCAGGGCGCGGTGGCGCTCGGATTGATCATACAGCACCATCATGCGCGTGCGGGCGCAGAGATTTCCAACCTGGACCGGATTTTCGCTGGGGCAGGCGTTCAGATAAGCATCCACCATGGGGGTGATTTCGATCGTCTCGCCGCTTACGCCCAGTTCACTGCACATCAACTGTGCGTGTGCAAGGCTTTGGGGTGAAGAAAGGCGATACGGCAGAAAAAACGCCCGCGTATGCTCCGGGCCCAGCGCGCGGCAGGTAAGGCTCAGCGCCACGGCTGAATCCAGGCCGCCCGAAACACCCAGCAGGGCGTTTTCAAATCCGTTCTTGTGTACGAAATCCCGCAGAAAACCCACCAGAACCGCTTCTACCTGGGAAAAGTCCAGATCATTCATGGTCGATTCGCTCCAATTCGCTGCGGATCACATCCAGGCGTTCATCACGGCGATAATTACCGGAGAGACGTGCCCGCCTCACGTCGCGGATGTCCACCTCGACGTCCATTTCCACCGCATCGAAGTAAGGTGCACGCGTCTGGATGCCTTTCCCGGCCGGGGCGAAGAATGAGCCCCCGCCGAAACCGATGCCGTCTTCGAATCCGCTGCGGTTTACGAACAGGTAGTTTTGATGATAGAAAACGGAATGCACATAACCCATGTTTTCCCACAATGAAAACGAGGAGAAACCGGAGCGTCCCATGCCGCGAAATGGACTGTTGGAAATACCGATAACCAGGTCAGCGTATTGAAGATAGTAAAGCCAGGCGTTCGCAGGGAAAAGGATTTCGCGGCAGATCAGGATCCCGACACGAAACTCATTGACGCGAAACGTGCGGAATTCCCCACCGGCGGCATAGAGCATGCGCTCTTCGAACATGCCGAAATTGGGCAATTGGACCTTACGGTGACAATGCAGCAGCTTACCCCGGGAAAAGTACAGTGCGCAGTTGTAAATAATCCCGGGATATTCTTCCAGCGGAGCGCCCACCAGAATATCGATATCATGACTTTCGCGGGCCAGGAGGGAAATCGTTTCATCTCCCGGGCGCAGTGCGACATCGAACACGATATCTTTCAGCTGGTATCCGGTCAGGCTCAATTCGGGAAACACGATCAGGTCGCAGCCATCGGTGCGAGCCCGCTGGATCCGCAACCGGTGCTCTTCCAGGTTGCCCTGGAGATCTCCCAGCCGCGGAGAAAACTGAACGGCCCTGGCTTTCATGGCTTCAATATAGCACAGGCAAAGATGGCGCAGCAAGCACAGTCGCCGTTTTACCAGGACATGAGCAGTGAAATTCTCAGGCTGCGTGGGAGCTGCATTTCCATTGCATCCCGCGAACCCCCGGAAAACACGTACTCAGATAATTCGCTGCCGAAATCCAGCAGGTTGAACACGGCTGCACTCAACCAGGCATCCGCCCCGAGCAAACGCAAACGCCAACTGATCTTCACGCTGCAATCGGACAGGTAGTCTTCACGGGGGCCACCCTTGCGGCCGTAACGATCTTCGGCGCGGATCGTCTGCAATAACAAAACCCGCCTACCTCCGGCTTCAACCGCGTCGATAAACGCAAAAGGGTTCCCATCACGGTACTTCAGGCTGACCCCCAGGGACAGATTGCGTGCCAGGTCGAACACGCTGTAGATCCGGGCTACGAATGCGCGGTCGCCGTCCAGCCGGCCGAAGGNNTGGCGTCCAGCCGGCCGAAGGCGTTGAGGCGCGCGTTCGGCCCCGCCTGCCATTCCGACAGGGTTCCCAGGTCATTGGCCACCGGACCGTTGCCGAACGGCGCACTTCCCATGCCCATGTGGGCCATAAATGAAAAGGAGAACAACCATCTCCGGCCATGTCCGCTGACAGCAAACCGCAACTGGGCGTAAAAAGGATCCTGTTCAAAAGTGGAGTTGTTCAGGGTGTAGGCTTCGACCGGCCGGTCAAGCAGGTAGACAAGGCGTTGGTCCACCATCTGCAAGTGACCGAATTCAGCCGCGTAATCCACTGTCAATAGATGGCGGAAACGCTTGAGCATACCGCTCACATCCAGGGTCCAGCGTGGGGAAATCGGTGTGGAGAATTCCAGGGAAATTTGTTCCCGCCGGGGTGCCTGGAGATCGGGATCAGCCATGTGGGCTGAGGCTCCGGTCAATCCATACAGAGATGACGCTTCACCCGGCTGAAAAAGACCGTCACCGTTGATATCCGCCGCCCAGTTGTACACCATCCCCATGGGCCGCCGCGGCTCCAGGAACCGGCCGACATCGGGAGTGATGCGCAAGGGAGAAGCGCCAAGTGCAAATCTCAGGCGGCTGCGCCGGCTGAGGTTCCACTCCAGTCCCAGGTCCCAATCAGCTCCCTGCCAGGAAAAATCACGCTGCGTGGAAATCCCGGAAAGGCCGCTCCGGCAAAACCCCGCTTCACCGAGGAGTTTCAGTCCGGGAGAAAGCTTTGTCCAACCATTCAAGCCAAGCCGGTGATTCCAGACACGATGGTTGTAACGGCTTCCCGGCAACCAGTCGATGCCCAACCACGGCCGCCCCGCAAACACCATGCCCGACATCGCCGGGGCAACCTCATCACCACCGTTCCAGACCTGGTGCAGGTCAGCCTCCATAGCCAATGCGGATCCTTGGGTCCGCCGCAGCGGCACCTTTCCCTTGAGCGTTGCAGTCACCGCGGTCAGGTCACCACGCTGCCATTCCGGCCACATCCCGTCTCCGTCATTATCCATCATTTCCTTGGAATGCGTCGCGCCGGGCACTCGGGATTCATCCTCAACCAGCAGGTTTGCGCGCAGCATTTCACCATTGCGCCCCTGCCATTGCATACCCGCCAACAGCGCGCTTCGTTCCAGGTCGGCCACCTCCTGGGGAAGCCGTCCCAATTCCGCGTCCAGCGCCGAGCGACTCAAGCGGTTGATGCCGGCGTACAGGTCCAGGAAACTTTTTTCCGCCTGGCGGCGGTAATGAACCAATCCCAACAAGGCCCGACCGGACTCGTTAAACATCGTGTCTCGCTGGTTGAAATCATTGAAATCCCGCTCGCGCTCAAGCGCGCTCAGCGAAATTCGAAGTTTGCCTTTTCCGACCTGTTTCTGCCAGCGACCGGAAACGTTCCAGGCGCGGTGAAACCGGCGCCGGGTCGCATAGAGCCGATCCGCGCGGTTGTAGGGATGGTTGAGAATCATGGTTTCCGCACCCGGACCCAGCCCACCCATATCAGGGAATACCCCGGACAAGCTCAGCCGGCTGCCGTTCGCACCGCTGGGAGCGGCATCTGTTTCGAATCCCGCATCATGCTCAGCCGGAAAACCGTTGCTGACGCGGTATTCGTTTACCGCGGCCAGGGGCACCAGGAACCCGGGAGCGCCGGGACTCAGCGCCGACGTCGTGTCGGCGCCGCCATACCGCCATTGGACCTGATTCGCGGGTTCACCGTTCATGTATACCCGGGGGTTGTCCAACAGGGAAAAGCCGTTGCTTTCTTCCACCATCATGGTGGTATCCGCCGCGTAGTTTTCCAGAAAGGCCGTGTAAAAACCGGCTCCCGGCAACAAAAACAGCAAATCACCGCCCAGGGAAGAGGGAGAGAACACCCATTCGCGAGGCTCCTCTTGCGCAATTCCTCCAACCGCCAATAAAACGATCAGCAAACAGGTTGCAGCTGCAATCCGGGTCCTGAATGGAGTCTGCATGTTGCCTCCGGAAAATCAGAGTATGATGCGTACGCCGATTCCCACGCCGTCGTGGTGAATCACCGGCGCCACCTGGACACGCCTGGAGCGCCTGTGAATCACGAACCGGGAAATGGCATAACCGACCGCGGCTCCCAGCACCACGTCGGAAAGCCAGTGCAGGTCATCCGTAACCGTAGCCATCCCTCCGAGGGTTGCCAGAGAATACGCCAGCACGGGGATCACTACGGTTTCACGGTACTGGTGGGCCAATACCGTCGCCAATGACCACAAAGTGACGGTGTGCCCGGAAAACATGGCATCGTAATGCGACCATTTGCCGGCTTCATAACGTTTAAAAAAGCCGGACGGTCCCGCCCAACGGTCTTCCCCGCCAAAAGCGGAGGGCCGGCATCTGCCGGTCAGGTGTTTCACTACCTGGACCACGATAAATGAATGCAGCATTGATTGCAGGGCAAGATACCCGGTTTCCTTGGCGTGCTCGTTACGGGTCAAGGCTCCGCCGACCCAGATGGCTCCGGCCAGGGCAAAGGGATAACCCTGAGCCATATCGGAAAAGAAAGGGGTCGACCGGTCGACCCAATCGTGCCTGTCCTGGAATGCCTTGATATCCTGATAAATGGCTTCGTCGTTGTGAATCAATACACCGGTCAGCGCCAGCAACCCTCCCCACAACAGCAGGTCCTTTCCGGAAGCCCGGAAAGGTGAAGACCACAAGCGTTTTTCGTCCTCCCAGAAATCTCGGAAAAAGCGGCGTTTTTGCGGGGCATCCGTTTCGCTGTTTTCCGCATCCTTATCGCGGGAAACGTTTTTTGAATCAGTCGCGCCGATTGTTTCCTGTTGATCGGCCTCGTCATTGACAGGCGCAGCAGTTGCGGCCAGCGGTTGCAGCCACAATGCCGCTACCAGTGCACAGGCTGTGAGTTTGGCAATTTTCATGGCCCTATGGTAAACGAAGTCCCTGCGGGGGTCAACCGTTTTTTCCGCCACCTGCGGTGTTTTTCCAACTCCAGATACGCTCCGTATGGTTCCATGCCCGGTCGCGGCACTCCACCCGGATCTGGTGCGTGCCGGGTTGAAGCTGAGGGGGGTTGAAAAAGATTACCCGGTGCCGATCGGGATCGTATTCCGCATCCATTACCTGCTGATTCACGCGCACCTGCAGCGAAAGGTCATCGAGGCCGGTTCCTTCATCGGTAATGGTGATCAGAGGCAGGCTGGATTGGGATGAACGCGAAAACGATATGCGCGGGGGCCGGTTATCCCGTAACAGGGCATAGGTTCCGGAAACCCGTACGCGGGTGGTGTAGCGATGGTTCAGGCGATCGAAGCGGGTGGACACATAGTGCCATTTTCCCCGGATGTCGTCCCAACGGAATAGAGCCGCCTGCCGCGGGTTGGGAACCCGGCACGTAATCGTGTAGTCCACCTGGTCCAGGAAAGCGAAATGTCCCGGTCGCAGCTCCACCTGGGAAGACAGGCATGGGAAAGGCGCGGGGAAAAAACGTTTTTCGGCCAGCAGCAAGCGCGGCTCACGTACGCTGCCGGCCGCGAAGCGGGCGGAAAAATCGTTCCATTGAAAACGAGTCTCTTCCCCCGGCACCAGGCGGATCACACGCAGGGTTTTCTGAATCAGGGAACGCGGTGACCCGTTTTCCATGCGCGCGCATTGCAGCAAGAACAGGTGATCGGGTGCGGATGAAACGGCGTCCACCTCACTTCCCGCGAAAGTAAACACCAGCCCATCCAGCACTGCTGCAGGAGGTTTCCAGTTCGAATCCGCTACGGCTACACGCATGGCAACGCTTTTTTCGCCCAGCGCGGGTTCGCGTAAGTGAATGAGGATGGAATCACCTGCAATCCAGGCACCCGGGTCGATATCATCCAATAGCGGCGGGGACGCTGCCGCCACGGACATGCGCCGCACGGCGTAGACGGTATTGCCGCAAAGAAAACGTACCTCCAGGACCTTCGCAGCTTGAGGCTCAGCGATCTGCAGTTGCAACGGCAGTTGTTGGACCGGTTTCAAAGGCAGGGTAGAGATTTCAAGACCGGAATCATCCAGCGCCACCAGGTCCACCCGATCGGCTCCCGGGGCATTCAACGCCGAAATTTCAACCAGGAGTCGTTTTTCACCTCTTCCGATCAACCTGAAGCTCAATTCAGGCCGCGGCCGGATTTCAACGGGGATCCGGCCAAGGCAGGCATTGCCAAACTGGTCCTGCCACTCCACCAGGACCCGGTGGCTGCCGGGCCGGCACTCGGCCAGGGCACGGCTGAGGCCAAGCCCGGTTTGTTCCAGGCTGAACCCGGGCTGGGAGAAAAGGTTGAAGAAAAAATTTCCCGCAGTGGAATCGTGCATGTCATACACGAAGCCCAACTGGTTGTTGTCTGCCCAGGTGAAACGCGAAAACCGCAGTTCAAATACCTTGCGCTCATCCAGCCATGCCCGCACCCGTGCCGGTGCCACCGGGCGTCCGCTGTCCGAAATGTCCCGGCCGCCGCTGACCGCGTCCACCCCGCCCATGATGATGATCGGATGGGCGGGAACGAAATCTCCTTGTTCCCGCCTCAACGGCACGCGGATCTCACCGATCGCACCGTTCACCACTCCGTCCGCCCGGGTGCGCAGAATCAGCGTGTGCATTTGGGGAGGCTTGTCGTCCTTGAATCCCGCCCGCACCAGGGGAAACGGGTTGAGGCGGGCTCCGGCCGAATCCCGGATTTCCAGGTGCAGGTGGGGGAAACCGCTGCCGGTTTCTCCGGAATATCCCAGCAATTCGCCCGCGCGCACTGGAACTGGCGGGCTGAGGTCGATGTTGCCCACGTAACGCGTTCGCTTGCGTTGCTGCCATTGTTTCAGGATCTCTTCCAAACCGGGAGCGAAACGTTCCAGATGAAAGTACAGCGAGATATTGCCGTCTTGATGGCGCAGGTAAATCCCCCGGCCGCTGCCGCGCCTCACCATACGCAGCGTCACGACATGGCCGTCCGTGATTGCAACCACCGGCAGGCCCGTACGCTGGAAGGTGCGGAAATCCACACCGCCGTGAAAATGGCTGGAGCGGAAATCCTGGAACGAACTGCTGAAACCGTTGTGCCGCTTCAACGGAGACTGGTAGGGCGCGGCGGTTTCATCCCCTACCGCTGCCGGCAACAAAAGACAGGCCCATAGAATGAACAATGGAAACAGCGAAGATATGTACTCGCGTAAGCGCCCCATTCCGCGGTGATTGTAACAGACCCCCGGGGGTTGTCAAATGCTTGGAGGAGTAAAAAGAGGGTGACAGGTATCCGGTGACAGGACGATAGGGGCGGCCCGCGGGGGAGCGCCCCTTTCCCGCTACTTTTTCCCTGCGGTTTTTTTCAGCGCTTCGAGGCGTTTGCGCACGCTTTCCATGTCGCGGGCAAAAGCGCGGCGGTCCTCTTCCAATTGCTTTTTTCGGGATTCAAGGATTTCACGGACGCGCGTTTCAATTTTGTGGAGCTCATTTCGCAACTGGTCCATGCCGGCGGTTGTGGCTTGCTCGACACCGTTTTCCATCAATTCCGCCTTCCAGGACAGGCGACGCAATTCTCGCCGTATCGGCTCCAGGCTGCGATGATGAACGGAAACCGCCATTTCACGCATGCGACGCCTGAATTCCTGCGATATCGGGCTTTCGGCCTTTCCATGCTGGAAAACGAAACGGCGGAAAGCCGGCAACGTGTCGTCAAAATCACCAGGGGCATACCTGCCGATCTCCGTTTCCGAGAGCTCGATCTCAGCGCGCTCGTCGGGACGCTCCTCCAGCGTCAGCAGGATCCCCTTGCGCAACTTGTCGCGTTGAACGTCCACTCGCAAACTGTCGCCCGGAGCCGACTCGCGCATGGCCCGGAACACATCGGCAACGGTCGCCACTTCGCGGCCGTTGATGGAGAGGATCCGGTCATGAACCAGCAGGCCGGCCCGTTCCGCCGGGGACCCGGGCTGCACGTCCATGACCCGCAGCGCACGTTCCGAGCCGCTCATCGTCAGCCGCAGGC
>DBFQ01000023.1 GCA_002294665.1 Candidatus Aminicenantes bacterium UBA876
CCTGATACCTGTCACCTTCTTTTCAACTCTGTCTTCAGATACGGCAACCCCGGAATCAACAGCATGGCGGGAATCGAGAGGGCGAAGCTGACGCCGAACAGCCAGGCGTATCCCAGCCAGCCCGCGATGAACCCGCTGGCCAGACCGGCAAACAACCCCCCCAGGTTCATCAGCCCTGAACCGATGGCGTAATGCGCCGCTTTGAACTGCGGACTGCAGATGCGCATCAGGTAGGTCATGAGCACTGCGGTGCCCAGGCCGCCGGCAAACTGGTCAAAACCATGGATGGCGGCAAAGAAAGCCAGGTTGCCCGTTCCCATCCAGGCCGATTCCATGCCCCCGGTGGAGATGAACGGCGTCAGGTGCAGGGCGGCGCCCATGTAGATCAGGTTGGTGAGGTTCTGCGCCAGCAGGAAAGGCCAGATGACCCGATGCATGCCGTAGCGCGAAATGGCCCAGCCGCCGAGCAGCGCACCGGCAATGGAGGCGGGCAAACCCACCCAGGCGCTGATCCAGCCGTAATGGGCCTTGATGCCCAGGTCCACCACAAAAGGGGCCACCATGGTGGACAAGGCCCATTCACCGGTGCGCGTGAGGATGATGAATCCGAGCACCCGACCCACGCGTTCACGATCCATGAAGGAAACAAAAGCGCGCGAGAAGGGGGAATCCGTTTCCAGTAAAAAGCGGCGTTTCAGGGTGCGGCGGAAAATTCCCACGAACAGGAGCGCCAAAAGCAACAGCATGGCGATCCAGTGGGAAAAGTACACGCGTTCAAGCCCGGGATGGCGCGACTGGATTCCGGCCCAGGTTGCTGAGAGAAAAAATGCGCGGATTCCAAGCGCGGCCACGGTCAGCAGCACCACCAGCGCCAGGGCGCGGGGACGCAAGAGGGACCGGCTCCATGCCGCAGCTGATTGTCCCGGGGGCTCCACTTCGGCCAGGAAAAACAGGTGAAAGCTAAAAAAGAGTCCGAAAATGATTGCAGCCGCGGCATAGGCGGTTCCCCAGCCGATCGTGGTTCCGATGGTAACCACCACCCCCGTGCCCGTCATCATGGCGATGCGGTAGGCCATGACCCGGTATCCGATCCAACGGGCCTGGGCGTCCTTGTCCAACGCCTCCATGTAATAGCCGTCAATGGCGATGTCATGGGTGGCGGCAATGAAAGCGGCGATGAAAAAGAGTACGGCCACGGCCCGGACCCCGAACGGCATCGGGGCGAATAAGGCTGCCAGAATCGTTACGCCCAGCAGTATGCCCTGCATGGAAAGTAACCAGCGGCGCTTGGTGGCCACGGCGTCCACCTGGGGGGCCCAGAGGAATTTAAAGATCCAGGGCAGTCCGAAGAGCGATGTCAGGCCGATATTTTCCAGGGAAACGCGCATGTCACGAAAGAATACGGATGAAACGGTACGGATCAGGGTAAACGGGAATCCTTCGGTGAAATAGATGGTAAATGCCCACATGGCCGGGGGTATGCGGAGTCGCGGTTTCATGATTGGGTTCCGGGGAAAAGCGATTATACCAGCCGGAAAATCCCCGCGCAAATGGCTGGGCGGGGGCGGGGGCGATTCGCGAACCATCCGGCCTCTCGTTCTTGCACGGCAGGCCGGAAGACTCTATAATTAAATTCCTGCAATGCGCTGCCGGAAGGCGGCGGGGAGGAGCAAGGTGAACCAGATGAAAACCGTGATGTTGCTGGGCGGATTGACCGGCCTGCTTTTGTTGATCGGGGGCATGGTCGGCGGCAAGGCGGGTATGCTGATCGCCCTGGTGATGGCAGCGGTCATGAATCTTTCCGCCTGGTGGTTTTCGGACAGCATCGTGCTGCGCATGCACAAGGCCCGCCCGCTGGGAATGGATGAAGCTCCGCGCATCCAGGCCATGGTGGAAACGCTGAGCCAACGTGCCGGGATCCCCGCCCCCCGGGTTTACCTCATGGAACACCCTTCACCCAACGCGTTTGCCACGGGCCGTGACCCTTCGAAAGGCGTGGTGGTGGTGTCATCCGGCCTGCTGCAACTCCTCAACGAACCTGAATTGGAGGGTGTGCTGGCACACGAGCTGAGCCATATCCATCATCGGGATACCCTGGTGCAGTCGATTGCCGCCACCCTGGGCGGCGCGATCATGATGCTGGCCTACCAGATGCGCTGGTTCGGCTTTCTGGGCGGTGCCAGGGATGATGATGACGGTGGGGGCATGCTGGGGTTGATCGCCATGGCCGTGCTGGCCCCGTTGGCCGCGAGCCTGATCCAGATGGCGATTTCCCGCTCGCGTGAATACGGCGCGGATGAAGGGTCGGCGCAATTGACGCATAACCCCGAAGGCCTGGCCTCCGCGCTGGAAAAACTGGGCCGGGAGAGTCGGCGCGTGCCCCTGCAAACCCACTCCCAGGCGGCGCACCTGTTTATCGTGTCTCCCTTGCGGGCGGATTTTCTTGCGCGCCTCTTTTCCACCCATCCACCGCTGGAAGACCGTATCGCGCGTCTGCGCGCCATGTCCGGGACGTGAGCGCACGCTTCATCGCGCTTGACTTCACCGGGGTCTGCTTTTATACTGGACCATTCGCTATCCCGCCCCGGCGGAGGCGGACCCGGAACAGGAATCGATCATGAGTGACAACCCGCGCCCCGATCAGAATACCCGCAAGACCCTCAAGCAGGTCGGCTACCGGCCGCTTGGACGGACCCCGGATGCCGTGTATGCCGAATTGGGCTTTAAATGCGGCCTGGAAATCCATCAGCAGTTGTTGACGCGGCAGAAGCTTTTCTGCCGCTGTCCCGCCGGACTTTACCAGAAGGAAGACGAGTTCGACGCCGAACTCGTGCGCCACATGCGCCCCACCCTGAGTGAACTGGGGGAATACGATGGCACCGCACTGATGGAGTTCAAGACGCGCAAGAACATCTATTACCATATTCAGAACGAGACCGCCTGCACGTATGACATCGACGATACCCCGCCATTCCGCATCAATGACCAGGCGCTCGATATCGCCCTTGAAGTCGCCCTGCTCCTGGAAACCAGTATTGTCGGTGAACTCCACGTGACGCGCAAACAATATTTGGATGGCAGTATCCCCACCGGGTTTCAACGTACGGCCATCGTGGGGATCGAAGGCCGGGTCCCCGTAAAAGGCCGCGAGGTGGGGATCATCCAGATCAGCGTGGAAGAGGACTCCTGCCGCGAGGTTTCCGACCTGGGCCATGACCGGGTTTACACNNGACGCAGCCGAATACCTGCGGTACCTGACCCGCAGTACGGGCCATGTGCGCACGGGGATCGGCGCCGCACGTCAGGATGTCAACGTCAGTATCCGCGGCGGCACGCGTGTTGAAATCAAGGGAGTCGCGCACATTGCCTGGATTCCCCAGTTGACCCACGTTGAAGCTTTTCGCCAGAAAAGCCTCTTGCTCATCCGTGCGCGGCTTGTCGAACAGGGGCTGGATGCGGAATCCTGGCAGGCGGCCGCGCTGGACCTGCCGGAGACGTGGATCCCGCGCAAGGCGTTGCACAAACTTTACCATGGATCCCGTGACCTGCGTGCCGTGGCACTCAACCTGCCCGGATTCGCCGGCCTGCTCTCGCATTTCACCCAGCCCGGCCAGGTGTTTGCCGATGAAATCGCCGATCGCCTCAAGGTCGTGGCCTGCGTGGAACGACCCAACATGGCGCATTCAGAAGAATCCGTTTCGCTGCTGAAACGTTCCCAATGGGCGGAATTGCGCGAGCGCATGCAGTGTGGACCCGACGATGCCCAGATCGTGGTCTGGGGACCGGCGAACGATATCTCCACCGCGGTCGAAACCGTTCAGGAGCGCTGCCGACTGGCATTCAGCGGCGTACCCAACGAGACGCGGAAATCCTTTCCCGATGGTTCAACCCGGTTTGAACGGGTTCTGCCCGGTCCGGACCGCATGTACCCCGACACCGATACCGCGCCGATCTCGATTCCGCAAGAACGGATCGAACGCATTCGCGCCGCTCTGCCCACATCGGTATCCGGCAACCTGGCGCGCATGCGGGAATGGGGCGTGGCCCCCAACCACTTCGGCTATATTCTGCGACGCAACCTGTTCCCGGTACTGGAGCGGATCGTGGAGGCTTATGAGCAGCCGCCGCGAAAGGTGGCGCGGACGCTTGCGCAGGTGCTGCGCCATCTGGACCCCGCACCGAAAGACCATGGCGGCTTTGATCCTTCCCGGCTGGTTGACCTGTACGCGTTTCTCAAAGAGGAAGGCATTGATCCCGGCCTGGTGGATGCAATGCTGCCCGTGGTCACGTGTCATCCGCAGATGGAGTTGCCGTCGGTACTGGATACGATTGAGTTCCAGCGCCATGGCCGTGAAAAGATCCTGGACCTGATACCGGTTCTGGATGCCAAGTTCAGAGAGATCAACACCTCGCCCGATCCGCGGGCGCGACACCGCTGGATCATGGGCCGATTGCGCCCCCTGGCCCTGGGCAACATGGACCTGCAGGAATTGAGCCGCCTGGTTCCGGGAGGGCGAGATGAGTGACATGTTCAAGGGGTACCGCGGGCGCGCCCTGGAAACGCTGAAGAAATTCAATATCCGCGTCTGGAGTGAAGCGGAAGTCAAAACCACCCGTGGTGATTTCCGCGGTATCGTGCTGCCCAGATCCGAGAACGACGATGACCGCCACATGGTGCTTAAACTCGACACCGGCTACAATGTCGGCATCAACGTGGAAACGGTCAAGGAAATCAGGGAACTGGGCTATCGCGAAGCCCATTACAAGATTCCGGAAAAAGAATTCCCTTTTTCTCCGAACAAGCCGCGGGTCAAGTTGTTCGGTACCGGCGGAACCATCGCCTCCCGCCTGGATTACCGCACCGGAGCGGTGATACCCGCGTTTTCGCCGGGAGAGCTTTATGGGGCCGTTCCCGAACTGGCGGATATCTGTAACCTGGAAACGGAAAAGCTGTTCGCGGTTTTCAGTGAAAATATGGGGCCCAGCCAGTACATCACGCTGGCAAAAGCCATCGGCGAAGAGATCCGGCGCGGCGTGGACGGTATCGTGATCGGCCACGGAACCGATACCATGCACCACACGGCATCGGCCCTGACCTTCATGGTTCAGAATCCGCCGGTGCCCATCATCATGGTGGGCTCCCAGCGTTCGTCGGACCGGCCCTCTTCGGATGCCGCGCTCAACCTGATTCACGCCACAACCGCGGCCGCGCATGCGGATATCGCCGAAGTAATGGTATGCATGTTCGGTCCCACTTCGGATGAGTACGCCCTGCTGCACTCGGGGACCCGCGTGCGCAAGATGCATTCGTCCTATCGTTCCACATTCCGAACCATTGGCGATATTCCCAAGGCGCGGGTGGAAAAGGACCGCATCATTCCCATGCGCAAAGACTGCAAACCCCGCCGGCGTGATCGTGAAGTCAGCGTCAAGCCGTTTTTTGAAGAAAAAGTGTCGATTGTCTACTACTATCCCAACATGCAGCCCGATATTATCGATTCGCTGGTGGACAACGGCTATCGCGGCATCGTCATTGCCGGAACCGGGCTGGGCCACGTTAACAAGCCCCTGTATCCGGCCATTGAACGGGCGGCCGCGAAAGGGGTGGCTGTCTACATGACCGTGCAGACGTTGTGGGGATACGTGCACATGTTTGTGTATGACACCGGCCGGGACCTGATGAGCAAGGGAGTGGTGCCCGCGGAGAATATGCTGCCCGAAGTGGCATACATCAAGCTGGGCTGGGCGCTGGGGCAGACCGAAGACCTGGACGAAGTCAAGCGCCTGATGTTGACGCCGGTCAGTGATGAAATCACTCCCCGGGAGCCCTACAACGGCTACCTGGTTTTTCAGGGAGGCATCCCCGAAGTTGAACGTTTTCTAAAGCGATACCATAAATAAAGCGAAAGCGATTTCGCCGATATGCGGTTGAGGCGGTTTTTGCGCATGATAAATCATGACGGCAAGGAGATCGGAATGCCAAAGAAAACACTGAGTCGCGTGGCGCTTATCGGGATCATGGTTTTTTGGTCTGTGAGCGCTTTGCCTGCGGAAGATCAGGGGTGGATCAACAACTCCCTGACCTTGACGCTCAACAGTAAGGTTTCGCTGAAGTTCACCAACGAGATCCGCACCCGGGAAATCACCTTTGCGGATCCCGTTCTGCATAATTGGCAGGGTGGCGTGTTGCGCAGCCTGTCAAACCGGACCTATGTCGGCGTGTTTTTCAAGCGCGAAACCACCGACAAGGGAACATTCACCCTGAGGGAAAACCGTTTAACCCTGGAGGCGGGCTGGAAGCTCCCGTTGACCCGCAAATCGCGTTTCGATGTGCGCTTCCGTACCGAGATCCGCGGTTTCCGCGATGACCGTGCCGAAAACCACCTGCGGTTCCGCCTGCGCCTGCGTTTCGTGACCCGGGCCGAGCTCGGGAAAATCGTCCTCAAGCCCTTCATCGCCACGGAGCCGTTTGCCGACACCCTGGTCGACAAGATCAATCGCAACCGCTTTTACCTGGGCGTCATGGTTCCGCTCACAGCAAACGTGGAGTGGGTGGTCAACTATATCCGCCAGGATACGAGCGGCAAGGATCCGCTGCATGTCCTGAATACCGGGGTGGAATTGAAATTCTAGGAGGGTAGCCGTGAAGAAAAAACAGCGTTGGATCCTGGTGTTTTTCATCATGCTGGTCCTGGTGGCCCTGCTGCTCCTGGTCATGCCTTCGGTGGAAGAAGAAGCGCGCCGCGAGGAGATGGTCATGTCCGGGGAAGATACCCCGGAGGTGGCCGCGCTGGTCCAAGCCACCGGCCTGGAAACGGAGTGGATCGCGTTGCGTGCCATGGAGTGCGGTATCGCGCCCGAAGGCTTCGCGCAGAAAACCGGCGCCGAATACAAACCCGGCTTCAATCCCGACCCGGCGATTCCGGCCCAATGCTGGATCGAGACCGGCTACGGTACCCAGAACGCCTGCAAATATTGTCACACCGATTATCTTACCCGGATCGGCCACGGCAACAACTTTCCCATCGGTGAGGACCAGGTGTTGTTCAGTTTTCCTTCGCCGAAATTGAACCTGATCAACTGGAAAAATATCACCCACCCCCAGGAAATTGTCGCGCGCCTGCAAGCCGAGGGTATTCCCGTACCTGAAGCCGGTGATGCCGCCAACCTGGATTGGGTGCGTCGCGACAACTGGCGCGAAGCGTATGCGCGCGGGCGCCGGGTCCAGGATGACAGCTGGAACAACCCGGCCAATCGTGACAGTGACCTGCAATTGCTGCCCGCACTGAACCCCGATGACCTCTATCCCTGGAAGGAGGCGGATCCGACCGACGGCGGCCGCCATGGATTCGTGTCGGCCGACGGCTTTGTCATGAACGCGAAAGCCGAATGCACCGGCTGGCGGGCGGTGAATTTTTTCCCTTACGCCATCTTCACGCCGCTGACCGGATCCGTCAGCGGTATTTATATCCGCCTGCCCAGGCCGTTTCGCGAGAAGGACGGGCGTTTCGACAAGGAAACGTACGTGCGCAACCTGGACCTGTTGGAAACCCAGATCAAGAACCTCGGCACTGACCGGACCCATTACCATGGCGATGCCGCGAATATTGCCTTGGACAAGGGTTTTTACCCGGTGGGTACCGAGTTCGCGCACCCGCTTCACTACGTGGACTTGAACGCGGACGGTGAACGCGGTTCGCAGCTGGACGGAGTCGCCGCTGAGACGGGGGAGAGTTTTGAATTTCCCGGGACCCGTTCCCGCAGGGTGAAAGAGATCCGCTATATGTACAAGTGGAAAACGGTGACGCTGGCGGATATCGCGCCCGCCGAAGAGGAAGCGGAAGCGGTTCAGGGCAAGGAATGGAAGGGTTGGATCGACAACGGAGCGGGTTGGATCCTGGCGGGCTTCATCGAACGCCGGGATGGTGATCTGCGCCCCCAGACCACCGAGGAGCTGATGCAATGCCTGGGTTGTCATTCCGCGGTCGGCAACACCGTGGACGCGGTATGGTCATTCCAGCGCAAGCTGCCTGGGGATGCGGGATGGGGCGAAATGGATTACGGCGCCTATTCCAGCCGGGAGCCGGAGTGGACCCGGCTCAATGATTACATCAACCCGAAGGTGGAGCAGGGGGAAATGGCGTATTTCTACTCCTCGGTGGTCGGGGCCGACCTGTACGGCGTCATGCCGGCAGAAATCAAGACCGAATTGTTGCGCTACGCGGAGGCCAATGACCTGGCGGCTGTCCTCAGCCTGCGGCATTCGCTCAGTGAGATCTTTGACGATGAAGCCTTGAAATCCACGCCCCGCAACGTACGCGAACCGATCCTGCGTGAACGGGCGCTGATCATGCGCCGATTTGCCGCCGAAGGGGCCTACCTGGACTACAACGCCGAAAAGGATGAGTATTTCATCAAGGGCAGCATATTCTATCCCGCGATGCAAACCGTTCAGGGCAACATCGCCGCTTATCGCCGGATTCAACTGGACCAGAGTTTCAACCTGGGCAAGCATGTGTTCGGCCTGAAACCCGGCGCCATTCCCTTCACGTTCCGTTCGGACGGGGAAGTGCTCAACGCACGGCGTGAACCGATTCCCGCCGGGGCGGTGATCGACGGCCGCCCTTATGGCGAAGACGGTGTGGGAATCACGCCAACGGGATTGACTCCCGTGGATAACCAGGGCCGCCCGGTAGACGTGGAAGGCAATCCCATAGACCTGGAAAAACATCCCGAACATGCCGCGGGCCATATTTCCCGGGGCGGGACCTTTGATACGCTCTACACGCCCATCCTCTCGGACCGCAAGGTCCGCCCGGAAAAAAAGTAGGACGCAAGGGGCGGGGGAAACCCCGCCCGTACACCTGCCTTTTGCCATTTTGGTGCGGGTAGAAGATAGAACGTAGAAAACAGAAAAAAATCTGCCTCCCTGTCACCTGTCGGCTCAATCCAAATCCCAAATCCCAAGCACAAAATCCGAAACAAATTCAAAATTCCAATCTGCGAAATTCAAAACAAAAACAAATGACAAATGCCTTCGGCGAAGCGAAAGGAACCGCTTTTCGGATTCCTTCTACTTTATTCCTTATTCAGAGTTTTGTCCTGCCTCCCTGCCACCTGTCGGCTCAATCCAAATCCCAAATCCCAAGCAAAACAGAAGCAACCACGGAATACACGGAAAAGAGGAGTTGAGGGAGTTGAGGGAGGGAATACAGTTTCTGCTTGTCACTCAGGCATGGCAATGAAAAAGTCAAAACCGG
>DBFQ01000043.1 GCA_002294665.1 Candidatus Aminicenantes bacterium UBA876
ATGCATTATTCCGGCCTGTTTCTTGGCACTTGCCAATCGCCAATCGCCTCTGGCCAATGGCCATTTCGGAATTTGTAGAAAGTAGAATGTAGAATGACAAATGCCTTCAGCGAAGCGAAAGGAACCGTTTTTCTCCTCATCGCTCGCGCACTTTCGCGCCATCACCGCTCTGTAAGGTTGGAGTTCCCCCTGCAGAAGCCTGCGATTTGGCCCTACATTTCGTCTTTGTCCCGTCCTGCAGTACCTGGAGTTTCGCCCTACGCCCCTTGCCCTGGACGACCACAAAGGGCCGCCCCGACGCCTACTCCACTCCCGGATTGATCTCGATCAGGCGACGGCAGAGGGTGGCGAGCATGACCTTGGACTCCGATGGCGAAAGATGAGGCGACAAGCGTTTCCAGGCGCGCGCATAAATCCGTTGCGCTTCGGCACAGCATTCCCCCAACGCGCCCGACCGGCGCACCAGCTGCACCCCTTCCCTGCGTTCATCCTCTTGCAGGGGCATTGAACGCGGCCGGCAGAGCAGTTCGACCAGGCGTGTTCGCGGATTGGCGTCCAGTTTTTTCAACGCTTTGGCGATCACGTAGGTCAACTTGCCCTCCGCCAGGTCGTCTCCACGCACTTTCGTCCAGTTCGGGGTTTTCGCGAAGTCATGCACGTCATCAATGATCTGGAACGCCAGGCCCAATCCCAGGGCGAAATCGCGGCAGGCGGCACGGATCGATGCCGGTGATGCGGCGATTACGGCCGCGGTTTCAGCCAGGCCCATGACCGGCCCCGCGGTTTTGTCACGGTACATCTGCAGGATCTGTGCAGTGACGGGTCCATCGATCCAGCCGTTCAGGTTTGCCGGGCTCATGTTGCCGGAAAAGTGCAGATCCTGCGCCTGGCCGAAATGGGCGCGCGCGTGATAGGTCATGATCAGGTGCTGGATTTCCAGTTTCTGCCGCGGGGTCAGGCGCGGATGGTCGAAGACCGGCAGGGTGGCCAGAAAATAAACCGCGTTGGCGGCGTTGACGGAAGGTCCGATGCCGTGGCGCAGATACGTGCAGGGCTCTCCCCGGCGCAATTGGGATGAGTCCTCAATGTCGTCCACGATCAACGATCCCGCGTGCGTGAGTTCAGCGAACACACACACCAGGGATTCGAAGGGGGAAGGGTCCACCCCCAGCGTATCCAGCAGGCAGATGGTAAAAATGGGTCGCCAGCGCTTGCCGCCCCGCCCGATCAGGTCCCAGACCGGATCCGCGATCATTTTGGTCATGG
Source organism: Candidatus Aminicenantes bacterium UBA876 (assembly GCA_002294665.1). Classification (GTDB taxonomy): domain Bacteria; phylum Acidobacteriota; class Aminicenantia; order UBA2199; family UBA2199; genus UBA876. The sequence goes on from DBFQ01000043.1 coordinate 1,267, forward strand.
CTGCGCCCGATCGCTTGTTTCCGCCTGAGCCGAAGTAGCGACGCAGGCGGCTGGTGGAAAATCTCTCGGGGAAAAACTCGCGCACCCGCTTGTCGACACGGCCGGCGGTGGTTTTCCAGAAACGATCGAAGTCAAAGATATACCCGTAACCCTGGAATTCTCCGCGCCCCCGTCCGCTGATCGGCTCCCCGCGACGGATACCCGTGACCGTTCCGGCGCCTTCCCAGACCGCACGCATGCCGCCGAAAACCGGAATTTCCTGGTCGTCCAGCAACGGGGAAAACACCAGCGTGGTTTCCAGTTCCGGAGCTGTGAGCGTCCATGATACGGGATAGCGGATGCGGGTGCGCGGACTTTCCCAGAAACGCCGCGGTTCGATGCGCAGGCAACCGGAACGGTGCATTTTGCCGTCGGCCGCCTGCACGCAGAGGAAGCGCGCGATCACCCGGCGGCTGCGGGCGCTGCGCAACACCATGAGCAACCAGTTTGAACCGTCGTCGAGGTGAATGCCGAACCAGTCCCAGCCGACGGTGTGCCGCGCCGAAGCATTGGTGCGGTGCAGCACGTGGTCACCCCATTGGTGATCCAGCCAGGCACGGCCGCGGATGCGTTCGCCTCCCCGCTCGCCGTCCAGTCCCAGGCGGGGGAAACTGCGGTAAAAGACGTCCATGGCGGAAGTCTTTGCGGGACGATCCGTGTCCAGCGTGATCATGCCGCTCAGTGGCGTCAGGTTTACGCGGATCGGCAGCGACGTCTCCGGTTCTGTGAATTCCAGTTCCAGGCGCGCCGCTTTCAACTCCAACCTGAAATCCTGCCAACCAAGTCGGAACGGATCGCTTGCCATGACAACAGGCGCGTCGTCACGTTCAATTCCACGCAGTGGACCGCGGGCGCTGATTTCTTCCATCAGTACATCGATATACCCCTGATCGACACTGACCTTGCCCGCGGTTCTGCGGCTGGATAGAAAGTAATCGATCAATGCGGGATTGACCCGGCTGCTGCAGGCGGAGGTTTTTTTGTCCAGGTTCTGCACGGACAACAGCAACGAGTGGCCGCGGGAGCCGTCAAGGGCGGGATGCACGCGATGGCGGAACAGACTGGCCATGAACGCGTGCGAGGATCCGGAGGCGGTCCGGAAAAACCCGTGGACGAACCACCACTCGATCGCGGTATCCTCACGCGGCCGAAGAGCTTCTCCCAGGTCAATCCGCGTGGAGCAACCGTTTCTCAATATCCACTCCCCGCCTTTTCAAGCGCACGACGTCACGCTGCAGTAGTTCCAGGTAATCCAGCAGTACGCGCGGCCGCGGGGCGGCCTCCTCCAGGGCCGCGGCCATTTGCCGGAAAACGTTTTCCAATTCTTTCTCCGGATCGGTGACCGTCGACATATAGGTGTTTTTGCCCACGCGGGCGTCGCGTTCCAGGTCCGCGAATTCATCCAGGCAGTACAGCCAGAAACCGAAAGCTGGAAGCACCTGCAAAAACGCGTCCGGAAGTTGATCACGCATGATATAAAAACTGATACGAACGGAAAAGAGCGCATTCTCAGAGGTGACCTTGCGCGCGGCTTCGCGGCTCGTGTGCGGCGAAACCGCCCGCGGGGATGCTTGCACCAGGCGGTAGTAATTGGGAAAGCTTTCTGCGGGTACAGAACGGATCAGGCGCCGGGAAAGCGACTGGTAGAGCTTCATTTCCGGGCGCAAGGGCTTGTCTGGATTGAAAATATCGTACAGATCCGCGTGAGAGATGCCCCATTGATCGGCCAGGTCGTTCCATTCGCGATGGGTGAATGACTGCAGGATGGATCGTTCTTCCGCGGCACGATCACATTCCAGCCCAAACGCCGCGAACATGCGCACGCGGATGGCCTGGCTGACCCAGGCGAAGGGAACCAGGCGCCGGTAGATCCGCAATCGATCCGATCCCGTTGCGGATGTGATCCCCCGCGGGACCCATGCTGAAAAACAACCATCGCAACGGGAAAAATTGCGCATCAACAGTTTCCACTGCCGCTGATCGCGCATGTAATCGCTTGCAGAGCCGCTTCCATTGCGGTTGCTCTGGCGGAGCAAGTCTCGCAGGTAACGCCGTCCAAAGCGACCGGCTCTGGTGTACGCGCCCAGTCCGGTCAGCAGCGGTCGGATCGCGCTCATTGCAAACCCGTTTCCCTATCCAGTTTTATTTCAAGCGGCAAGCGGCCCCGCTTTCCGGTCCGTTTCGCTCTCTTCCCCGCAGGTTTCATGAAACTCCCCGCGAGATTGTAGTCGGGCGGAAAAATGGAGTCAAACACCAGAAGGGGGAAAAAAAAGAAGTTGCGGGAGTTGAGGGTGGAAAAGAAGCCGGGCGTAACAGGGAACGCCGCAGGACGTTTCTCTAGCGGGCCGTGGAACGATCCATTTCGGGTCTGCAGGACATCGCCTTGCAGAAGCCCGAGGTATCTATCGTCCTACATTTCGTCTTTGTGCCGCCCTGCCAATGCGGAGTTGGAGAGTTGGAAGGTTGGAAAGTTGGAGAGTTGGAGGGTTGGAAAGTTGGAAAGTTGGAGAGTTGGAAAGTTGGAGAAGGAAGAAAGATGCAAATCCGAAATCCCAAATTCCAAATCCGAAACAAATTCCAATGTTCAAAATTCACAGCAAAAGCAATACAGAAAAAACCACGGAACACACGGAATACACAGAAACAACAAGTTGAGTGAGTTGAGGGAGTAGAGGGAGGGAATACAGTACAGCGTTTCATGGCTTTTACTTTCGACTTTAGACTTTCTAGTG
>DBFQ01000101.1 GCA_002294665.1 Candidatus Aminicenantes bacterium UBA876
GACGGGCGCGGCTTCGGCCGCGGGCTGGCTCTTGCGGGCCTTCTCGGCCGCCTTGAACTCCTTCTGCACCGCGTCAAACTCCGCGCCGCCCGCGGAGAATTCACGCAGCAACTCCAACTGCTCCATGGAAATGACGGAGGAATGAGATTTCACCCCCAGGTTCTTTTTCTCAAGAAAGAACATGGCGAGTTTATTCGATATCTTGAACTGTTTCGTTGCTTCGTGTAGTTTGATGCTCTGCATATACAATTCCCCTAGAGTTTTTTCTGCACCAGATCCGAACGGGTTTCCATGCGGTTGGTCAACTGGATGTTCCAGTGAGTCAACTTGGATGCAAGACGGATATTCACCCCGCGCTTGCCGATGGCCGCCGACAAGGAATCGTCGGTCACCGTGACTTCCGCCTTGCGGTTTTCTTCATCCAGGATCACCACTTTCAACACATCGGCCGGAGTCAGGGCGGAAGCGATGAAGCGCTCGGGTGACTCGCTCCAGGCGATCACATCAATGCGCTCCCCGCGCAATTCCTTGGTAATCGACAAAACCCGGTTGCCGTTCATCCCCACGATGGCGCCGACCGGATCCACGGTTTTATCATTGGAAAACACGGCGATCTTGGTCTTGATCCCGGGTTCGCGTGAGACGGAGTGGATCTGCACGATGCCTTCGGCCACTTCCGGAACTTCCCGCCGCACCAGGGCTTCGATAAAATCGTTCTGATAGCGGGTTCCCAGGATCAACGGCCCCTTGCCTTCGGAAAACACCCGTTTAATAAAAAACTTGATGATGTCGCCGCGGGAAAAAGCGTCTTTCGGCGACAACTCCTTGGGAGGGATGATGGCTTCGCCCACGTCCATGGCTACGATGATATTGCCTTTTTCCACCCGGCGCACTTCTCCGGAAGCCAGCGTCCCCTGCAACGGTTGATACTTGTCGTAGATCTGTTGCTGTTCCGCTCTCATCACCTTGTGCATGATAATATGCTTGGCCGTCTGAGCCGCAACCCGTCCCAACGTTTCACCCGGCAGGAAGATCTTGATCTCATCACCCTCGCGAACCCGGGAATTCAGCTTCAAGGCTTCTTTCCAGGAAATCTCAAAAGCCGGATCCACGACATCGCGGACGACGGTCTTGGTGATGTATACCTCGATGCGTCCCCGATCCCGATCGATCTCAACCCGCACGTTTTCCTCTTGTTCCGGGGGAAAGTACTTGCGGGAAACCGTCAAAAGCGCGTCTTCAATGGCAGAATAAAAAATGTCGGGAGATATCCCGCGCTCCTTGCTCAATTGCGTAATGCTCTTCAACAGTTCTTCTGCCATCTAACTGCCTCATGTTAGCGGATATTATAGGAGAGATCCGGGAAAAAAGCAAACCGAAGCGGTTCGGAATCGCCCGCGAAGCGTTTTTTATCGCCGGATCCGGGTCTGAAAGACGCCGGCGGCGCGTGTTCTGCATGGCGGAACTGAACCAACGCCACAATTGTTCGTGAAACCGCCGCGAACCGGGGCGCCGGCTCAGAACCTGCGCCAGGGACAAACCGGGTTCCTCTCCGGGAGCCGGACGAAAGAGCGGGTGCGCCTGATACAGCGCCGCGACCTCGGGGTGGAATTGCACTCCGAGCACGTTGGAATAACGACGGTGAGCCACGGCTTCCACCACGCGCCCATCGAGCGATCGCGCCACCACCACAAGGTCAGCGGCCACTTCGGCGATGGCCTGGTGGTGATTGGAGAGTATCGCCACCGGCCGGGCCGCAGCGGGCAGGCGCCGCAGCCAATCCCCTTCATCCAGCCAGCGGATGAAATGAAAAGCGGGCAGCAGGTCATCCACGCCCGGATTCAGCATGGCCAGGTAGCGGGAAGAATGCACGCGATCCGGCCCCAGAGCCAGCACCTCTTCCGCCGTACGCACGCCGTAGACCTGGAAAGGAATGTCCTGCCACAACGTTCCTCCCAGCGCCACGTTCAGGGTCTGTGCGCCCAGGCAGACGGCCAGGACCGGAAAATCCGTTTCGCTCTCCAGCCGGGACTGCCTGTCCTCACGCCGTGGATCCCCCACCAGATAGCGCATGAAGGACAGCTCAAAACGGTTGCGGGCGGGATTATCGGCGTCGGTCAACAGCAGGTGGGACTGCCCGTAAGTGGACGGGAGAAGATCACTGCCGCCGGTAAACAGGATGCCGTGAGAGCGTGCGAACAAACGCTGAAAATCTGTTTCCCAGCCACCCCCCGCGACTGCGTCGTCGCGGTTTTCCGGCCCCCGGATCACCACGAACTCGACCCAGTCGAGGCGCTCGGTTTCGACCAGCTTCCTTGAAGGCGCATAATCCGTGTTCTCGTCCTCGTGAAACACACCGATCAGGCGGAACGGCTCCGCGGACAACAGTCCCGCGGCCCGCAACGCCACGATATTGCGGATCTGTCCGGGGGTGGGGTGGGCCATCACCAGGGTCAGCGGCGGGGTTTCCGCGGCCTGAGTTGCCGGCCCAAGGAGCAGGTTGACCAGCATCAACACACCCAACACTGTTTTCCATCTCCGTAGGGGCGAAAAATTTTTCGCCCCTACGCGTGTCTTTTGTCTTTCCGTCTCCACGTTCCTCATCGCCACCTGTCTCCTGTCACCTGATACCCGGCCTCCTGCCACCTGATACCTGCCTCCTCGTTTTCCCATCGCCAATTGCCTGGTGCCTGAGCAAAGTTGAAGAGTTGAAGAGTTGAAAAGGAAAGAAGTAAAACAAGTTGAAAGTGCGAAAATTTTTCACCTGACACCTGGTACCTGACACCCGGCCTCCTGTCACCTTCTTGTTCGTATCACAGTTTCTCGCCGAGGGCAAACGTTTGCGGCGCGTAGACCCGGCATTCGCGACTATGCTATGATTAGCGCGATGTGGAAATCCCTGGATCGCTATATCCTGAAGGAAATCGCCTCGCCGTTCGCGATCGGCCTGACGGTTTACACCTTCACGCTGCTGATCAACAACATCATGCTCCTCTCCCACACCCTGGTGGCCAAAGCGGCCAGCACGGCCACCATCCTCACGATTCTCCTGTATCTGTTGCCCGACCTGCTGGCTTTCACCATTCCCATGTCCACGCTGATGGGGGTGCTGGCCGGGTTCAGCCGCATGAGCTCCGATTCGGAAACCATCGCCCTGAAAACCATGGGGATCCACAACCGGCGGCTGCTGCGGCCGGTCATGCTGTTCTGCCTGAGCACCTGGCTGCTGAGCTCCCTGCTGATCATGTTCCTGGCGCCGGAAGCCAACTTCCGCCTGAATCGACTGCTCACGCGGGTAAGCGTTTCCCGCGCCGTTTCCACCATCAAGCCGCGCACGTTCTACCGTGAATTCCCCTTCATTACCCTTTACTTTTCCAACATCGACAGCGCTTCGGGAGCCTGGGAAAATGTTTTCCTCTACTCCCTCAAATCCGGAGACACCGACAGCGTCATTCTCTCGCCTTCGGGACGGTTCGTGCACTCGCAGCAGGACGACAAGAGTTTCCTGCTTCTGCGGGATGCCCGGGTACACAATTTCAAACGCGACAAACCGGAGGAAACCTATTCGCTGACCCATTACAACCTGTTGAAAGAGGATGTGTCCTCGCGGGTTGAGATGAAATTCGCGCGCAAGAGCCACCAGCTGGTTTTTCCGGAACTGCTGGAGCGCAAGCAGCAAAAACCCGACGATATCCTGCTGGGGATGGAATTTCACAACAAGTTCGCCCTGCCTTTCTCGTGCATCATCTTCGGCGTGCTGGGCCTCTCGCTGGGGCTGTCCACGCAAAAAGGCGGCAAGATCAGTGGATTCATTATTTCGCTGCTGATCATATTCATCTATTACACCATCAGCACCACGGCCCGCAGCCTGATCCTGAAAGAGAGCCTTCCCCCGGGACTGGGCATGTGGACGGCCAACATCTTCCTGGTCGTCATCGGCCTGCTGCTGTTCCGGCTGACTTCGCGCGAACGCGCTCTGCCGAGGATTTTCAGCCGCAAACCATCCGCCGCTGGAAATCCCCGCAAAAAAACCGCCCCCGTGATGGTGTTGAAAATCCCCTTCGCCAGGCCCAGGTTGCTGAAGCGCATCGATCATTACGTATCCAGGCGCATCCTTTTGACCTTTCTGATGACCTATGTCTCGCTGATGCTGGTGTTCTTTATCATCGGCATTGTTGAGCTCATCGACGACGTGGTCGACAACGGCATCCCGTTTCATTACACGTTGAAATACGTCATTTACAACGCCCCCAGTGTGTCCGCTTTCACCATTCCCGTCTCTTTATTGACCGCCGTATTGCTCAGCTATTCCTGGATGAGCAAGAACAACGAAATCACGGCCGTCCAGATCAGCGGCACCAGCCTGCATCGCCTGGCGCTGCCGGCCGTTTGGATCGGCGTCTTTTTTTCCCTGGCGGCCTTTGCCATCCAGGAACGGGTGACCCCCGGGGCCAATCAACAGGCGGAAGAAACCCTGAATATCATCCACAAGCGGGACATGCCGACCCAGAAAGAGCGGGAAAAAAACTGGATCGAAGGCCGCAACAACACCTTTTACTTCTACAACCACATGAACCAGCGCACCCGGGTCGCGCACCAGTTCAACATGCTGAAACTGGACGCCGATTTCAGAATGCTTGAGCGGGTGTTTGCCCGGAAAGCCGCCTGGACCGGCACAAATCAACTGCGCCTGGAGGACGGTTTCCGGCGCCGCTTCCAGGACGGCAGCCCCAGCACCTTTTCCGCGTTCACGAAGACCGAGCTTCCCGTTCCCGAGGGAAGGGATTTCTTTTTCCAGAAAGTGGCTTACACGCGGCACATGAATATCCGCGAGCTGAAAAACTACATCCGCTACTTAAAAGACAATCGCTCGGACACCCAGCGATTCGTGGCGGAATTGTTTCAGAAATACGCGTTCCCCCTGTCCAGCCTGATCATGGTGTTGATCGCCATCCCCTTTTCCTTTATGATGGGCAGCAAGGGAACGCTTTACGGGATCGGCATCGCCGTGGGCATCTCCATGATTTTCTGGGGCATCACCGGCATGTTCAACTCCCTGGGTACGGCGGCCCTGCTTTCCCCCGCACTCTCCGCTTTTGCCCCGCTGATCCTGTTCGCGGCCCTGACCGTGGGCATGTTTCTGCAAGTAAGAACATAAAATGGAATACGGAACTTTTCTTTCTCCGATGCGTTGAGATCATGGACATCAAACTGCTGATTGAACAGATCGCGGATGGTGATCCAGGGGCATGGAGCATGATCGTGGACCGATATTCCAAAAGCATTTACAACCTGGCGCTGAACTTCGCCGGCAACGCGGATGACGCCGCCGACATCACCCAGGACATTTTTATCAAGCTGTTCTCCAACATCCACAAATTCACTCCGGAAGGAAATTTCAACGCCTGGCTCATGCGCATGGCCAGGAACCAGTGCATCGATTTCTGGAGGAAAAACCGCAAGAACCGCAACATGCTGCAACTGGACGAAGAAATCCGCCTGGACGATCGCGACGAAGAACAGCACATGATCGACCATATCGATGTCCAGAAGCTGCGTCGCCACATCAACCGCCTGGACCCGGAGCTCCGGGTGCTGTTGATCATGCGCGACGTCCAGAATCATTCCTACCAGGAAATCGCCGCCTCCCTCGACCTGCCGCTGGGAACGGTTAAATCCCGCATCAACCGCGGGCGGATCAAACTGGCGCGGTTGTTCCGACAAGGAGACGAAGATGGATTGTAACCTTGTGGAAGAACGGATTTCCCGCTACATCGAGAACGACCTGAGCGCCGCCGAGACGCAGGCCGTTTACGAACACATCCAGTCCTGCCCCGGATGCCGCGAATTGCTGGAGCAGATGGAACGGATCATGTTCATGTGCGGTGACCTGAGCGAAGAAGTGCCTTTCTTTGTCAGAAACCGCCTCTACAATATTGCGGAAAGCCACGTACCGGAAACGCCCGCCGTAAGCGGCCGTACCGTGACCATACTGAAATGGGCCGCAGCCATGCTGGGCGCGGGCGTTCTCTTTCTGAACCTGCTCTACTTCACCAGCATCGTTCCCCCGGCAAACCGCTTTCTGCATCGAACCGTGGCCAGAATAGAGACGCTGGCGGTGGAAGCCTTCGCGTACGTGGAACGGATCTCGGAATCGGACCGCAATCCCTTCCTGGGTTTGTTTACCTCGCCCAACCGGGCGTTAGACGCGGACCGCGCCTTCCCGGACGCCGCGGACCACGAAGGAGGAAAAAATGGATAAGCGGGAAAATACCGGCCATCGCGGCAAAAGCCCGCTCCTGGCCGCCATCCTCTCCTTTTTCATTCCCGGGTCGGGGTTTTTCTACCTGGGACTGATCGGACGGGGAATCGTGTACATGATCGTTCTGGCCGCGCTGATCATCGCCCTGGTCAATGTCAGTGAATACAACGCCCGGGCTCCCGAAATCGTTGTCATGAGCCTGATGCTCGGCGGTTTCTATATTTTCCAGGTGGTCGACAGCTTCAACGCCGCCAGGGGCCGGCGCGCAACGCGGGCTTTCGAGGGCGCGCAGTCAAAGCCCGAGGTTGAAACGCCGTCCCTGTTCGGATCGATCCTGATCCTGGTGCTGGGAATTCTCTTTCAACTCAACAACCTCGATATCCTCGCTTTCAGCCAGATCGTGCGCCTGTGGCCGCTGTTGCTGATCGCGCTGGGCGTTCACATCATGCTTTCGCAGCAGTCCGCCCGCAAGGGAGGTGAAAAATGAGCGGCAACCGCATCGATGCGATTTTTACCGGGATTCTCTTCCTGACCCTGGGGATCCTGTTTCTGTTGGACAACATGAACGTGATCCATTTCAGCCTGTGGCGGCTTTTCGCGCGCTTCTGGCCGACGATCCTGATCTACATCGGATTGAAAAACATTGTCCTGCACCTGATCGAGCGCGAATGAAACGCAGCGAAATATTGATTGTCCTGGCCCTGATCGGGTTCGGCCTCATCTTTCAATTGCTCGATTCCGGCAAGGCCCCGGCGGGAACCCACGCCGCCGAAACACTGCGCCGGTTGTCCCGGGGGCCGCTCCAGCGCGTCGAAATGGCGGCGATTTCCCGTTCCCCCTCCGGGCGGGTCATCATCATGAACCGGGCCGGGGACATGACGTTCCGCAACAACGAAACCGGCGCCCTGGAAATTCTGCCGACCGTGGAGTGCTACCAGGCCTCGCCTGAAAAAGCGCGCAAAATGGCCGGCCAGGTCAAGATCCGGATCCGTACGCGCAACGACGACACCCTGGTGGTGGAAACCGACATCCCGGAACGCTATGACTTCAAACAACTGCGGGTGCGCCTGGATATCCGCCTGCCCCGCGATTATCCCCTGGATATCCATTCGCGATACGGCATTATCGAGATCGACCACCTGCAGAACCCCTGCCGGATTGACCTCTCTCGCGGCGACCTCGAGGTCGTCGGCACCGGATCCCCCGTAGAGATCCGGCATACCCACGGACGCATCGAACTCAGCGAAGCCGTGGGAACGCTGGATATCCACTCCTCTTTCTCGCGCCTTGAAGTACGCCGTTGCCGCGCGATCGCCGTGGACGGCCACCATTGCCGCATGCGCCTGGAGCAGGTCCGCGGCGACGTGGCGATTTCCAACCGCCATGCCCAGGTCGACCTGAACGACATCCAGGGCAACGTCAACCTGCAGATGGCGGATTCCCCGGTTTTCCTGTCGCATGTCACCGCCGCGACACTGGCCGTCAAGAACCGCTACAAGCCCGTGCAGGGGCGGAGACTGGACGTGAACGCGCTCGACGCCATGGTTTCCCACGCCGACCTGGACCTGCAGTTCACCCGCATCGCGGAGACGTTGAACGTCAAGGCCAACCAGGCCGGAATGCGCCTGGCGCTGCCGGCCGGTATCGACCCGTTGCTGCACGTGCAGTTACGCTACGGCAGGATCATCAATCGTTCCGCGCTGCCGTTGCAGGTGAGAAAAACCAGGACCCTGCAGCAGGCCAACACGGACGGCGGCTCCCCGGTGATCGTGGTGGACGGACACTACTCCGACCTGGTGCTCAGCCGTGCGCCCGGACCCTCTGCAGATTGACATTTTTCCGGGTTTCCGCTAGAAGTAAACCAGCAACTTACCCCGAATGGAGTTCTCATGACATCAATTGAAACCGGCATCATCGGCGGCAGCGGATTTTACCAGTTGAAAGAAGTGCGCAATCCCCAAACCATCGATGTGGACACACCCTATGGCCCTCCCTCCGATCAAATCCTGACCGGAGAATTCATGGGCCGTAACGTGGCCTTCCTGGCGCGACACGGACGCGGGCATCGCCTCAATCCGTCCGAAGTGAATTACCGCGCCAATCTTTTCGCCTTGAAATCACTGGGAGTCCGGCGCGTGTTCTCGGTCACGGCGGTGGGATCGCTCAAAGAGGGGATCGCCCCCTCGGACCTGGTGATTCCCGACCAATATGTCGACCTGACGTTCAAACGCGAGAAAACCTTTTTCGAAAAGGGCATCGTGGCCCATGTATCCATGGCGGACCCGGTTTGTCCCGCCCTGAGCCGGATCGCGGCAGACAGCGCGCGCAAGCTGGGCCTGACCGTTCACGCCGGCGGCACCTACGTCAACATGGAAGGCCCGCAGTTCTCCTCGCGGGCGGAATCCGAAACCTACCGCAAAATGGGGTTCGATATCATCGGCATGACCCAGGCGGTGGAAGCCAAGCTGGCAAAAGAGCTGGAATTGTGTTTTCTGCCGCTGGCGTTTGTCACGGATTACGATTGCTGGCATGAAGAAGAGGGCCCGGTCAGTGCCGACATGGTGGTGCGCATCCTGAAGAAAAACATCGCCAACTCCATCAACCTGATGGCGGCGATCCTGGAGCATGGCGACCAGGCGGATGACTGCGATTGCGCGCATGCCTTGCAGTTCGCCATCATGACCGGCGCAAAAGATATCTCCGCAGCGGCGCGCAGCCGCCTGGAACCGGTTATCAAAAAGTACCTGGACCAGACAAATGGCTGAAAACATACTGATCATCAACACCGGCAACACCTCAACCAAAGTCGGCGTCTACACCGACGGCACGGCCGCAGACGTCACCGTGATCCGCCACAGCGATGAAGCCCTGGCGCGCTTCTCCTCGATCAACGATCAAAAGGAGTTCCGCGAAAGCATGGTGCTGGATTACCTGAAATCACGCAACCTGAGCGCCGCCGACCTGACGGCCGTCGCGGCCCGCGGAGGCATTCTCAGGCCCATGGAAAGCGGCACTTACCTGGTCAACGAAGCCATGATCAAGGACCTGATCGAGGCCAGGCGGGGCGCCCACGCCTCCCACCTCTCCGCGCAGATCGGCTACTCGATCGCGCAGCGGGGAAACATCAACTGCTACATCGTGGACCCGATCACGGTTGACGAATTCGACCCGCTGGCGCGCATATCCGGCCACGCCCTTTTTACCCGTGAAATGCGCACCCACGCGCTGAACATGAAGGCCGTGGCCAAGCGTTTCGCGCGCGAAAGCGGCGGCCGCTACCCGGACCTCGACCTGGTCGTGGTTCACCTGGGAACCGGTGTATCCATTTCGGTGCATCACCAGGGCCGGATGGTGGATGCCATGGATCCATGCCAGGAAGGCGCGTTCTCGCTGGATCGCTCCGGGGGCCTGCCCATCCTCCAGGTCGCGGAATACATCACGGCCAACCGCCTGGAGTACGCCGAATTCTCGCGCCTGGTCTTCGGAGACGGCGGCGTGTATTCCTATTTGAATACGCGTGATTTCAAACAGGTCACGCAACGCTACCAGGAAGGGGACGCCGCCGCCATGGAGATTGTCCACGCCCTGGTCTACCAGATCGCCAAGGAAATCGGCGCCCTGGCCACCGTGGTATCCGGACACCTGGACGCCATATTGCTGACCGGAGGCATGGCCCACCAGGACTATTTCACCGATATGATCAAGGCGCGGGTCGCGTTTCTCGCCCCGGTCTATTGTTATCCCGGCGAAGACGAGATCCAGGCGCTGGCGGAAGGGGTCCTGCGGGTCCTGCGCAACGAGGAGCGCGCAAGGCAATACTGATTATGCGATGAATATCCATGGCTGAACGCAAACCGAGCAAGCCGAAGTGGCTGGGTGATTCCCGGCTCAAAACCCTCGAGGAACATGTCCACGCGATCGAGAACCGCATCGAAGCCCTGAAAATCCACTACAACCAGTTTTTTGCCGGAGAAATCCCCACGCCGCCGGAAAAGGAACGCGAAACCCTGGAAAAGCTGATCCGCCGCCTGCTCAGCGAGGAACATCGCTCCGCCCGCCTGAACCTGCTGATCCAGAACGTGGCCGCGCGCTTCAACCTCTTCAACAACCGCTGGCTGAAACAACTCCATGACCTCGAAGTGGACATGCATCCGGAAAAAAAGCACTTTGAACACCCGCCTGCGCGGCAGGAAGCGAAAGCGCCGGCAGGCAATCACCGGGAATTGGAAGTCAGTCTCAACAGCGAAGAATCGTTCGAACAGGTATTCAACACCTTCCAGAACATGAGCCTGAATTCGGCGGCCTCACAGGAAACCAAGGAAAAATGGATCAATTCACTGAAAGCGAAGATGATCTCGTCCAACCTGGTTGAAGCCAGAATCAGCGTGGTCCGGGAAGAGGGCAAGCTGAAGATCCGGTTGAAGAAATAACCCATGCCCGGATTGACCAGCTTGGGGGTTCCCCTGTACAATGGGATGGTGAACAGGATCTGCCTGGCATTGCTGATCGTCTGGTCCATCGCAACAACCGCTCAAGCAGACGCCAGAAATCCCTATACCTACCAGCTGGCCAACGGAATGACGGTCATCCTGTCCCCGCTTCCCGGTATGCAGGCCACCTGCGTACTGACCTACCACAAAAACGGCGTGCGCCACGACCCGCCCTCCATCCGCGGCGCCTCGTTCCTTTACCAGTACCTGATGATGCTGGGCACGGAGAACCTGGACGATTACGAGCGCCTGATGTTCATCCGCAAGAACGCCGGCGAAAGCAACGCCCAGGTGGGCATGGACTACGCCTATTTCGCGCAGTTGATCCCGGACCATACCCTTGCCAACGCGCTCTGGCTGGAGCATGAACGCCTGTCCTCGCTGCTGTTTTTCGACCAATCGCTCAACTCCCAGAAACGCAACCTGTACCAGCGCCTGTCCGCCCTTTTAGAGGAAAACGTGATGTTCCGCGCCCAGGAATGGGTACGCAGCCGGATCTTTGAAAACACCGTCTACCAGGAACCGGTCTTCGGCTCGCTGGACATACTGCGCAACCTGGAAAACAACTCGATTCGCAGCCGCTATGGGGTTTTCCGCAATCCGCGGAACATCATCCTGGTCATCTGCGGCAGCGTGAAAATCCGCGAGGCCATTGCGCTGATCCGCAAACACATCCTTTTGCGCGACAATGGCGAGGCGCTGAAAGCACCGCCGCCCAAGGCGATTCCGCCGCGGGAAAAAGCCATCCGCGAAACCTGGACCGATCCCGAAAGCGACGCGAACGTGGTCATCTACGGCTTCCGCACTCCGGGACTGGTCAACAGGGATCATACCGCGTTTCAACTCATCCAGGCCTTTCTCTCCGATCCACGCAATTCCCACCTGGACCGCATCCTCAACCAGGACAACCACCTCAATATCCATATCGCCAAAGAGGAGACCCACCAGTTTGAAGCCAACGCTTTCCTTTTCCGTATCTCCTCGCCCAGCCGGTTGGCGATCGAAAAAGCCGATTACCTGGTGCGTCAATTACTGGACGCGCTGGCGGAAGGCAATCTGTCCAATACCGACCTGCGCCAGACGCGGATGCTGATGGAAATCGACCTGCGCAAAATCATGCTGGACCCGGAGCAGCGCGCGTTGTGGCTGGCCCAGCAGCACCACCTGTACGGGCCGAACGGCCGCCCGAAGTCCATGGAGGAAGAACTGAACGCGTTGACCATCCAGGAACTGCAGCAGGTCTGCGCCAGGTACCTTTCCAAAGAGAACCGCGTGATTCTAAATGTGTTTAATAAATAAAACCGCCGTGCCGATCAAGTGGTTCCTGGCCACGTGGGTGGCGGCCGCGTGTTTCCTCCTGCCGTTGTCTGCACAGCCGCAGGATGGAACCTATCGCTTCACCAGTTCCAAGGGGCTTTCACTCCAGGTCATCCCCCAACCCGGTTCTCGCCTGTGCGCGGCGGAAATCGTGGTGTTGACTCCATTCAAGGGCACCTACCCGGGGATATCCCAGCTGACCTACGAAAACCTGTTCAATCCCATGCTCGCCGACGGACACAACTCGCTGCTGACGGTCCTGGGCCGGCTGGGCGGGGATTTTTCCGTGATCAACGGCGGCGACCACGCGCGCATCCGCGTCACCTTTGTCCCCGAACGGCTGAACGCTTTTATCCAGTTTGTGGAAAAACTCTTCACCTTCACCGACTTCAGCCAGAATCGCTTCCAGTCCAGTACGATGTATTTCGGCACGCGCATGCGCCGCACCCAGGACTGGGAAACCCTGGTGGTACACCAGCTCGCATACCGGCACCTGTTTCCCGGACACCCGCTGGGATCCAGCCTCGTTACCCGCGACACGCTGAACCGTGCCCGCCTGGCCCATGTGGTCACCTATTTCCGCCGCAATTTCCGCCTTTCCCATGCCACGCTGATCATCAAGGGAGACATCAAACCCTACATCACTTTCGGATTGGTGGAAAAAGCCTTCAACAACTACCGCCGGGAAGAAACCGCCCTCAGCGTGGAGGAGCCGCGCGATTTTCCCGCCGGCGACGTGATCCTGTTTCATACCGGTAAGAACCAGCCCATGCGCATGTTCTGGTTCAAAGTGATTCCACCGGTCAATCACGACGCCCACATGCCGGCCCTGGTGACGGAAAAAGTCCTTTTCGGCATGCCGCTCGGGATCGTGTTTCACCGCGCCGCCCTGGCGGGTCTGGGCAACATCCGCATCGAAACCGACATCCAGGACCACGCACGCTTTTCCGTGGTCTGCAACACGGTGTTCCGCCTGGAAACGGAACACATTCACCGCTTTGTCCTGCTGGCCCGCAGCGAACGGCGCAAGCTGGCGCTGCAGAACCTGGACCGCAAGCAATACCTCTACGCGGTCAACTACCTGTACAGCCGTTTCAAGGTGAATTCCGCCGCCTTCGCCAACGACCTGCGCCTGAAAGCGCTGGAAAACCTGTGCCAGGTGGACGCCGGTCACACCAAAGTGGATCAGGGTAATTTTGAGCAGATTTTTCAGCAGGTATCGCTGGACCAGGTCAACCGGTTGCTGCGCGGCCAGCCCGGCGCGCAGCCGGATCACGCGCAAGACCTCGTACTGGGCGACGTGATCGTCATTACCGGGGACGCCGAACAGATCGCCCCCCACCTGGAGATGTTTCCCGTCACCACCTACCGGCCGGACTGGTAAAGCCGCGCGTGCCGTCTTGACTTGAACCGGCGCGGTTCCTATAATGGGCCAATGACACAGTGGATTTCCATTTCAGAGGCATCGGCTCATAGCGGTGAACGCGTGGAACTGCGCGGCTGGGTGGTCAACCAGCGCGACAGCGGACGCGTCAAGTTCATCCTGCTCCGTGACGGCAGCGGCACGATTCAGACCACGATCTGGTCCAAAGACCCCGAAAACCCCCTGTTCAAGGCATTCGCCGCGTTGACGTTGGAATCGAGTCTCAAGGTCCGCGGCACCATCAACGCCGATTCCCGCGCGCCCGGCGGCTACGAATTGCAGGTCGACGACCTGGAACCGGTGCATATCGCCGCGGATTATCCCATCGCGCGCAAAAGTCACGGCACCGCTTTCCTGATGAAGCACCGCCACCTCTGGCTGCGCTCCCAGCGGCAGACCGCCATTCTGCGCATCCGCGCCGCCATCATCGCCTCGATCCGCGATTTCATGGACAGCCGCGGCTTTGTGTTGACCGACGCCCCCATCCTCACCGGCAACGCCGCCGAGGGCACCACCACCCTGTTTGAAACCAAGTACTTCGGCGAATCCGCCTACCTCTCCCAGTCCGGGCAGTTGTACGTCGAGGCCACGGCCATGGCCCTGGGCAAGGTCTACACGTTCGGACCCACCTTCCGCGCGGAAAAATCCAAAACCCGCCGGCACCTGATCGAGTTCTGGATGATGGAGCCGGAATGGGCGTTCGCCGAACTGGATGACATCATTCAATTATCCGAAAGCCTGCTGGTTGAAGTGGTCGCGCGCGTACTGGACAGGCACCGTGAAGACCTGAAAATTTTGGAACGCGACACGGCCCCGCTGGAAAAGATCGTCGCGCCTTTCCCGCGCATCACCTACGATGAGGCGTTCGCATTGCTGCGCGAATCGGGTGAATCCGAAACCCCCTACGGCGAGGACCTGGGCGGCACGGACGAAACCATTCTTTCCGGCCGCTTCGACCGTCCGCTCGCGATTACCCACTATCCGGCGGATGTCAAGGCCTTTTACATGCAGCCCGACGCCCAGGATCCCACGAAAGTATTGTGCGTGGATTTCATCGCTCCGGAGGGCTATGGGGAAATCATCGGCGGCAGCCAGCGCATCCACGACCTGGGGCTGCTCGAAGAAAAAATCGCCGCCCAGGGCCTCAGCCGGGACGCGTTTGAATGGTACCTGGACCTGCGCCGCTTCGGCAGCGTGCCCCATTCCGGGTTCGGGCTGGGCATCGAGCGCACCGTGGCCTGGATCTGCAAACTGCAGCATATCCGCGAAAGCATCCCCTTTCCGCGGATGCTCTACAACCTCTACCCCTGATTGAAGGTTTTTTCGATCCTGGCCCAGGTGTCGCGCAGGGTGACGGAACGGTTGAAAACCGGCGCCCCGGGTCGTGAATCGCGCCCATCCAGGCAGAAATACCCCTGGCGCAGGAACTGGTAGTAGACTCCCGGCTCCGCCCCCTCCAGGAAGGGTTCCACCTTGCACGCCGGCAGCGCCTTGCGCGATTCGGGGTTCAGGAACGCGTACAGCTCCTTTTGCTCCGCATCGGCCCGGGCCTGGGGATCGGGCACGGTGAACAGGGTTTCAAACAGGCGTACTTCCGCGTCGCGCGCGTGCGCGACCGACACCCAGTGCGAAGTGCCCTGGACCTTGCGGTTGTCCGGAGACCAGCCGCCGCGGCTCTCGGGGTCATAGGTGCAATGGATCTCCGTCACCTGTCCCGTGGCCTCATCCACGATGTAATCCACGCAGCGGATGTAGTAGGCGTGTTTCAGGCGGATCTCGCTGCCCGGAGAGAGGCGGAAATACTTTTTGGGCGGATNNCTCTCGATATAGATCTCACGCGAAAACGGCACCTGGCGCGTGCCCGCGGATTCGTCCTCCGGATTGTTGACCGCTTCCAGCATTTCCACCCGGCCTTCGGGGTAATTGAGGATCACCACTTTCACCGGATCGAGCACGGCCATGACCCGGATCGCCCGCCGGTTCAGGTCTTCGCGCAGGCAGTGTTCCAGCAGGGCCAGGTCCACCACGCTGTCGCGCTTGGCCACGCCGATGCGGTCCGCGAAATCACGGATGGCCTCGGGGGAATATCCCCGGCGGCGCAGGCCGGCGATGGT
>DBFQ01000001.1 GCA_002294665.1 Candidatus Aminicenantes bacterium UBA876
GCGAATCGGGAAACCAGCGCGCCCCGGACGCGCCGGTGGGCAGATTGGTCAGGCGCCGCGCTTCGCCGCCGGAGGTTGATATCACGTAGACCTGGGTGGCTTCGTCATCGTCCCGCTTGGATTCAAAGGCGATCCATTTGCCGTCGGGACTCCAGGCGGGCGAACTGTCGCTTGCCGCTTGCGTGGTCAGGGGCACGGCCTTTCCCGGTGTGGTGGGCACCAGCCACAGGTCGGTGGCGGGCTCGCCGCTTTCGGCGTCATAAGCGGTAACCGGCACCACGGCCCATTTCCCGTCCGGAGAGATGTCCGGTGAGCCCAGGCGCTGAATTTTCCACAAGATCTCCGCCGTCAGAGGCTGCTTGCCTGTTTTCTTTTCCGCCTGCAATCCCCACGACAAAGATACGAACAACAACACCGCCACCATGATTACAACCAGCCGCTTCATCGTCATCATTCCTCCTCTTTCCGACACGCCCGCGTGGAACCTTCCGCCCCTTTATCATACCTGACATTCCCCTTAACATTCAAATTCACGTTGACTTCGCGGTTTTCTGGTGCTATAGAATTCGTGGACTGAGTCTGCAGCCCCGATCTCCTGCGGAGGGAAACATGAAAAGAACCGTGATTGCTGTCGCGCTTATCTGCCTGCTGGCGGGATTGGCGCCCCAACCCGTTCAGGCGGAAACGGACGCCCAGTTATTTGCCAGTTTTGGCCTCATGACCGATGATTCATTTAAGTTCAAGGATTTTTTATGGCATTTGGGCCTCAACCTGGACCTCACCCTCAACGATCTACTGGTTCTCAGTCCCGAGGTCAATCTGGTGACCCGCAATTTCAAGTTCAAGACCTTCATGCTGGAACCGGCTGTGTTGCTCAACCTCAAGTTGGGCGACAGTTTCTTTGTCGGCGCCGGGATTTCCAAATTCATGGTGATCGCCGAGGGCGATTACTTCGGGTCCACCGATGTGGCGCTGAAGGCTAATGTCGATTTCATTGACGAGCATTTCAAGTTCCGCATCTACGTAATCACGCCTTTCAACGACCTGTTCAAATACAGCCTGATCGGCCTGCAGGCGGGACTGAGCTTCTGAGTTCCATTTTCTTTGTACAGGGCGGCAGTCATCCCCATTCCGTTTACCTCGCATGCCGCCAGCGGTGAGCATTTGACGGCGGAGCATCGATCTGGTATGAACCTCGCGGTTGAGTTTTATTGATTAACTCCGCCGGCCATTCTATAATCTGATTATCATCCTTCGGAGACGTGCGCCCCGGGGAGACACCTGACTGCGGAGGTAGCCATGATGCGGAAAATTCTGCTGGCCGGTCTGTTTTTATCCGTGTTTTTCACCCTGAACGCCGGGGATGTGCCGGAAGAGAAAAAAGAATCCATTCAGGCCATGCCGCCTGTTTCCTGGCTGGACGCGCCCGTTAGGGTGGACCTGGGAATCGCCCCCGGCGACAGTGACTCGGAATTTCCGCAGATGGCAGTGAACGGCAACGATGTGGGGGTGGTATGGACGGACTTTCGTAACGGTTTTACGGATATCCTGTTCAACCGTTCCCGCGACCGTGGCGCCACCTGGCGCAAATCCCCGCTGCGCCTGGATACGGGAGATGTCCCCGGTGCGCATGGATCATGGGATCCGAAAATGTGTCGCTCCGGCAACCACATCTACGTGGTCTGGTCGGACGAGCGCAACGGCATGGCAGACATCTACTTCAACCGTTCGACAGACGGCGGGGACACCTGGATGCCGCTCCCGGTCCGCCTGGACACCGGTACCGCTCCGGGATACGCAGGATCCTGGGTGCCTGAAATCTGCTGTGACGGCCTGCGGGTGTACGTGGTCTGGATAGATGAGCGTGAGGGATGGAATCATACTTATTTCAATCGTTCACTGGATGGCGGAGAGACCTGGTTGGCTGCGGACCGGCAACTGGACACGGCGGATCCGACAAAAGGGGCCGTCCTGCCGCAGATCGCCTGCAGCGGCGACAATGTCTATGTAACCTGGATGGATGATCGGATTATCGAGACCAATGCGGTCTATTTCAAGTATTCCCATGATGCCGGGGCCGCGTGGCAGGCCACGGAAGTCCGGCTGGATAACGATGAATCAGCCTCGTTGTTTCCTCAGATCGCCTGCTCGGGAAATTACGTGTACGTGGCGTGGATCAGCTTAGACCTTATGAACTTTTATGATTCGGGCGTTTCCATTAATCGCTCCGCGGATCGCGGCGTCTCCTGGCTCAATGCGCCTGTACGCGCGGATGTCAGCGGTTCCCTGATCCCGAGCTTCCTCACCGAGCCGCCGGCGATCCAGTGTTCCGGTGCGGATGTGGCCGTGGTCTGGCGGACTATCCAGTTAATGGAGAGCCCGAATGCGATACAGCATACAATCCGTTCCTCTTCCGGATCCCGCCGGCGAGGGGGAAAACCCGACTTCAGGCTTGATCTCAAGACCTCTCCCGCAGCACTTCCCCTGGCTTCGCATGTCCTCTTCAATCGTTCCCAGGACGGTGGACTCACCTGGCAGCCTGTTGATACCCAACTGAATACCAATACGGGAATTTCCACGACCGGATTGATGATCTGGAACCTGAACAGCCTGGGATTCTGTTCCCAAGGAGATCATTTCCACGTGGCCTGGACTGCGGCTGAATCTGAAAGTGAATTTGAGGATGTCTTTTTCAACCACTCCAGTGATCGCGGCACATCCTGGCAGGCTGCTGAATTGCGCCTGGACACCGGGGATGCCCCAGGTACAAACGAGTCCCTGTTCCCTGCCATTGCATGCACCGCTGACAATGTGTTCGTTGCCTGGATGGATGACCGCGACGGAGATTTCGATATCCACTACTCGACTACCGAGGCCCCTCCCCGGGCGGATGCAGGCAGCGGGGGAGAGACGCGTTTGGAGCGGGCATTCTCCCTTGACGGCGGCGGGTCTTCCGATCCCGACGGGGATGGCCTGGCGTACTTGTGGTCCCTGCGGGAGCAGCCTTCGGGATCCACCGCAACCATCGACAATCACCGCAGCCGGATTGCATCACTGGTTCCCGATAGGGAAGGCGAATATGTGATCCAGTTAACCGTTACCGATCCTTTCGGCAGAAGCGATACGGACCGGGTGACCGTAACCGCCCTGGATCTGGTGGACCTGACCTTGAGCGCCGGTTCCGGCGGCACCACGATTCCCGCTCCCGGCATCCATACGTACCGGCGGGGAGAGACGGTAGCCATCAAGGCTGTGCCGGACGCAAACTTCCTTTTCGCCGGCTGGAGCGGTGACGCCGCGGGTGTGGCCAACCCGCTGGAATTGGTGATGGATGACGACAAGGCGGTGACTGCGACCTTCGTGCCCGTGGTGCTGCCGCCGCTGAACCTGTCGGGGGAGCGCATCGAGAACCGTTCGCTCTCCATGGTGGAATACATCGCGCGCCTGACCTGGGCGGCCCATCCGGATAACTACGATACCACGGGTTACCGGATTGTCCGGGTGGAAAGCGGCAATGAAATGGAACTGGCCGTGGTCGGCTCCGACACCTTCGCATACGAAGAAAGGGGCGTGTCCCGGGAAGGAACGTTGACCTACCGGGTCTACACCCTGCGCTCGGACGGATTTTGGAGCGACCCGGCTGAAGTGATCATCAATTGATGAACTGCGGAGGACAGAGATCATGAAAAAGGCCTGGATTGGATTGCTGATAATGGTTGTGGTTGGTGGCGCCGGATACGGCATGGATATCTCCCTTGAGGTGAAAGCAAAATGGCTGGCCCCTGCGGAAGAGGCTTTTCGCGACGTCTACGGCGGCGGGATCGGTTTCGGCGGCGCCCTGGTGCTGGGGTTGTCGGATCACTGGGAAGCCTCGCTGGAAGCGGACTGGTTGTCCCGGGACGGGGAACTCACCTATACGGGCGAACCCACAAAGATGTCCCTTTCCGCCCTGGGCGCGGACCTCAAATACCTGATTCCCCTGAAAGGTGTGACCCTCTACGCCGGGCCGGGGATCTACCTGCACCGCTTCAGCGAAGACAACCGCTTGGGCGAGCCGGAAAAGAGTGGCCTGGGGTTCAAATTGAAGGCCGGGGCCCTGGTGCCCTTGACAAAGTGCCTGCGGTTGAACCTGTTTGCCGGATACTCCTTCTGCGAGATGACACCCGTAGAGATCGAGATCGCCTTGGGCGGCTTTGAGGCCGGCCTGGGCATGCGCTACACGTTTCAATAATTTTTTCGGGTCGCCCCGCGCAAGATGAAAATCGCTGATGCGTTGGCCGTTCGTGTTATTTAAGCCGGTGTTCACGCATCAGTGAAAGGCCAGGATTTTTTTTGAGGTCAAAATGCATTTTCCCGAACTGGGTCCGCGGGTGGCACGGCTTAACAGTCCCCGGCTGCGGCGCTGGGGACGGCGTTTCCTGTCGCGCCGGGGGTGGACGATCAGCGGCAACCTGCCCGATCTTTCCCACATGATTCTGCTGGGAGTGCCGCATACCTCCAACTGGGATTTGTTGTATTGCCTGGCTTTTGAGTGCGCGCTGGGATTCAAGGCCAACTGGGTGGGCAAGGAGTCGCTTTTCTTCTGGCCATTGGGCGCGTTGATGCGCCGGCTGGGAGGCGTGCCGGTGAATCGCCGCTTTCCCCGGCAGATGCTGCGGGATACGGTGGCCCATTTTCGTGAACGTGCGCACCTGATCCTGGCCATCGCCCCGGAAGGTACCCGCCGCAAGGTCGAGAAATGGAAGCGGGGGTTCCACCGCATCGCCCGCACGGCCGCGGTACCGATCGTGCCGATCTGCATGGATTTCGGCGCGCGCACGTTCGCCATCGGTACACCCTACATCGCGACGGAAAACGTGGAAAGCGACATCCGCACATTGAAAGAATTCTACGCCGGTGCCGTGGGCAGACGGCCGGAAAATACGTAAGGAAAGTTGAAAAGTTGAAGAGTTGAAAAGTTGGAGAGTTGGAAAGTTGGAGAGTTGGAGAGGGAAGAAGTAAAAAAAGGTGACAGAAAGACAGGAGACAGGTGTAGGCGCGGCCCCCTGTGGCCGCCCGGTTGTCCCTTCACAGGTAGAACGAATCTTTCTTACTTTCCGCAAAGGCGGTAGGTTACCAGCGGCATTGATTGGTCGCCGATGCGGATCGCCGCCGGACGGTCATGACCGGGCTTGAATCCCAGTTTTTCCAGCAGCCGGATGGAGGGCCGGTTGTCTGAAACGGTGCGCGCGAGCACGCAATCCAGTTTCAGTTCACTGAATATAAAGTTCACCAGGGCCGTTGCCGCTTCAATTCCATACCCTTTGTGCTGGTGTTCGGATGCCACGGTGTAACCGATTTCCGCTTCATTGCCGTTGACCACGAAACCGCAATCTCCGGCCAGGCGGTTGTCTTGGTTGAGAAAAAGGCCCAGCTGTTTCCATTCTCCATGCCGGATCGTGGCCCGGGATGAAAAACAATGCAGGAACCAGTGGACTTCAACCGGATCCACCGGTCGCCAACGCTGGAATCGGGCCGATTCGGCATGGCTGCGAATCGCGAACCATTCATCCGCCCGGTCGGGTTGAATCAGGTCGAGGCACAGACGCCGGGTCAGGATTGGGGCCCATACCGGCCACGCGGGTTCACTGGCCATTCCGGCGCAATTTTAGCGAAACGACGCAAAAATGCCAACCCCGCAGCCGTCCAGAGCATTCATTTGTTATCAAAAAATCAATTTTTCGCATGTAACGCGCTTTTCGTTATGGTATGCTTTTCGAAGGTATTTTTGCTTGAATGACCAGCATACGTGTCAACAGGAGGATATATGTCAAAAACGTACGTGATTGTCGGCGGATCCGCGGCGGGACCGAAAACCGCGGCCAAGATCCGCAGAATGGCGCCGGAAGCGGAAATCATCATGATTCAGAAAGGCAAGTTCCTTTCCATGGCTTCCTGCGGTTTTCCCTATTTCGTGGGCGGTGTGTTCGACGATCCCAACCAGTTGATCGCCACGCCTACAGGCGCGCAGCGCAACCCGCAGTTCTTTTCGGATGTGAAAAATATCAAAGCCCTGACCTCAACCGAGGTGACGGCCATTGACCGTGAAAAGAAAGTGGTTCACATGCGCAACCTGGAAACCGGTGAAGAGGGCGTCCAGCACTATGACCGGCTGATGATCGCCACCGGGGCCACCGCAATCATGCCCAATCTGCCGGGAAAAGATCTGGAAGGCGTGACCACACTGCAGAGTATGGAAGACGCCATCTATCTGAAAGAGCGCCTGACCTCCGGCAGCCTGAAAAAGGCGGTCATCGTGGGTGGCGGCCTGATCGGTATCGAGACCTGTGAAGCCCTGCAGCTCGGGGGCGTGCAGATCACGGTTGTCGAGATGCTTGACCAGGTGCTGTCTTTCCTGGACTGGGAGATGGCCAAGCATGTTGAGAACCATATCCGCTCCAAGGGCAGCGAAGTCATCACCGGTTGCGGCGTAACCGAGTTTTTGGGGAAAGACGGCAAGGTGATCGGCGTCAAGCTGGCTGACGGCCGCGTGCTGGATTGCGACCTGGCGGTTGTGGCCATCGGCGTCCGCCCCAACTCCGGCCTGGCCAAGGCCGCCGGGCTTGAGATCGGTTCCTGCGGCGGCATCAAGGTCAACACCTTCATGCAGACATCGGACCGTGACATCTATGCCGGCGGCGACTGTGTTGAGGTCACCAACCTGGTGACCCACCAGAAGATGACCTGGCCCATGGGCGACGCGGCCAACCTGGAAGGCCGGGTGGCGGCCCAGAACATGGTGCTGGGAAACAATGTCGAGTACGATGGCTTCATCGGCACGGGCATCTGCAAGGTGTTCGACTACGTGGCCGGCAGCACGGGCCTCTCGGAAAAACAGGCCAAGCGGTTGGGGTACTGCAATATCATGACCGCCGTCCAGGCTGCCCCGGATCGGCCCGGTTTCATGGGCGCCAGGCCCGTGATCATCAAGCTGGTGGCGGACCGTACCACCTGCCGCCTGCTGGGCATGCAGGCCATCGGTACAGGCGACGTGTCCAAGCGTATCGCCATCGGTGCCATGGCGATCCATGCCAAGATGCGCGTCTTTGACCTGGTCAACCTCGACCTGCCCTACGCGCCCCCCTTCTCGCCGGCGATCGATAACTTCATCATCGCCGCCCACGTGTTGCAGAACAAATGCCTGGGCCGCATGGAAGGAATTTCTTCGCTGGATGTCAAGGCCAAGCTGGACGCAGGTGAAGTCCCATTCCTCCTGGATGTACGCAGTCCGGAAGAGTTCATGCAGATGCGTCTGGGTATCGGCGAGGTCCTGATTCCGCAGGAGAAACTGCGTTTCAGCCGCGACAAGCTGCCGAAGGACAAGGACAAGGAAATCATCGTCTTCTGCAAGATCTCGTTGCGCGGATACGAGGCGTATTGTTTCCTCAAATCCTGGGGCTATACCAACGTCAGGGTTATGGAAGGCGGTATCCTTTCCTGGCCCTTCCCGCGCGAAAAGTAATCCCCTCGTTTATCACCATACCCGGCGGGGGTGGTTCCCCACCCCCGCCGCGCCCCATCGGGTTGCTTTCCAGGTTGTCATTCAATTCACTGGGTTTTCCCCTGTACTGAATTATCGGGATGAGTCTCCGGCTTGAAAAAAATTTTATAAGCTGAAATAATTCTGATTCAGAACTTTTGTCGGGGGTGTTACAAAAGGGAGGAAGGACTGTTTGAAAATCAGAGAGTTGATCGATGGAGAAAAGACAAATGAAAAATAGTGTAGTTTTTGCTATCGTTTTGTTGATATCTTGTTTTCAATTATTCTCTTCGGAATCAGGGCAAACCTATTCAATCGACCCTATCAGAACCATCGGTGATGATATAAGTGACGATTATTTTTTTGTAAGAATAACCTCGGGAATAATCAGCTCCAATCGTGACATTTTCGTTGGAGATACCGGGGGGAAATTCATCGCCAAGTATTCCTGGGACGGAAAGTTTATCAAGCGTATTGGTCAGGCCGGACAAGGCCCCGGAGACTTTCTGACTATTTTTAACTTTAATTTTGTCAAATCAAACCTGACAACCTATGATGTATTCAACCGCAGAATTGTTGTATTGAACCGGGATCTGGACATACTGGATTACATCAAGATCCCCTCGCCGGTATTATCGGGGAACATTATTCCGATCAGGGGAAATCGATTTCTTTGTTCTTTTCACGGCCTCAGGGCAACAAATGGACGCGGAAGGATTGGTTTCATTGATGCGGAAGGTAAGCTGGGCCATTGTTTTTTCCGCCGGGACCAATTCGGAAACACTTCAATGACCAGGGATGATCTCAAATGGGCTTTAAACGTGATGGTGAACAAGCTCCTGACTGGGTATGACGAACAATCCGATACCATATTGGCCGGATATGAGTATCCCGCAATTCCAGCAAATTTCTTTCTACTGAACTCAAAAGGAAAAATAAAGAAGATTTTTTGCCTGAAAAAGGACCAAAACCTTATTTTTCCAGAGTACAGGAGACATTTCCCGATAAAGGCACCCTCCACTCCCATCAAATATTTAATTGTCAGGTCAATTTTGAATCACAAAAATAATTTCTTGGTTCTGACCAGTATTCGTGAAACGTTCAAGGATGTCAGTAGAGATATCTCATCTACATGTCATGTGATCTCGTCAGAAGGATTGGAAAAAGCGCGAATTGAAATGGAAACAGGTTCACGGTTTTTCAACATCACCGATGACGGCTACATTATTGGAAAAAACGAGCAGGATGAGATCCCCAAGGTTCATATCTGGCGCCTGATCCAAAAAGGAGAGTAAGATGAAGAATAAGATCTATAATAAGACTCCGTATTGCATCCTGACAGCCATCCTTATGCTGCTCCCGCTTTCCGTCCGCGCTTCGGCGGATGACGATTCAGAAAAGGGTGGCCTGATCATGCAAACCGGGGTAAGCCTGATGCAGCAGAAGAAGTATTCCGCGGCGGCTGATAAATTCCTGCACCTCCTGGAATTCGGTCATCTGTATGGAAGCGATTTCGCAAAATCACAAAGATCGTTTCTTATCGGCTATATAAAATGGACTGTTAAGGCTTGTCCTGATTGCCGCAGGAGGGTTTTAAAGACTTATGGAAATCTGCTCCGTAAGGCACGGGACTTCACCATCCATCCGAATGAAATGGGAGTACTGGCGGAAACCGGGACCCTGTTGAGTGCGGAGAATGAATTGATCGCAACTTACGATGCCATGCTTGAGGCCCGGCCCGGACACGCCATGCTGGCCTCCATGACGGACGAGATTTTCAACCTTCTTTACGACTCGCGACGGTATGAAACGATTGTGTGTTACCTGGACCTTGTACAAAGAGCTGAAAAGGAAATGGATACATACAACGGCCTGGAAGGTGGGATGCTGCGTTCCTACGCCAAAGACGGGTTGATTCATCAATTCTTGAAGTATGTCGCAATCTACACTTCACTCGGCCGGAAAGAGAATTCAAACCGGATAAAGATGATGATAGACAGGCTGACAGGTATTTCCAAATAGAGGTAAGGGGGGGACAGGGTCTAATGCGCGATGTTTGACTTCCTGCATGATTACAGATCGCATCCCATTGCTTCAACCTGTAGACTAAATCAGAGACGAAAGGCTTTCGGCCCCTCCTTTTTTTTTCTGGGGGTTCGATGAAAAGAGTATCAATTCTGATTTTTTTCCTTTTTCTATTGTCATCCGGGTTTTCAGCCCAACTGGGCGCCATCAAGCTTGTAAAGGTGCTTGAGTTCGGCAGCGATGATAAACGGGATTATCTGTTTTTTGGCGCTGGTCCGATTTCCGCAGATGATGATGGGAATATATATGTTGTTGATTCTGAAAGATGTGTGATCAGAAAGTACAGTAAAAAGGGTATATTTCTCAAGGAAGTCGGTGCCAAAGGGCAAGGTCCAAAAGAGTTTCTCGGGATTTCCGGAATTGTTGTCTGGAAAGAATCATTGTTGATTTACGACTATATCAACAAACGATTGAGTCAGTACAATTTTGATTTGGAACAAATTCAATCCTCACGGTTGCTTGACGCGTTTTCCACGCGCATGGCGTGTAATCGGGATTATCTTCTGTTCAATCGCTGGGAGGACCTCAAAGGGGGGATCATGATGGTGAGGCCATTCACGGATTGGAAGAAGTTGATTATCCCCAACTATGATTTTGGAAAGTACAAAAAGCACAAGCGGTCTCCCCTTTTCTATGCATATTTTCACTATGTTTTCTCGGTTAATCCGGAGACTGGAGGATTCGTTACGGCTTTACGTTGCCCATTGTCGGGACGGCCGCAATTGTTCTCTTTCAATCGCAAAGGGGAATTGCAGAGCAAGGTAAAGATGGAGAGGATTGCGAATTACAGCTTTGATGAACGCAGAGTTGATCTTAGTCGCGCCGGGCAAGCACGGGGAAAGGGGAGCTTCCTGGCGCTTATCAGAGCTTTTCATACTGGCGAAAATCAAGTTGTTTTTTCATATGGATACTCTGGGACTATTGGTAATCCAGAGACAGTTGAGGCCGGGTTATTGTTGGTGAACACGAATGATGGGAAAATCCTGGGACGACTGAAAACAAAAGAGTATGATATTCGTTGTATCCGCAATGGATTGGCGTATGGATATATCCGGGATGCGGAAGATGCGGAATTAAAAGTGGGAGTATACCGCATTGTTTTATAGTGCAGCTAAAAAAATCAGTTTGGATCCGAGGGTGGTTTTAGGGTCAATAAAGTTGAAATTAATCGAAAGCAGTTCAAGTTTGATTTGTTGAAACGGAGAAAAATAATGAGAAAAGGCGGATTGTTTGTCTCGGCTTTATTGATGATTCTGATCAGTTGCGACTTGGCATCTAAAATGAGTAAAGAGAATGAAATCCCCACAGTCATTCGAAATCAGTTGCGGGGATTCAACTATTTTGCAAATCGGGCATTCAGTTTACGTCTTCTCGGAATCGATATTCTTCTGGACATGAAAGGCTTAACCTTGAGTCAGTGGATTCGGCCGGGAAGTACTTCAGGAGTGGAGCCTGCTCAGCTGATCAAACTGAACAATCGAAGCGAAGTCTCATATCAGGAAAATAAAGAAATAGAAATTAGCAAGTCATTTACACATTTTACGGTTGTCTGCGGGGAGAAGGGTCCGGTTGTTTGTGGTTTAAATTTCTCAGGATATTCACCAGGCCGCAGCCGGGTTCCCATGCAATTTGAAAGTCTGTTGAAAAACGGCTCCGATGATTTTCCGGAAGCGGCTCGATATGATTTGATCCGGGAAGGCGGTTTCGGTAACCTGGTGGCCTGGATGAATCGTGAGCCGGAGGCTTTGTTTCTGTTGAAGCCGGATTTAACGGTGAAAAAAAAGATTGTGCTGCAATTCCCCAACATTGTTCGACAGGTATGGAAGATATCTGAAGGGAAATACCTGGTGCATCGTTTCCCGTTTTTCAGCAACCATTTGTTCTCGATAATCGACGAGGCGGGGCGGATCAAAAAGAGCTTTTACCCCATCGACTATTCCGATAAGGAAAACTTGCGTGCCTTCTTTATGAACAATTTTTTTGCCGTGGACTATGCAGAGGGGAAGTTATTTGTCACATTGGTATATCCGAAATCCTCTGAATTGCAAGTGGATGAGGTGGATATCAAAACTCTCAATATTAGACGGATGGTGACGGAAATCGCAGGCTTTCGCGGTCGGCATCCCAGATTCTCCATGGTTGGGATCAACTCAATCCGGAAGGGAACGATTGCGGCGGTGAACGGTTTATTCCGAATCGGGAACAAAGTGGCGGTGTCAGTGACGCTGAATAACAAGACGAAGCCCGAAGAAATTTTCGATCACTACCTGTTTATTTGTAATCCTGAAAACGGGTGCGTGGCGGTTGCCGAGATTCCGTATGGCACGGTTATTTATTATGATCGAAAGCAAAGCCGTTTCTTGTCGCTTCGTGACCATGCGCCGGGAGATAATTCACCGAATTTCACTTCGTTCAAACTGGGAGAATAAGTGTTTAATTGGGGAACGAGGAGTGGAGTGCATTGCGACTTTGCATCTTGATAAAGCAGTGATTATTTGCACGTTGTACAGGGATCACTTGTGAAGACGTATCTGACCACGCCATGAATCGGGAGCATGAAGACGCTCCGCTTTCGCTACCCCGCTGATAAAAGATGTAGAGTGTCCCAGGAAAGACTGAGGAGGGGAAAAGAGCGCGCGGGTTTCTATATTTGTGATTGTTGGTCTGGTATATTGCTAATGGAGGTTCTAGAATGCGATTACGATTCCCAGCTTTATTTTTTCTTTCCATTTATATATTCGCAACTCCCTTCGGGCTATTCGGAAATCAGGCTTTACGTTTGATCGACAATTGGAATCACGATGATTTAATATACGGGTTTATTCTTGGAGCTGTAATCAATAATGACAGCGATCTTATCGTTATGTTTTTCAGGAACGGGATCAAAATTGCAGACAAATATAGATACTCGGTTTTTGCCAGAGCAGGTATGGGGCCGGATGAAGTAAATGATTTTACAGCATTGTGTTTGTACCGAGACAAGATTGCCGAAATAGAGTTACATAGGAAGATAAATATTTTCTCCAAAGTAGACGGCAAATATAAATGTCAACAA
>DBFQ01000077.1 GCA_002294665.1 Candidatus Aminicenantes bacterium UBA876
CGCCGCCGGCCGGCCCTGCGCCTGCTGCAGCGCCTGCGGGATGAATCGCACCGCTTCGCCCTGGCTTATCACCGCAGCCTGCGCATCAAGGAGATGGCACCGTGAATTTTGAATTGCAGGCGCCCTTTTCCCCGGCGGGATCGCAGCCGCAAGCCATTCAGGCCCTGGCCACAGATTTGTCCCGGGGCGCACGCCACCGCACCCTGATGGGGGTGACCGGTTCGGGAAAAACCTTTACCGTGGCCAACCTGATCCAGCGATTACAACTCCCCACCCTGGTGATTTCCCACAACAAAACCCTGGCGGCGCANNCACCCGGATTACTATCGAGACCTGGGTTTCGAAATCACCGCCGGGGGACCACTGGAACGTCGCGATTTTCTGGATCGGCTGCTGCGAATCCGCTACGAGCGTAACGATACGGATACCGCCCCGGGCCGGTTCCGTGTTCGCGGCGACACCGTTGACCTCGTGCCGGGTCACGGCAATGATGTCATCCGCGTGGAATTGTTCGGAGACACGGTGGAACGCATATCGCGCATCGACCGCCTCAACGGCGATATCCTGGAACGACTGGATTATTACCATGTTTTCCCGGCCGGTCAGTATGTCATCCCCGCCGCAGAAATGCAACGCGCCCTGGCGGGGATCCGCATGGAGCTGGACGCCCGGCTTCCCGAGCTGGGCCTTGTGGAAGCCCACCGCCTGAAGCAACGCACCCTCTACGATCTGGAAATGATTGAGGAGACCGGATTCTGTTCGGGAATTGAAAACTACTCACGCCATTTTGACGGCCGCAGGCCCGGTGAAAAACCATTCTGTCTGCTGGACTACTTCGGCGAAAAATTCCTGCTGGTCATTGACGAGAGCCACCAGACCATCCCCCAATTGCGTGCCATGTACCGTGGTGATTACAGCCGGAAAAAAAACCTGGTGGATTATGGTTTCCGCCTTCCCAGTGCTTTCGATAACCGTCCCCTGCGCTTCGACGAATTCGAGGCTTACCTGGACTCCCAACCCACCCTCTTCGTATCCGCCACGCCCGGAGAGTACGAACTGTCGCGTTCCGGGGCTCCGGTTGAACAGGTCATCCGTCCCACAGGCCTGTTGGATCCCCCGGTGGACGTGCATCCAATCAGGGGCCAGGTGGACGATCTGCAAAACCGCATCCGGGAAACCCTGGAACGGGGAGATCGGTGCCTGGTCACCACCCTGACCAAACGCATGGCGGAAGAATTGACCGAACACCTCTCACGCAACGGTTTCCGCGCCCGTTACCTGCACTCGGAGATCGATACCCTGGAGCGCAACGAAATCATCCGGGAACTGCGGCTGGGAATCTTCGATGTCCTGGTCGGCATCAACCTGCTGCGGGAAGGACTGGATATCCCCGAAATCGGTTTTATCGGCATACTGGACGCCGACAAGGAAGGATTTTTGCGCGATGCGCGCAGCCTGATCCAGATCATCGGACGCGCCGCACGCAACGCCGGTTCCCGGGTCGTGCTCTATGCGGACACGATCACGCCGTCCATGGACGCGGCCATGAGAGAAACCCGGCGGCGGCTGCTGCTGCAGCAGGAACACAATCGACGCCATGCGATCCGCCCCAGAACCATCCGCAAGCCCGTGCGGGAAAAAGTGGTCGAGGTAAACGACAGCCGCCACATACCGCGGGCCGAACTACCCAACCTGATCATCGAGTTGGAAAAAGAGATGCGCAACGCCGCGGAAAAGCTGGATTTCGAAAAAGCCATCGCATTGCGGGATCGCGCCGTCAACTTGAAGAAACGCCTGGAGGGCGGTTAATCCGCCCCGTTCAACGTACTCCAGTACAAGCGCGCCCGCACAACCGCATCTTCCCCATGCCGGAGCCCGCTTACCAGCCAGGATTGATCCGGATTCTCCAGGTAATTCAACTCAAGGGTCTGTTGCTGTCTCAGTTCAGCCAGGAAATTTATCTCGAAGCGGCGCGGCAGGTGGCGGCGGTGAAAATCCTCGCTGAATCCGTCCAGGATCCAATCCACGTATCGGGTATTGTTGACATGTGCGTTGAGATCGATATCGGACCAGGCGGCTTCCACAAGCCGCGTGAAACCGCAACCGCCCGGAGCGGGAATGCGCGGCGGCACTTCATTCAATGCGCGGATTTTCCCACAATCCGGCGGCAGGGTCATCACTTCCCGCGGCCGCAAGGGACGGCGGCTGCCCTGATCCACGATCAGCCAGGCCGTGGCGGCTTCGACGCAGGTCCCGCCATGGCCGCTGAAACGAAAATCCCTGAGGGCGAAAGCGCCGTGATAACCGGCGGGCCAGGTTTCCAGGTCAATTTCCTCCCCCCATTCAAAATGGCTGCGCCACTCCAGGACCACGCGGGACAAGACCCAGAAGCGGCCTTGCCGTTGCAGATGGGAGTAGCCGAATCCCAGCGACTCGGCATGCCGCCAGGCGCTTTCCTGCATCATCGCGAAGATGGCGCCGGGGCGGGCGCGCTGGAAACGGTCCACATCACGGCTGTCCACGCGCAGATGATCCTTGCGCAAGAGGTCCATGGTTCAAAACCTATCCAAGCGATAGGGGCTTGTCCAGTTCATTTTTCAAGAGGCGCGCCGCGCGCATGGAGTTGGCCATGATCGTATAGCTGAGGTTTTTGGCCGGCAGCGCGGGAAACACCGAACCGTCTACCAGAATCACGTTCGGAGCCCGGTTCAGGCGGCAGTTGCGATCAACGTGATACGGCAGGTCCACACGCCCCATGGGCACTGTTCCCGCGTAATGGATACTGTTTCCCGGACGCGGGTACTGGACCAGGAAAGGCGCCGAAACAAACCCCAGGGGAAAGAAACTGCCGATCACGCGTTTTTCCAGACGGCCGAGA
This sequence comes from Candidatus Aminicenantes bacterium UBA876, assembly GCA_002294665.1. Taxonomy (GTDB): domain Bacteria; phylum Acidobacteriota; class Aminicenantia; order UBA2199; family UBA2199; genus UBA876. The sequence continues at coordinate 2,879 of DBFQ01000077.1, forward strand.
CGCTCAGCATCTGCAAAATGGATATCCAGGTCGCCGTCGGGACGCATGGAGACCCAGTTTTCGGGACTGGGACGCCCCGGATAAAACATCAGCATCACCGAGAGTGCCGGCAGCAGGTACTTGATCAGCGCCAGAGACCCCCTGGCGGCAAAGGGGAAGTAGGTGAAGGCGTCACCGCGCAAGGGCGAGACGTAACAGGAAAGCGCGCCCAACACCTTGGCCGGCCATTCCGGGCCGTCATACAACAGGTTGATGGCTCCGCCCTCATAACCGGTACGATCCAGACGAGCCCCCAGACAGCGGATATCCACAAAGGGAATCATGGACATGGCATTGTCCATCAGGGGCAGGCGCGCACGCGTATCGTCAAACGACTTCAACACGATGCGCCCGCTTCCGAACGTGCCGGCGCCCAGGACCAGCCGGCGGCAACGGAAGGTACGCTCGACACCGCTTTCCACCTCGCGGGCCCTGACGGAAACGCCTTCGCCGTCGCTGACAAACGACTCGACAAACATTCCCGGCAGGTAGCGGATGGACGGCTCGCTGATCAAATCGTTCATGGTCAATGCGGGCCGGTAGAAATAAGCGGAATTGCCGGCAAAAAAACTGAGGTTCTCGTAACCGCAGGCCCGGCGGTTGTTGCGTTCTTCGGTCAGCACGCACAGGCGCGAGCGCCCCAGGGAAAGATTACGGCGGCGGAAACGCCCGCGGTGGCGCTGGTAGGCGCGCAACAGGTTCTCCGCGCTGCGCGGCAGGCGTACGGGAGGCAGCATGCCTTCACACGGCCCCAGGTAATCAAACAAGTCGTCTTTCTCACCGCTGATTCCCACGTGATCATCGAGGATCGAGAAAAAGGGGGCGAGGTCGCGGTATGAAATGGGGAATTCCGATAAATCATCATCGGTGAACGGATAGGAGCCGCCGCCCCAGCCGTTGGCCAGGCCTCCGAAAGCATAACTGAAATAGGGGTGAAACCCGTCTGCATGCACGCGGAAAAAGCGTCCGAGGTCCTTGAGGATAAAAGCGAGATAGGGAGCCTTCAATTTCACGGAAACGGCGTTTTCCGCTGAAATGTTTTCCAGGCTTTCAAAAGCGTCCCCGATCAGGAGCCGGTCCTGGTCCGGGTCGTGTTCACGGATATCGAACAGGTTGCGGCGGATTTCATGTTGCAGCGGTGAACGGTTGCCCACGTCCAGGACCAGCACGTCCCGTCCCTTCAATTCCATCAGGGCGGCGGCCGCGGATGGCCCGGAACCCACCACGATCACTTCATGCACGAACCCACCTTTTGAGCAAAACCATCCCCTTGAGCCCCTTGTACAGGCTGCGCATAAAATGCCATCCCAGGATCAGCAACGCCGTCGGACGACGATCACGGACATTGAAAAAATCATTGAAATTCTCCGGCCGTGCTTCGGCCAGGTAAATCATGATGTGTAATTTGCTGGTTAAGGGGTTTTTGTTGTTTTTCAAACGCCAGGCAAACTCCAGGGCTTCCAGATCTACACCGCATTTCACCAGCTCTGAAAAATCCGGCATGGCTTCGGGCACGAAAAGCACCTGATTGGCCTTGATGTAACGGCCAATCAATCCGGAGTCCGGTTCCCGCTTGAGGAGCATACCATACAAAGCCCGGGCTTCCTGCTCAAGCCGGGCATCAATTCCACACATTAGAACGAGTCCCGGTAAAAGCGCACACACCAGAGGGGGCCGCAATTGACATACTCAACGGCCCTTCCTGAACCTTGACATAATTTACGAATCCTGCTCCGGGTAAAATAATAAACATCCAGTTTCTTGTGAAAAAACCACAACTTGCGCGCCAGAGCTCCAGGAACCCATTTCTTGGGAAACGCCACGACCACATCACCTGTAGACACAGAAAAAAGGCGATCCAACACCAGTTTCTGCTTATCCGGTTTGATATAGTCAAACAGGCCGATGGCGATTACCGCATCGAAGGATTTCGTTGAATCGCAGAATTCGATCAGATCCATCTGCACGAACGTGCAGTTTTGCGCCATACCGGCACGGCTGGCATTTTCCCGACTCAGTTCAATCATTTCACTGGCCACATCGACTCCGGTTACGGAGCCGCCGCGGCGCGCGATCTCAATTGCGTAAACCCCCGATCCGCATCCCACATCCAGAATATGCTTGCCACGGATATCTTTCAACAAGCGGAAAGTGGCGTCAAAGCGACAGGCAAGCCCTGGTCGCCGGAAGAATCTGTGCGCCATTCTCCCGACAAGGCCTTTGGTGTCAGCGTCCTCACGATAATAGGAGTCAAATGTACGCGCGATTTCTTCAAAATAATCTTTGACATTCGCTTCCTGGTTGCGGAAGCGGGAATCACTCACAACCGTTCTCCGAGGGGTCATGGGTTTGGCTCCTGAACATTGAGTGAATTTGGGACATGTAGACAAACTGATAACCCTTCCTGCGGAACAGGTGAATCATGCGGCGGGTGTATTCAATGCCTTTGTCCGAGTTGCGCGAATAGATCACGCGCCAGAAAAATGGCAGTTTCCGAATATACTGCTGATGGATCAGGAAATCATGCAAATGAGAACCGAAAACCACCACATCCGGAATCATCCACAATTCCATTAAGGTACGATAAAGATGGAATCCAAACAGTTTGATGTACGAGATTGAGAACGTTAATTGAAAAGGGGTCAGAGAAGAATTGGGAATTTCCAAGATCGAAGTTTTTTTGTAAAAATGGGGCTTACGCGGGAAAAACATATATCTGGGATGAGGGTAATAGGAAGGGAAAACACTGGCATCAAACTGGAACCCGGCTTCTTCCAGGTTGGCGATGCCCTGGTCCGTGATCTTTCCCTGAGGTGCGCGGTACCCCAGGGGTGGTATCTTAAAATATGCTTCAAAAGCCTGGCGACATTTCCAGACTTCTTCTTTGGAATCCGCGGCACTCGGGTCATGAGAATAGCTGTGCCCGTGAAACTCGGCACCATATCTCTTGAAGAGTTCAATCAATTCATGATATTTTTCCAGCAACCGGCCGACCACAAAAACCGACAGCCTGACTTTCTCTTCAGTCAGCATTCGCAGAAACGATTCGATCTCATCCAGAGACTCGAGGCTTTTTGATTGCTTTTCTTCAAGTAATCCGCTGTGATCGGATTCAAGATCCAGGGTAAAGGCAAAATATTTTTTTTTCATTTTTTCTAAAAATCAGTTCGCAAAAAACCCGGAGACCACTTTTTACCACAAAAGCGGAGGGGATTCAATGCGCATGTACGAAGGCCGGCGACCTGCTTTGAGAGGAAGCCGGGATCTGAACCGGTTCGTTCCGAACAAGACAATTTCTGACACTTCGCAGGACAGAATGCTGAATTCAATCATCAGAAACAGGCACACCCTGACTTGATTTCATGCCGCAGCACCTGTAGCATGAGCCAACAGGAGAAAATGTTATGAAACGCATCGCCATCTTCGCCTTCAGTGGTGACATGACCGCCTTCGCCCACGCTTTGCTCAATGCCGTGGAGTTGCTGGACCGGGGTTTTGACGCGCGGTTGATCATCGAAGGCGGCGCCACCGGTTTATTGACCAAGCTGGAAAGAGACGATTCCAACTGGGGAGGGCTGTTCCGCCGCGCCCTGGAAGCCGGAGTCATTTTCGGTGTCTGCCGCGCCTGTTCAGCCAAAACCGGCGGACTGGGAGCGGCGGAGCGTATCGGTTTGCCCATCCTGGATGAGATGTCGGGCCATCCTTCTTTCGCCACCCAATTGGAAGAAGGCTACGACATCATCTCGATCTGATCTCACGCGCGGCGGCTTTACCCGGCGTATTCGGCCAGGCGTTCCCAGATGTCCGGCGGATCCTGCGCCGGAGGTTGTACGCCTCTCCGCCCGGCGGCAAATTCCTTTTCCCGGCGTTGATAAAGAAAATCGCGCGCCACAGTCGGAAACAACTCCAACAACAGGCGCTCCTTTTCGCTGTCGGCCAGCCGCAGTCCCCCCAGTTCGGTTAGAAGCGGGTTTTCCGGCGGCGAATACTCCTCCGGCCGGAACGGCCTTTCTTCAGGAAATCCGCAGATGAGTCGGCGGAATTCCGCCTGAATCGGAACCGGTGTCCGGCCGTATCCGCCCTTGACCAGGTTGACGAATTGAGACGAAGTGCGCGCATAAGCGCTTTCTCCCCGGGATTCGTTGATCAGGCAGTTGACCGCCTGCACACCCACGATCTGGCTGGTGGGAGTGACAAGGGGAACGCAACCGGCATCCCAGCGCACACGGGGCACCCGCTGCAGCACGCGATCAAAAAGGTGGCCCAGTTTCAACGATTCCAGCTGGGCCGACATGTTGGAGTACATGCCTCCGGGAATCTGGGCCCGGCGGACGGCTTCATCCGGAGCCGGGAATCCCGATACCCTCTCCAATTCACGCGTCGTTTTCAGCAGGCGGGAAAAATCCCCTTTCAACGCCGCAGCCGCAGCCTGATCCAGCAGGTTCGTGATCCCTGCCGGCAAAGCGGCCCCGGTCGGATCGGGGAAAGCGGGCGGAATATCACCGCCGTCGAATTGCGCCAACTCGCGGCGGATTTCCCGCAACTCTTTATCCAGGTCCGCCAGCATGCTGCGGTTTACCGTGGTTTCCACACCCATGCGCTCAGCCAGCAGCAGAACCAGTTCCACCGCCGGCGCCGCGGGTCCGCCCGCGAAACTCCAGACGGCTGTATCCACGATATCGACCCCGGCCGCCACCGCGGCAGCCACGGACGCCAGGCCGTAACCGGGGGTACAATGGGTATGCAGGTTCACGGGGACCGATAATTCCGCTTTCAGGCGTCTGATCAGGCGATAGGCCGTTACGGGATCGATCAGGCCGGCCATGTCTTTAATCGTGACGATGTCGGCGCCCATGGCTTCGAGTGTCCGGGCCTTTGCGGCAAAGTAATCCTCCGTAAACACCCGCCGGGGTTGGCGGCGTCCCTTCATGACAAATCCCAACCGGTCCCGCAGGCTCCAGCGGGGATCCACCGTGTAACACACGGCGCAGTCCGCCAGGCCGCCGTTTTCGCGCACGTAGCGCACGGTGGACTCCATGTTGGCCGTATCATTTAGGGCGTCGAAAATGCGCATGATGTTGATTCCGCCCTGTACCGACTGGCGGCAGAAGCCCTCTATGGGGGCTTCGGGATACGGGCTGTAGCCGAACAGGTTGCGCCCGCGGGAAAGGGCGGTCAGGCGCACATCCTTCCCCACGGCCGCGCGGATGGTTTCCAGGCGCTCCCAGGGGTCCTCGCCGAGAAAGCGCATCGCCGCGTCGGGAACGGCTCCGCCCCATACCTCCAGGGCATAGAATCCGGCATCGCGGAAAATCGGCAACACCCGTTGAATCTGCGCTCCCGTCATGCGCGTAGCGAAACGCGACTGCTGGCCGTCCCGTAATGTGACATCACGGATATGCAGTTGTTTGCTCATCCATATTTCCTGAACAGCCTTCCGCAGGTGGAATCTCTGAAGAATGGTCAAGAACGGAAGGGGTTTTTGAGATTGAAAATCATATTATACCGCAAAAAACAGGCAAAGGAAAGTTGGGGAGTTGGGAAGTNNAGTTGGGGAGTTGGGGAAGTAAGGTGAATTCAAATCCCAAGTCCCGAACAAAAGCAACATCGTCCCAGACCCCTCGCCGTCAGCCAAGCTTCTTTTCCTTCTTGCCCTGTGCGCCTGCCGCTGGACCAGGGCGGACTTGATTCCCGAGATCCCTTGCCGTATAGTTTTCAGATGGAACCCTGGCAGCTTCGGCTCTACCGCCACAGCCTGATGAAGAAAGACAAGGTCCGCCTGGTATCGCGGTTGGTCGGATTCACAAACCGGCGGATCTTTGATCTCGGCTGCTCCAACGGCGCGGTCTCACATTTTCTGAAACAGCAGGGCGGAGAGTGGGTACACGCCGACCTGGAGCTGGACAACCTGCTGACCGCGCGCACCGTTCTGGGGAAAAACCTCTTTCAGATGGGCGAGTCCCACCTCCCCATCGGAAATGAGCGCATCGACCTGGTGATGGCCATGGACATCCTGGAACACCTCGAACGCGACCGGGAAATGGTGGAGGAAATTTTCCGCATCCTGCGCCCCGGCGGCGAGGTCGTGGTCTCCACGCCGATCAGCGGGAGATTTTTTTTGATCAATTGGTTGAAACGCCGGGCCGGAATGGGCCCGGAAATCTACGGGCACGTGCGTGAAGGATATTCCCTCAAGGAACTGCGCTGGATGCTGGAGGCGGCCGGATTCACCGTCACCCGGGCCACCACTTACGCCAAGTTTTTTACCGAGCTCTTCGAGTTCCTGCTCAACGTGGCCTTTACCCGGCTGAACCACGTCAAACGCAGCCGCCTGCGTTCCGGCGCCATCTCGCCTTCCTCGGCCACGGACCTGGACAACCACGGCCGTCTGTACCGCCTTTACACCGGATGGATTTACCCGCTGGTGCGAATGATCACCCGGCTGGACGCATTGCTGCCTTTCAAAACCGGATACGCCACCCTGGTGATCGCGCGCAAGCCGGGGCCTGATCCTGGCAAAGCATAACCCTTCATGTTATCCTTATATGCCGATGAAATTCAGAAAACCCCTGGTCTTGGTTATTTTCCTGCTGATCGTGCTGTCGGCCGGAGGCTGGCTGGGATACCGGCTGATCCGCCCGGCGGCGGCTCCGATCCGTATTTTGTGCATGGGAGACAGCATCACTTCCAGCCATTACGGGGATTACACCATTGAAATGGCCGGGCGTTTCAACGCAAGCAGGATTCCGGTCGAAGTCGCAACCGCTGCCCGGCCCGGGAACACTTCGCAAGAGTATCTGCGCTGGATGCGACAGGCGCGCCCGCTGGAACACGCCAATCCTCATCTGGTATTGCTGATGCTGGGCACAAACGATGTACGCAGTGACGGTGACCACACGCCCACGCCGCGTTTCCTGCGGAACATGCGCCGGATCCTGGAGCTCATCGCCGCCCACCGCAACCCCGACACCACGATCCCGGCGGTGATCCTGGCCACCATCCCCCCCATTTCATCCGGCCAATTGGAACTCTTCGACCAAGACTCGCGGCGACGCGTGGAAGAAGAAATCAACCCCGCCATTCGACAACTGGCGCGGCAACACCACCTTCAACTGGCGGATGTCCACGGTTTTTTCCGCCGGCGGATCGAACTGATGGACGGGGTCCATCCTTCACCGCAGGGATATCGCGCCCTGGGCGGCTTTCTTTTCCAGGCCGCATCCGCTTTCTTACACGGAAAAGAAAACCCCGCTGAAACCGAACGCCTGCCCGAACACATGCCGGGCGCGATCGCGTTCGAATCGAATCGCCACGGCAATTTCGACATCTTTATCCTCGACGCAAACGGCGTAACCCGCCTGACCCGGTCGCCGGCCCGGGACGGGTACCCCGCCTTTTCTCCCCGTTTTGACCGTATCGCGTTCGAGTCGGATCGTTCCGGTCGCTTCGAGATTCATACCATCGACCGTTCAGGACAAGTGGAAAGACTGTTCCGTTCTCCTTCCCAGGACCATTCCCCCTGTTGGACCGCGGACGGAAAGTACATCTATTTTGACCGCCTGGTGGATGGCAAAGAACAGGTCTTTCGATTTGACCCGGCGCGGGATGAAGTGGAAGCCGTCACCCGGAGAAATCGGCGCACCGCCCTGCCGGCGGTATCACCGGATGGATCAACCCTGCTGGCGACGGGTCACCGCCTGATGGGCTGGAACCTTGTCCGCATCGACCTCATGGATGGAAATGAATCGCTTTTCACGCCGGAATACGGCGGCTGCCGCGCCAAGTATTCCCACTCCGGAAAACAGGTTGCCTTTGTGTCCCATAAATTCGATCAGCGCGGAGACATCATCCTGACCCCGGCGACCGTTTTTTCACCCACCAGGCTGACTCTGGATGGGAAACGTCACGATTACTATCCCGCCTTCTCCCCGGACGACCGCTTCATCGTGTACGCTTCCGGCCCGCAATTGCGGGACGGCAACTACGACCTCTGCGTAATTGAGATCGCCTCGCGCCGCACCTGGACCATTACCAGCCACCCGGCAACCGATTACAAGCCGGCCTGGGGCGAATGGAAAAGCCGGTGAAACGCCTGCTGATCCGCGGGGTCATCCCGCTGGCAATCACGGCTCTGATCGCCTGGTTCTTTTTCCGCCACATCACCCTGACGGACATTCAAGCCGCTTTTGCACGCCTGCCGGCTGGAGCCGTACTGGGTTTTATTTCCCTCTGGCTGATCGGGACCTGGCTGCGTGCCGTCAAATACCGCATTCTGATTGCACGCAAGCTGGGTATGGGGGAGATGCTGCTCATCACCCTGGTGCGCAATTTCGCCGTGGACCTGCTCCCCGCGCGCACCGCTTCGCTGGCGTTTTACACGGCCCTTACCCGGCGGCGGGGGCTCTCGCTGGAAGAGGGCGGGGCCAGTTTCGTGATCTCGGTTTTCTACGACGTGCTCGCGCTCTCGCTGATGCTGGGAGGGCTGGTCTTGTTTTTTCCGCCGCCGGGCGCGGTCCGGGGCTTCATCTTTACCGGCATGGGGGTTTTGTTTTTGCTCTCGCTGATCCTCATCATCACGCCAACCCCCATCTTGCGCCACCTGCTGCGCCGGCCATTCATCAAAGACCGGCCCCGGTTGCACAAGACCGTCCTCACCCTCTCCTCCTATCTGGACGCGCATACCGCTGCGCTTGAACGGCTGGAACTGCTGGCCTTGAGCCTGATCATCCGCCTGGCCAAGTACGTCTCGGTGTTTGTGCTTTTCACCGCCCTGGTTCCGGTCCAACGCGACATGGCCGGTTTTTCCCATTTTTCATTGGGATTGGCGGGAACAGAAATGTCCGCGCTGCTGCCCATCCAGGGAGCCGGTGGATTCGGCACCTGGGAAATGGCCTTTGAGCTGGTATTCCGCGGCATCGGATCTGCGCAAACCGACCTGCGCCTGACCGCACTGGTCATCCACATCACCACCCAGGCCTGGGAATACGCTCTCGGATTGCCGGCTTTCCTGGCGTTGTGGATCATGGGAAGGGCAAGGGCCAATAAGGAAAAGGCGCACGGCTGACAGCGAGGGGCAAGGGGCGAACCCCTGTCACCTTCTCCCCAACTTTCCAACTCTCCAACTCTCCAACTTTCCAACTTTTAACTATGGCATCCGGTGAGTGAGGATCTGCTTGAGGTATTCCCGGGGAATCCCCAGGAAGGTGTCGCGCCACAGGCGGTCGCAATCCACGCAGGCGGGGAAGTCGCGATACCGGCCCTCGGTCAACCCCCGGCGCAAGCGTTGCATGGGTTCGTCGTTCCAGATTTCGCGCATGCTCTTGTCACGTACGTTTCCCACCACGTAGCGCGCGAAAAAGTCCTGGGAGCAGGGCGAGACATCGCCGTTCCACAGGATCAACATCGAGCTCCACAGGAAGGTACATGGCGCGTAACGCCGGCGGCGGTAATGGGTTTTCAGGTAGCCGGCCCAGTTGTGCGGTTTCTTGATCACCAGTTCATCCAGCCCCAGCGCCTTGAACTCGCGCAGGAACCGGTGCTGTTTTTCTTTCGCCATCTGCGAATCATTGAACTCGATGACTTCGATGGCGACCCGCGGCGTACGGCTGCCCATTTCCCGGCGAATCCGCAACAGATTACGGATATTGTCGACAACCTGGTCAAAATTCGCGCCCACGCGATTCTTTTCATAATCCTGCTTGACAAAGCCGTCAAAAGAAAAAGAAAGGCGCTTCAGCCCCGATTTCACCAGGCCGGCCGACATGACCGGGTCCAGTAAAACCCCGTTTGTATGCAACTTGGTGAAGCGGATGCGTTCGGAGGCGTAGCGGATCATCTCCACGGCATCCGGATGCAGCAATGACTCACCGCGGTGGTTCAGCGTCATATCAAATGCGAAGCCGCTGGCCTCGTCGATCACCTTGCGAAAGACATCCCACTCCATGGGGCCTTTCAGGCTTTCTTGCAGATCCTTGTTGGGGCAGAAACTGCAACGCAGGTTGCATCCGGCATGCAATTCCACCCAGAGCCGGAAAGGCATGGCCGTGGCCCGGATACGGCGCCGGCGAAAATTGCGCCAGATTTGAAACAGCCGCTTGTAGTACTCGATTTCGCTGGGCATGGTGGACCATTATAGCACATCTTTTGCGCGCCGCGCCGAGGGGAAAAGCAAATTGACATGGCGACGCCTTTTTCTTATACTTGCCTTTTCCACCGGCGGAGGCGGACATGAAGAAAGAAAACGTACGGGATTTCTACGATGTGGTCTGGACCGAATACGTACCGGAATTTGAAGAAAGCAAACGTCACCTGGAATTGTTTTTCTCTGCCGGCGAAATCAGGGATAAAGAAGTCCTGGATTGCGGCTGCGGCACCGGCATATTCACCAACATTTTCGCCTCCATGGGCGCCCGCAGCGTGACCGGCCTGGACATTTCTCCCGGCAGCCTGGGCACGGGCCGCAAGATTCAGTCCGACCTGGGCCTGAAAAACATTACCTTTGTGGAGGGTGACATGCTGTCGCTCCCCTGGGAAAACGCCGCTTTCGATATTGTCTGGGCCTGGGGCAGCGCCCACCACACGGAAGACCCCGACCGGGCTTTACATGAAATCGAACGCGTGTTGCGCCCCGGAGGCAGCCTGCTGCTGGCTTTGTACAAGAAAACGCGGTTGACATGGATCCACGAAATCATCCGTAAAACCCTGATTCGAACCCCCAAGTCCTGGTGGCTGCCCCTGGCCCGGATCATGGCGTTCCTGCTCTGGCCGGTGGTCAAGATCCGCGAGCTTTTCCGCAAGAAAGCCCGCGGTGGAGAATCATTGTCCGAGTTGATCCTCGACTGGTATTTCGTTCCCATCCGCCATTACTACAAACCCGCCACCATTCGGGAATTCCTGGAATCGCGGGGCTACTCCATCGAAAAATATCATCCGGGAAGCGGACGCTTTGAAAGCGCTTCCAATTTTATTTTCAAGGCCCGTAAACCCATCTGAACCCATGCGGATCGGCATCCTCGGGTTGCACGGCATGATTGGAACCGGTTTGGCCGCCGCTCTTTCCGCCCGCGGTCACCAGATCGTGGGGACGTCAAGAGCAAGGGAGGCAACCCCCGAACTCAGGCCGCTGCTGGCTGACTACCATTCCCTGAAACTGGGGGAGCCGGCCGACCCGGCCTGGTTCCGCAATTGTGACGCCGTATTGTACCTGGCTCACGATTTCTCGCACGGAGCGAACGAGCGCAACATCTCGGGAACCCGCGATTGGTACGCAAGCATCGCCGCCGCCGGGGTCCCGCGTCATCTTTTTTATTCCAGTTATTCCGCCAAAGCCGGAAGCCGATCCGCGTATGGAGCCGTGAAATTCACGTTGGAATCCTTTTTCCTGTCTCAACAGCAATGGATTCTGCGCCCCGGGCTGGTGACAGGAAAGCGGGGATTGTTTGCGTTCATGGCCGGGATGGTTCGACGGCTGCCGATCCTGCCCGTGCCGGACGGAGGGCGAGACCCGCTGGTACTGGTTTCCCTGGACAGCGTCTGCCTGGCCACGGAACGAATTCTGCGCGGGCAAGCACCCGGAGAATGGAATCTGCATCGGCCGGAAATGGAATCGATGCGCGAAGTATTGCAGATCATGCGCCGGGTGTGGCAACGACGCAACATCCTGCTTCCGTTCCCAACATGGATCCCGCTGGGACTGCTCAGGCTGACCGAGTTCCTGGGGATCCACCTTGCCGTCAGCGCGGACAGCCTGGCCGCGCTGAGGGAAAACCGCAAAATCCGCCGACCATCCCACCTTCCCCTGTTGAAAATCGTGGATCCGCCCCTGGAAGAACAGATCCGCCGCCTGGCGGAGGAGGCATCACCATGAACCGGCGACTCCCGCTTTCCGGATCGCATCCACGGATAGCGCCGATACTGCTGATCATCCTGGCGCTGGGGATTCTGCTGCGAATCCTCTTCCCCCTTGCGGATCCACCCCGCAACCTCACCATCAGCGGCGCTCCGGTCGGTGACCCCGGCCAGCACAGCTACGGAGCGCGCAATTGTATCCTGTTCGGGCAATGGTCATTTGACGAATGGAAACCCCACTTGGGTTCACCATTGATCTCCATGGGGCTGAACTGGCTGACATTCCGGATTTTCGGCGTCGGGTTTGCCGCGCATAAAAGCATCCCCATTTTTTTTTCCATCCTAACCCTGCTGGCTTTCCTGCTGCTCGTGTATCGCCGCCTGCCCGCAAGGGCCATGAGCGCCGCCGTCCTGTTCGCCGCCTGCAGTTTCCCGCTGCTCATGTACGCCCACGTGGGCAATCGCTATATGCCCATGATCTTTTTTTTTCTGCTCAGCATGCATTTCTTTATCCGCGGCGCGGAAACCGGACGCTCCGGAAAAATGGCTCTCGCAGCCATTTTCTTTCTATTAAGTTACGCCTCCCAGAACCACATCTTGTATATGGCAGGCGTCCTTGTTTGTGTCAGTGGATTCTGGCTGTTGCGAGGCCGACTGAAATTGGCAGCGATTCTTACATTCTGGGGAATTTTCTCGGCCGGAATGACCGCCTGGTACCTGATTATCTTTCTTCCCAACCGGGATTTTTTTGCCAGTTTCGTGGGTCACAACCGCTTAGTCCGTTACATCCAGGATCTTCCCCATCTGCTTTCCAACATCCGACTCAATCCCTTTGCTCTGCAATTTCGCAATGACGCACCGGTCCTTTTCCTGGCTACTCTGGGCGTTGGTATCGCCGCAGCGTTTTGGATCAGGAAAAGCCGGCTTTCCCCACTGATGGAAGTCGCGCTAATATGGCTGGTCCTGGCGGCCGGATTTCACTCCATCTGGAGTTATCGTCCCACACGATTCTACCTGGTGATCCTTTTCCCCGTTGCCGTGATCGCCGCCTGGCTCCTGGAGAAACTGGTTGAGAGAAAACGCGCCGGACCCACGCCTGCCGAACTGGCAATCGCCTGTTTCGCCATGGCTATCGCACTGCTGGTAAGCGGCGGCGTGGTGTATGTGCGTTATGCCCTGCAGCGCGTTCATCAGCAGCCACTGATGCTGATTGCATACGCATCGGTATTGATGCTGACTGGCGTATTGCTGTGGGCCCCCAAAAAATGGCGGGAATGGGCCCGGGCCGCATTTCTTGCGCTTGCGGTCACGGTCAACACCGTCACCTACATCCAATGGGCTTTGCAGCGCGAATACCGAATAATCGAAACCGCGGATGTGTTGACCCGGGCTCTGCCGCCAACCCGCATCGCCGGGAACTGGGCCTCCATCCTGTCGCTGGGCGGCCCCCATCAAACCCACCTGCTGTCCGGCGAAATGGGCATCAATTGGCACCCGGATTTCTTCTCCGCAAACCAGGTCGAATACTTACTGCTGACCAAGGGAGCGTTTGCAAACGAATACCGGGAATACATGCGCCTGTTTCCGCAACAAATGGCAACCGCCAGGCTGATGGCCCGCTTTCCGATCTATTCCGCTGAAACTCAATTGTGGAAGCTTTGCAAATCCGGCAAAAAAGCGCCGGAACTCGAGATGGAATCCATAACCCAACGCCCCGCCCGGGTTGCTTTCGATCCCCTGGCCTCTGCAAAAATGACACTTGCTCTGCCTGCCGGATCCCGGATCAAGCTGTCAATCCCATGCGACTTTGTCACCCACACTTCAGCAATGCTGGAACTCCGGGCTCGGGGCAGATTCCATATGCATGTCGTACTCAATAATGAGGGATCCATACTGCGCCGCAATCTTTTAATCTGGAACAGCACCGAATTCGGTTCCCGTCGGGTGCTGAATCGGCCTATCCCCCGCAGTGCCACATTGGAATTTCAGATAGATGTAGGCCGCAGCATGGCCTATTTGGACCTTCTGCGTGTCATACAAATGAATTGACTCCCCAACCGGGATATATTATAGTCTGGACTACACCAACGATTCCGGAGACATTCGGAAATTATGAAGACCCTGATCATTATACCGGCGTTCAACGAAGCCAGTTCCATTGAGACGACTATCGCACAGATTCGAGCCATGGGAATGGACTTGGAGATTGTAGTAATCGATGATTGCTCCTCGGACCAGACCGCGTCCCTTGCCCGCGCGACCGGAGTCAAGGTCGTGCGCCTCCCCATCAATCTGGGGATCGGCGGAGCCGTGCAGACCGGATTCCGATTCGCGGTTGCCAATCATTTCGACGCAGCCATCCAGGTAGACGGTGACGGGCAGCATGATCCCGCCTATATCCCCCACATCATCACCCCGATCGTGGATGGAGAAGCCGATGTGGTTGTGGGATCGCGTTTTATCCTCCGCGAAGGATATCAATCCCGCTTTATGCGTCGGATGGGAATTCGTTTGTTCCAGCACTTGAACCGTCTGCTGATTCATCAGAAGATCACAGACAGCACATCGGGTTTCCGTGCGTACAATACCGCTGCGCTCCGGGTTCTTCAGAACAATTACCCGGTGGACTACCCCGAACCCGAAGCCCTGGTAATGCTGAAAAAAAGAGGTTTCCGCATAACCGAAATTCCAGTGAAAATGCGAAATCGGATTGGCGGTGAGTCATCCATTTCCGGCTGGAAATCAGTTTACTACATGATCAAGGTAACTCTTTCAATCCTGATTGAATCCATGAGGCTTCCCGATGGATAACATCCAGATCGTATTAATTGTCAGCAGTGCCCTGTTCCTGGTATTCATATTTGAATTGACACGCAAGAAACGCATTCGCGAATCCTATTCACTGGTATGGTTTTTGTCGGGAATAATCATGCTGGTTTTCTCCGTATTCCGTGATCTGTTGGAAAAACTCGCCGCTTTTTTCAACGTGAACTACGCCCCAGCCCTGATCATCCCCATCACCCTACTCATCGGATTGTTGTTGGGAATCCATTTTTCCATCATCATCTCCCGTCTGACCGAAGACAACAAACGTCTCATTCAGGAAATCGGTCTGCTGGAACAACGATTGAAAGAACTAGAAGATAAAATCAGCCACAACCCGGTTGAAGAATGATCTGTCATCCCCGTCTCAGAATTGAATAAAAAACTCCTTTCCCGGCATCCGCCATCATCCGTCCGTGCTCCTGACTATTTGAATACTCTTTGAAAACGCACAAACAGACATCCATATGCAGGCGTATGACGGGCCGGGGTCTCCTCAATGCCAAGTCAGCAGATCTGGATCAGTGCAACGCGCGAAAACTGAACGTACGCCAAGGGCTCCAAGGCGTGAAGGTACGCGGGTTCATGACCCCGCGAACACGCCAGCGGCCGATACGATCCGCGGGGAACTTATACTGGTACTCGTTGTCCCGGATCACTTCGTCCACCAGCAGGGTGTTGTTGCGCATCTCGGATTGCCATTGCTGTGGACGAGGGTGATAGATATCCACCTGGATCTGGTACCTGCGGTAGGCCGGATTGGTACTGTGCAACCAGGAGAATGTCATTGTGCGTGGATAATGACGAAAGACAACTTTGTTCTTCGGCGTGAGGAGGACCGGGCGGAATTGGGGGACCGGCTTGTTATCAACATGCGAACCGGAAACCTGTCCGCCGCCACTGAGGGTGTCCCCCTGGGTTACATCCGTGCCTGAGCCTTTGTAACGCAGGTGCCACCAGGGTGACATGAAACGGGCGGCGCGGACGCCGATGCCCATCACACGCCAACGCATATCCACCGCCTTATCGCAAGTCACGATCACCGAACCTGTGGTGAGATTGGTGCGGGTCAGGATCGGCGACCAGTTCTGATTGATAAAGCCCTGAATCTCAAGAGTATAGGAAGTGACTCCCGGAGGCTGGCTCCAACTGAATCCGATATTCACCGGAACCTTGTTGAACGACGCCTCATTGGCCGGTCCCAGCAGCGCGATCACCCCCAGCGAACCGGGAATACGCACCTGCGAGGGTTCCTGGGAATAAGCCGCAATTGACATAAACATGACCAACAACACAATTACTGATTTCTTCATGGGTGTACCTCCTTACTTCTGAATCAATCCGGAAACGCAAACCTGGGCGTACGTCCCACGTACACAATATACAACAAAGCGCCTCGGAATCTCAATTTTCCCCGTCGCGTAAAATGGTTTTTTGAAAGTTTCGGTTTTTTGACGACGAAATTGCGTTCTGCTTCTGGGGCGCACTTTCATTGCCCTGCTCATCGACGGCCGCCACCCGGTATTCGAAAGTTCCCCGGGCTTCTTCTGCCAGAAAACGGTCCAACCAGGTAAATGTGTCCGCAGAAACCGTCTGGATCAATGTAAAGTCCCCTCCCCGCACGCGCCGGTAGATATGATAACGCTTGACCTCGATCCCATAATGGCGGTTCAACGGGTTCTCCTGCCATGTGACCGCATACAGGTATTCCACTGAAAAAAGGTTGCGGTTTTCCTGGAAAGCATAGGTGACATTCTCTGGAGGATAAACCCGCAATACCTGCAGAGTGCGTACGGCCAAATCACTGATCCCCGAGTTGTCCACCACTTCAAGAGTAACCTGGTAATCGCCGGCCTCGATATAGGTATGATCCTGTGTCAACCCATGTGCGGTGGTGTTGTCTCCGAAATCCCATGCGTACGAAAGGATCCTGCCGTCCGGATCGTTGGAAGTGGATGCATCAAAATGAACCCGTAACGGCGCCACACCGATTTCCGGGTTCATGAGGAAACGCGCCAGCGGGGGATCGGAAACCGTAACGATCGATGTCGCGGTTCCCTTCAATCCGTCATTATCCGTTACTGTCAGCACCACTCTGTAATCTCCGCGTTTCAGGAATTTATGCGTGGGTTTTATACCTACTGCGCCAGATCCATCGCCAAAATCCCAGTTGTAAGCAGTGATTTGCCCGTCTTCATCACTGCTGGCGGAAGCGTCAAACCGTACGGTCAAAGGAGGGGCTCCCGCAATCGGATCCGACGTGAAGGCAGCCACTGGATTCAGATAACTGGTACCTCCGCTGCCGCTTTCTACCCGCGCATAAAACACGTCCCCGTTATTAATCCCTTCATCCCACCAGACGACATGTACATACCCATGATTATCCGGCCTGGAAACCGGGGTTCGGCAATTGATCCCATCAGAAATATAACCAGGCTTGCTCCAGTCGCCCTGCGCCGTTGCGCTGGCATACACGATGTTGTTTTTGCCGTTTATGGATTGTCTCCAACTCGCATGCAACACATCTTTTGCATCCATCTCGATAAAAACAAAATCCCGCTGATGATTGGCTGCTCCCGGAACCGGAATCGGGAGGGACCATGTGCCGTCTTCCAGCATCCGGGTATAATATGGAGAGCCCCGAAGTGTCGAGTATATCACATGAGCCAGGCCTCGAGAATCAACAGCGATTCCCGGCCACCACCCCCCATCACGACCACTCAACACCACAAGAGGTTCCCACCCATTTGCACCGGAACGCGAATAAGCGATTTGCCAGCTGCCTTCCTCGCCGTCCATCCAACAGGCATGACTGACATTACCAACCACCGCCAGTGCAGGATGAATGGAAGCCGTATCCGGAGTAAATGAAACCGTCGCCACGCTTCCACTCCACCCATTCACATTTCGTTTGTTGACGATGTTGTAACAACTGTTATTGTATGGATATACCTCGGAGCACCAGATCACACTGATTGTTCCGTTGCTCTCCAAGTCGATACGGGGCCAGGAAGAGTTCCACGTACTCGCATGAATCCGGGTTGCCTTGCTCCAGGAACCATTCGACCAGGTCGCATGAAAAATATCTCGATTCGATCTTGAGATACCCTCCATCCAGATCAAATGAATGACCCCTCCGGGTCCCAGCGCAAGGTTTGGATACTGCGAATGCATGGAAGAGCCGATCACCCGAAGCCGTTCTCCCCATTTTCCGCCGGAATATACTCGGGAAAAAATGTTGAAAACTCCACCTTCCTTCTCACTCCAGACAACCATCACCTGGTCGCCGAACGGTTGCACGTAGGGGTATTCACACTCATGGCTGGTCGACGACAGGTTGACTACAGATGCCGGCAGGATCAGCGCCAACGCCAGGATTGCGCCAAGGCGCATTGAAGTAAGCACAAGAGTCGACATCTCAAAACATGCTTACCATGAGCCGCACCGCAAGTCAACCTGGATTCCGCATTGACTTTGACTTGAGGCGATGCTAGGATCAAACATTGTTGCGATCTTCTCCAGGAGGAACCGTTGTGATTTTTTCTTCCCGCAATATCGCTGTTATCGCCATTCTGACTTTGTTCTGCTGCGCGGCCGCAGTCGACGCCCGCCACAACAATGTACTTGAAGACTCCGCCTGGCGACATGGGCGGATCGAGTTACCGCAGGGCACATTCTCATGGAAAATGAACCTGAAGCGCGTGGAATTCTCAGATGATTCCGGCCGCTGCGTTTTCAGGGCCGAAGATCACGATCCGGGTTCTCTGGCGCTTTCGTGCGGACATGCGGATGATTTCGGTTTCACCGCCTTTTTTGTTCGTACAGACCCGAGTACCGGATTGCGCCGGCTCAAATTGATGTCCAGCCGACAAGGCTCGAGTGAACGCATTGCTTATCCCGGCGACATTTTCAGCCCCGTGCTGGCTACGGACCACGGCAATGTGGTTTTCGCAATCTTGGAAAACTTTGAAATCATCGCCTGGGAGTTGGCTTCCGGACGGCTGATATGGAAAAAAACCTTCGAAACTCCCGTGTTATTCCCTGAATTGATCCGCATACACGGCAACGAAGCACTGGGATTCTTTCATTTCAAGAACGGTCGTTACCTCCGCTATCATTTTTTTACCGGCCCGACACTCCCTCCGGATATGATCTTCGGCCCTGATCCGGAAACAGCGGAACCGGAAGCGCCCATTCCGCCTTCTCCGGAGCCGAATGAGCGGATTGTTCTGGCCTTCGGCGACAGCATCACTTACGGGTATGTAAATAAGGCCGAAGCCCCGGAACTGGGCTACGTCCCCCGACTCCAGGCTCTGCTGGATGCCGATTACGCATCAATCGTCGTCCTGAACGCCGGCATTCCCGGAGAGAATACCTTCGGCGCCATGAGTCGATACAACCAGGTCATCCCGGACAGCCGCGCCGGTTACATGCTTTTCCATGAGGGCATCAACGACACCATCCTGTCGCATTCTTTTCCCGTTTCCGCTACGTTGTTCAACATCCGCACCATCATGCAACGCGCCCTGGAATTGGGGGTAAAGCCGGTATTGTCCACCATCATTCCCCGCGATCCCGCGCATTGGACCGGTCAGGAACCCCACCGCACCCGGGCCGAGAACATCCGCGACGGCATCATCGGCATCGCCGGCGAACTTGACCTGCCACTGATTGACTTCTGGACGATTTTTGAGGATTACCCCGGCGCCGACGGCGGGTACCTGTCCCTGATGTCGGATTATGTGCACCCTGGAGAAAAGGGATACCAATTGATGGCGAATCATTGGAACCAGGCCCTGCTCGGCATCCCGCCTTCCGCTCCGACCGGCGTCACCACGGTCACGGCCACCCCCTGGAAGGCATTGATCACGTGGCGTCCCAATGCGGAATTCGACCTGGGAGACTATCTGGTAAACCACGGCGCCACGGAGCAGCATCTCGATACGCAGGTCACCGTCACGAATCCTGAATTCACCCTTCTGCGCGCACCGTTTCAGGCGGAACTGCAAAGAGAGCGCTGGATTCAGGTATTTGCCCGGGACCGCTTCGGCAATATCGGTCCGGGTTCCACCGTATTCCGTGTGGAGTTCCCTTCTTCAAACACGTTCCATCGGCAATGGACGGCTCAGAAACAGAAACCGATGCTGAAGCGGACGCCGCTGAAAGCGGACGACAGGGCGGACACACCGCGATAGAGCACCTCGTCCTCGACGACCCCGGCCAGGTCCCAATAACCCACCCAGCCCCGGCCATAGGGATTCCACTCATAGCGTGTCAACTCTCCCTGCGCGGATCGTTGCAGTTGATTTCCCATGTTGTCTGATTCAAGCGAATTCTTTTCTCCATCCCAGCCGCCGATGCGAGAAAACCCCATCTCCAGGCGGAAAAGCAGTGCCGTGTGAGCGCTTAACGCATGGCGATACGCTCCGCCGAAATAAGCCAGCGGACCGTTGCCGGTCGCGCCGATCTCTTCGGTCAGATCCGCGATGGTCCCGCCCGCGGCACGCTTGACCTGCAATCTGTGTGACAGGCGCCCCCAATGCAGGCCAACACCGGCGAAAACGGCGAATCGCCCCAGAACGTGCTCCACTTCCAGAAAAGGCGAAACCAGAGTCAGCCGGTTGCGTACGTTGACGTCGAACTCTTCTTTCGTTCCGGACGAATAACCCAATGCAAACGACTTTTCTCCGGATGTCACACCAAAAGACAGCCCCAATCCGCCTTTTACGGTCCAATAACTGTCCAGGCGATAAGCCAGCGCAACCCTCAGGGGCAGGCTGGGGATGTTTTCCCGGAAGCGCCCCGCCTCAACAAGCGAAGCGCCTGAGCCTTCCGCATACTGCCGCATCAATTCGTCCGTGCCCTTGGTTCTCAAGAGCAGGGACCCGGGGCGATCCAACCCGACTCCCACTGACAATTCGAAACCGAGCTGCTTGATTGCGAGGATCTGGCTGACCTTCTGCGCCGTGCCCAGAGCCGCCAGCATCGATGTCATCCAGAACGTCATCAAAAAAATGCCGCAGATACGTTTCATTTAACCCTCATCAGATCGGAACGGATTCATTTTCGCGTTGAAGCAAAAGCAGCCGGCCGGCCGCAAAGCCGCCGGATCCGGGCGTAGATGTAGGCCGCGAAAAACACGCCATACGCATACAGGTTGCGGAAACTCGAGAGAGATTTGATCGCGTTCACCCATTTGCGGCGCGAGACACCCTTGTTGCTGGCGGCGGTAAATCCCATGACCAGTTTCGCGATCTGCCACCAGGTCAATTGATCCTTGAACAGCGGGACCTGCCCCTGGGCCGCGGGCAGAGTGGGAACTTTACGCATGTCGCGGCGCCGCGACCAGTGAAAGTCGCCGGGGATGATGCCCCGTTCCCTGGCGATCCCCTCGAGAGGCGTACCCGGATAAACATGCAGAATGGCCGTGGAAATATCCACCTGCGGATGAATATCCCGCATTCGATCCATGATGCGCAATGTTTCCTGGGCTTCAGGCCAGGTTTCGGTGTAGTGCGAAAAAATAAAAAAAGGCCCGGGAATAAAATCCAGTTCTTTGGCCCAGTGAACGAAATCAAATGCCCGTTCGATATCAAATTGTTTGAGAACAACTTCCTGCCGTACCCGGGATGCGCCGGCTTCCACGCCGAAGTACCCGCGTTCGAGTCCGGCGCGGCGCATCTTTTCCAGTAACGGACGATCCACCACATCGATACGGAACTCGCTGGAGAAGCGGATGTTCAAGCGCCGTTCGATGATCATGTCCATGATGCGGTGCAGGCGCCTGGGGTTGTAATTCAGCGTGTCATCGTAAAACCAGATGAATTCCGCCCCGTAGCGATCGATCAGCCATTCGATCTCACTGAGCACCCGCTCCGGGGAATGTCCGCGCACCTTTCTTCCCCAATTGATCGGTGTCGCGCAGAAATAGCAATTGAACGGACAGCCCCGCGAGGTCATGATGTTCTGCGCGCGACGTTCGCGGCCATCCGTGGTCGATACGGAAAACCGGTAGCGATCCATGGGAATACGCTCTCTGGCCGGGAACGGGAGCGAATCCAGGTCGGCGATCATGGTTCGTTTCCCGGTAAAGCGGATTTGACCGTTATCGCGAACGTACAGGCCGGGAACCTTGAGCAATGAATCCCGGGCCGCCAACGCGCGCAGCATCTCGCTCAGGGTGATTTCCCCTTCTCCGATGACCAGCACGTCCGCGCTCGATATATCGCGCAAGGTTTCCTCTCCAGCCATGGAGATATGCGGACCGCCCAGAACCGTCACAATCCGCGGGTCAACGCCTTTCGCCGTTTCAAGCAGGCGGAAACTGTCGAAACGGTTTTCGGTGGTGGTGGTTACGCCGACGACCTGGGGCTGGAATGTTTCAATCCGGCGACGCACATCGTCCCAGGAAAACTCCAATACGTCAGCCGGCACCACATCCACTTCGTGGCCATCCGCCTCCAGTACAGCCGTCAGGTAGAGAATTCCCAGCGGGGGCATGGAACTGCCTTCCGACCAACGCTGGGCGATGTAGCCTTGCGGAGGAACAAACAGTTGTACTCTCATTGATCCTTTATTCCCGGGATGCGGGCACACCGGGCAGCCCGAAGTGGATACGGGGAAGGGTGACTATATCACTCCGGACTCTGAAAATCAAATCCATCGGCCCCGGGAGGCTTTGAATTTTTCATGCGGGTGTGCTAAGAAAAAAGCATGAAGAAACTCTTGAGCGCATGGCTGATTCTGGGGCTGGCAGCCGTATTGTCGGCAGGTGACGACTGTTTTACCGTGCTGGTGGGTAAAAACGCCTCGGATTCAGGCTGCGTGCTCCTGGCCCATAACGAGGATGACCGCGGGGACTCTCTTTTCGTTAATATTCTTCACCTTGCGCCCCGCCCCGCCCCTGCAGCTCGGACGTACACCTTGCGCAACGGCGGCACGTGGAGCGCCACTGCCGCCACAGCCGGACTTTTCTGGATCGAAATCCCCCAGATCAGTTACGCCGATGGGTACGTCAACTCGCATGGAGTCGCGATCGTCTCGAATGCCACTCCTTCCCGCGAAAGCAGTGCCGACCTGGAAGACGGGGGTATCGGTTTCATGCTCCGGCGTATTCTCGCCGAACAAGCGCAGAGCGCCAGGCAGGCGGTCCTTCTGGCCGGAAGCCTGGTGGAACGATTCGGATATTCCGATTCCGGCCGCACGTTGTGTATCGCGGATCACGAGGAAGCCTGGGTGCTTCACCTGATCCGCGGCAAACGCTGGATCGCCCAGAGAGTCCCGGATGACCAGGTCGCCGTCATTCCCAATGCCTATACCACCAGAGCAATTGAGCTGAATGACAAGGACCGCTTCCTCGGCTCAAGTGATATTGTCGCTCACGCGGTCGCCCGGGGATGGCATGCTCCCCGCGCGGGCAAGCCATTTGACTTCGCCATGGCCTATTCCCACGTGCCGCTCCACCGCAGCCGGGGAAATTACCTGCGGCAGCGCCGGGCCATTCAACTGTTGGGGGAAGACGGGCGTGATGCGGAGGCCGCGTATCCATTCGCCTTTACGCCCAGGAAAAAGATCCGCCTGCAGGATCTTTTCTCCCTGTTGCGGGATCACTACGAAGACACGCCGTGGGACCTGACAGACGGTTACCGCACGGGGTCCCCGAACCGGACCAAAAACCGCACAATCTGCACCGAATCCACCCAGTACGCGCTGGTGGTTGAACTGGGACGCAGCCTGGCGTTCACAGAGACGGTCCCCGACGTACTGCGCCACCGCATCTGGCTGGCGTTGAGCCGACCGGATGCGAACGCCTTCGCTCCCTGGTATCCGGATATCGCCTACCCGGAAACCCACGCTTTCCTGGATGCGGACACGGCATTGGCCGACCATTTCGAGCCCCGGAACAAGCCGGAGGCGCTTGATCTTTCTCACCCATTTCGAGTGTATGCGCATCTTGCCGACCTGGTGGACCGCAATTATCGGGAACGGATCCGCAATGTCCGCCGCGAATGGAAAAACTTTGAAGATTACGTCATGAAAAACCTGCGCAAAAAGGAAAAGGAATTCGTCTACATTCACCGTGTCGACCCGGCACTGGCGCGGCGCATGATCGCCAATCACCTCCAGCGCCTGGAGTACATCCGGTGGTTTCAGGCACTGGAACTGATTCGCGGCTTTCAGGGTTGACGTTTTCCCAGTCGCTGCAGGAATCTGCCGAAACGCAACCACCCGGTTTCCCGCTCCCCCGTGCCGCTCTGCGCAGTATCGTCTGCGAAAACCAGGCAATGATAGGACTGCCGGACCGCTTGCCGCCTTTCCAGGATCCATTTCTGCAGCGGATCCTTGTGCTCATCCATTTTCGTTCCCACCTGGGGAAAAACCAGCACACAGCGATCCCCCAGGGGATTGTACCAGGCGCAGCGGGGGGTGAGAAATGGCCGCTCCGCTTCCGTACTGACCATGCGCAGAGAAACCAGTTCAATATCTCCCGCATCACTGGCGGCCAGTTCTCTCAACCACTTCGGGGGCCGGCCGGCCGCAGGGTCGGGAATAATGGCGTACTCTTCCCCCAAAAAACGGTATACGGGATGGCGGAGATCCGCGTAGACCCCGCGATCCCTGCCCAGGATCCCGTCATCCTCAACCCATTTAAGTGAAAACGTGCGTATCCGGGAGGAAAAATCCACCCATTGACGCAGGCGGGAAATCCAGCGACCGGGGCTGAAGTCGCGGAAAAGGTCCAGATGACGCGCCATTTCAAGCCCCGGATGGGAATCGGCGTAAGGATCTGTCCGCTGCAACCAGACCCGGAATACCTCCAGCGCCGGAAATGCCGCCGGATCCGAATGAATTTCCCTGTTCACGCCATGAAATATCGGTGCCGATAAAATGGTCAGCAGGCGTTCATTGGACGCATCACGCAACTGAGCCGCGCCCGCCGGGTGCCCCACCTTCAGCATGAACAATGCCAGGTAAAGATCAAAAGCGGTCTCCACGGACACGAATTCCGGCACACCGAGGATACGGGGATCACCCAATTCAAACACACCGAGGGTGCGCGAGTGATTCAGCCAACGGCGCAACGCTTCCTGTCCGGATTGGGTGCGACCCAGTTCATCCACCTGTTCCAGATGGCGCGAAAGTGCCGCTGATAAAGCCGTTGAGGGTAATTCGGAATCTGCCAGACGCGCCCGGAACCACTGCCGTAGAATCGCTTGCAATCGCTCTTCATAACTGTTATCCGCAGCGGATTCAGCGGGCGAGACGGCGTGTGAAACAGCGCCTGCCGCGGTGGACCGGGCGCTCGGGGAACGCGTCCCGGGAAGGAAAACATACAGCAGAAAAGCCAGCGTCAACGCCAGCATGCCCCAGAACAATACCGTATCCCGCTTTTGTTTGTTTTTCAGAATCGGCGTCACTGAACCGGCCTCAACCGAGAGTATATGCCAGCGTGCTCACGGAAACAATCCCCGGGCTGGAATCCACATTGACAAGCCGGGATGCGTTCGGTAATCTGGTAGGGTGAAGATTTCCGTTGCCGTCATCGCCTTCAACGAAGCAGACCGTATTGCCGATGCCCTGAAGAGCTGTCGCGCCATCGCCGATGAATGCCTGGTTGTGGATTCCGGCTCTACGGACCAGACAGCCGCCATCGCCCGGAATCTGGGCGCACGCGTCATCCAGCATCCCTTCCAGGACTACGGATCGCAGAAAAACATCGCCCGCAGGCTTTGCCGCCATGATTGGGTGCTGAACCTGGACGCGGATGAACGGATTTCACCCGAACTGGAGCGGGCATTGCTCAACCTGAAGCGGAACCCGCCTGCAGCGCACATCTCCGGTTTCCAGATCCGGCGCAAGACCGCCTACCTCGGCCGCTGGATCGGTCACGGCGGCTGGTACCCCGACCGCAAATTGCGCCTCTTCCGTCGCGACCATGCCGTCTGGGTGGGACGGGTACACGAACGCCTTGAATTAAAAGGAGAGGTGGATACGTTGCCGGGACATATCCTGCATTACACCTATCGCGACCTCGCGGATCATGTCTCCCGGGTGAATCGCTACAGCACGTTGCAGGCCGAAGACCTGGTTGAAAAGCGGAAACGCTTCCTCTTGCTCAACGCTTTCCTGCGTCCCCCGCTCACTTTCATGCGCTGTTATTTGTGGCGGGGGGGGGTCCGCGACGGTTTCCCCGGACTGGTGATCGCATTGATATCCGCCTGGAGCACGGGGCTGAAATACCTGAAAGCCCGCAGTCTGCGCCGGCCTTCACCTCCGCCGCCGTGGGATACAACGGGGCATTGACCGCCGGGCCGGAGCGTTTCCGCGATCGAATGCTGATCGGCTAAGAACCGGATTCTGTAAGGATCTGCCCGGATTCCGCATCGAGATCCTTGTACATCAGCTTGATGACCTGTTTGAATACGATAAAGTTCCCCCCGTCCGCCTGCTTGAACTTGATGCATTTCTCATCATACCACTCAATTCGACCGCGGAGTTTTTCCCCTGTGGTGAGTTCCAGCACCATGGGGGTCTGGTTGTTCATCTGCTTGATGTAATAATAATTCTCCGCATTGGTTTTGTACGGTGGCGGGGGTTTCTTTTTCTGTTCGCGTTTGGCATCCCGCTTGATTTCCTTCAGGTCCGGTTTGATTAATTTGCGGGTCATGGTATTTTTTTTGACCTCATGGCGGGCGTTTCACCCGCTGCTTGCAGGAGTATTGCTTATTAGATAGCGGAAAATCGCCGGGAAGTCAAATTCTGCCCTGTATTTCTCATAAAGATTGTCGCAAAATGCGGGCTAGCCTCGCGTTTTCTTGCGTTTGCGCAGGCTCCAGTCGATGATATTGCGCTGACGTTGCCGGGCAACGGCCAGCGCATCCGCAGGAACATCTTCCGTAATGGTTGACCCGGCCGCCACGTAGCTGCCTTTGCCCAGGCGGACCGGAGCGACCAGTTCCGTTCCGGAACCGACGAACACGCCGTCTTCGATTTCCGTGACATGCTTTTGCGATCCATCGTAATTGCAGGTGATGGTCCCGGCGCCCACATTCACGTCGCTTCCCACCCGCGCATCCCCGAGATAAGTGAGATGCGCGGCTTTTGATCCCTCTCCCAGAGAACTCTTCTTGATCTCCACAAAATTGCCCACGCGCGTGTCCGGTCCGACAACGGTCTGCATGCGCAGGTGAGCGAAGGGACCGATCCGGGCGGCACGCCCCACTCGGGAATCCCGAATCACGCAACCGGGAAGCAGTTGGCAGTCATCCTCGATCTCCGCGTTTTCCAGCCAGCAATTCGCCATCAATTCGACGTTTTCCCCGATCCGCGTCGTGCCGCGCAGAACATTGCCGGGACCGATCACGCTGCCTTTGCCGACCGGAATCAGTCCTTCCATGAAAAAATGATGGCGATCTTCGACCACAACCCCATGCTGATTCAGCCAGTTCAATTGCAAAGCCAGGACGCGTGCTTCCACCTGAAGCGGAAAACGCCGGGCGTCATAAAAGGTCAAACCGAAGGGAGGTTGCGCCGGCTCGATGTCAACCGGCTTGCCGGACTGCCAGATCTTTCGCGGCATCACAAGCAGATCATCGGCACCGAAACGGAAGGCGCGGTCCCGCGCGGCCAGTTGCCGTACCCACTCCGAGAACCGTTCATCCGTCACATCCGGACAAGGAATGGAATCCGGGCTGCAGACCACTACAGTGGAAACGGATTCCGGAACGGCCTCAGGCGAAATAAAATTGATTCCCGGCAAACACAACGGAAGCCAGAACTCGAGCGGCCTTCCGCGAAAGTACATGGAGCCGGGGAAAGAATCTTCCCGCGGTGCACAAACGGCAATGATCATGAAACCAGGTCAAGAAACTCCCGATTCTCATGGAGATTTTCAAAATCCGGCTCGTTAAAGGCCATCACCTTGTAGTGCGGATCCTTTCCAATGCAGCGAGCCAGATGCTCCAGGGCGGCGGCGATGTCTCCCTTGCGCTTATGCGCAACCGCCAACAGAAAATCCACGTATGGATCATACCCGTTTTTCTTGACCAGTCCGCCAAGAAGTTCCAGCGCGCGATCAACATGGCCGGCATTCAGTTGATACACACCTTCGTTGAGCACATCCTCGGCCGATTTCAGGTCGATTTTCTGGGGGTTCAACTGCGCTTCGCTCATGCGCAGGTATACTTCGGACCTGCCGGTAATTTCCAGGACGCTGTAGTGTTCACTGTCCCGGTGGGACTCGATGATCGTCAAGAACTGCTGCCGGGCGGCAGCAAAATCCCTGCGTGTAAATGCAGCCATTGCTTCAGCAAAAAGTTGCGTTATGCTTTTCAGTTCCTTTTCTTCACTCAGCTTGGCCACGCTTACCTCCAGGTGGAAACATCCCCGAGGTTTTCACGCAATCGGGGCAACAAACGGGAACTTTCCCGGGTCGAACTCAGGTAATGGACAATGGGGTTGATGCGTATGGACCGAGACGCCACCTGATATCTACTGCGCGCTCTGATAGCGCTCGGGTATCACACCAAGGACTTCAATGCCCGCGCCTTTGGCGATATCGATCACTTTCAGTACACTTTCGTACAACACCGTTTCGTCGGCGCGGATAAAGATGGTCTTGGTGGTACGGGTCTGATAGATGGTCCGCAATTCACTTTCC
Organism: Candidatus Aminicenantes bacterium UBA876; assembly: GCA_002294665.1. Classification (GTDB taxonomy): domain Bacteria; phylum Acidobacteriota; class Aminicenantia; order UBA2199; family UBA2199; genus UBA876. The sequence continues at coordinate 31,248 of DBFQ01000077.1, forward strand.
AGCAGATCAAGGGTCACCGGCCGGTTGTTGATGTCCAATGATTGATCCGCTTCCAGCGTCAGCACGATGCTCTTGGTCGCAGATGGGGGCTCGCCCTCGGTTCCGCCGCTGGAACTCTCGGGAAGATTGATGTCAATGCCCTTCTGGGCCACCGGCGTAATGACCATGAAAATGATCAGCAACACCAGCAGAATATCACAAAGCGGGACAACATTCGGCTCCGATTTTGTTCCTGTTCCAACTTCAGCACCCATTTGTCCTCCTAAAGAGCAAATTTAGCAAATAGAACCGGAGATGTCAAGGAAAAAATTCCGCGCTTGAAACACCGGTCGTTCGCGCGGCGCAGGAAAAGCCGCGTACAACCCCGGGGACCGGCGCGGAAAAAAATCAATCCCGGTTGACAACCATGCCACCCGGGTCTACAATGATTTTTCAGTATCAGCCAAAGAGGAGGCAACATGGCACTGCACATTGTCGACACTTGCATCAGTTGCGGCGCCTGTGAATCCGTGTGCCCCGTGGGCGCCATTTCACAGGGTGACGAATTTTACGTGATCGACCCCGATGTATGCGTGGAATGTGAGGGGTATTTTGATGAACCCCAATGCGCGGCTGTATGCCCCACCGATTCCTGCGTAAAGTAACTCAGATTCATTCAAGAGAAACACAAAATGGCTGAAGGGACCCCTGCTGAATCAAAGACGCGCCCCGTTGACACCCGCTTTGCCGTTGCAGTCGCAAGCGGCAAGGGCGGAGTCGGTAAATCCACAGTCACGGTAAACCTGGCCCTGGCAATGGCGAGCCGGGGATTGAGAGTGGGATTGCTGGACGCGGATATTTACGGTCCCAACGTCCCCCTGATGCTGGGCATCGATCAGTCCACCGCCCTGGTCAAGGACGGCCGGATTCAACCGGTTTCCGCTCACGGAATCCAGGTCATGTCCGTGGGATTCATCGCCCCTGCGGGAAAAGCACTGATCTGGAGGGGTCCCCTGGCCAACAAGTTGATCGAACAGTTTCTGACCGAAGTCGACTGGGGCGAACTCGACCTGTTCCTGATTGACCTGCCCCCCGGCACCGGAGATGTTCCGCTATCGATTATTCAGAAAAGCGCCTTAAACGGCGGCATCATCGTGACAACCCCGCAGGAAGCATCGATCGCGGATGTCCGCAAGATGATCGATATGTTCCAGACCACCGACACGCGGATCCTCGGAACCGTGGAAAACATGAAGTTCATCACCTGCCCCCACTGCCAACGGAAAATTGAATTGTATCCCGGAGCCGGCGGAGCCGAGAGCCTGGGCACGGAAGTGCTCATGGAACTTCCATTCATCACGGAATTGTCGCAGAAAAATGCCGAAGGGTTGCCTTTTTTCATGACCAACCCCGAAAGTGATATCTCCCGGCGCTTTTCAAACCTGGCTGACGCCATCTGGCGCGAACTGGCCTGACTCCGCTAAAAGCAGCGGCCACATCAGCGTTGTCCCTTATTTCGGACATTCAGCTCCCGTTTCAGTGGAAACAGACTTGCTTGTGAAGGGCAGGAGGAAAAGATGAAACACACAATTGTTTTCTTATCCATAATGCTGATACTGGCCCTCTTTCTTCCGGCGCAGTATTCCGCAGGCGCCGAAGAGGAAACGTTTAAGGCCAGGTACTACGAAAATGCCAAGGTGGTTCGCGTCAAGTACGTGGATGGAGAGGCATTTGTGGACCGCAGTTACGATGAAGGCCAGGAAGAAGCCACGACCAACCTCCCCCTGTTTGAAAAAGACGAGGTGGAAACCACCGACGGCCGCATGGAAATTTACCTGGGCCGGTTGAACTACCTGCGCCTGGATTATGATACCCGCGTCGAACTGGAAAAACTGCCGGCTCTGCGCCATACCTCCCTGACCATGAATATCCGTCACGGCGGCGTGTACCTCGACATCAACGGGCTTGATTACGAGAGAGACATGGAGATCCAGACTCCCGACTGCGGAGTTTTCCTTCTCGGTCGTGGAGTCGTTCGCCTCAACGTCGTTCCCGGTGAAGGCACGGAAGTAATCGTGCATGAAGGTCTGGTGGAAGTGGCCGGATCCAGTTACACCCGCGACCTGCGCAGTGGACAGAAAATCCGCTTCATGAGCGGTGCCGTACGCGAGAGTCCGTTTTATTTCCGCACCGCCAGCAACGACGACTTCGACCAATGGCAGCGCCAACGCGACCAGCAACTGGGCGTCGCGCGTTACGGTACTTCCCGCTATCTGGATGAAGGCTATTCGGATTATGAATACGAATTAAGCCGCCATGGCCGTTGGCAGTTCAGTTCCGCTTATGGACGTCACATCTGGATTCCCCACCACCTGATGAGCGGGTGGCGCCCCTATTTCCACGGCCGCTGGATCTGGCATCCCTATTATGGTTACGTCTGGACTTCTTATGACAACTGGGGCTGGTTCACCCACCATTACGGCCGCTGGCATTGGGATCTGCGCATGGGATGGCACTGGATCCCCGGTTACCGCTGGTCGCCCGCCTGGGTGGCCTGGTACTGGGGGGACGATTACTACGGCTGGGCCCCGTTGAGCTACTGGAACCGGCCGATTTTTGTTTTCAATAACCGCTGGCAACGGGGTTACCATTATTGGAAAGGATTGCCGCGCAATTCGCTTTCGACCGTGATCATCCGCAAAGACCGCCTGCTGGCCGCCCATGTTCACCAGCACGCAGAGAATCGCCCGGGAGCTCGTGCGGTCATCAAGCATACCATTCCCTTCCGCGGGAACGCGCCGACTTTGCAACCACGCGTGGACACCATCCGCGTCGTCAACGCCAAAGGCCGCGATGTGGTGGTGAAACGCGGCGCCCTCGCCACGACCACCCGATATCAAGCCCGGCAGGAAGGAGTCATGGCCCGCAGAATCACCCCGGAACGCGTTGACGTAGCCAATCGCTATACCCGGGGGACCGTAACCCGGAAAACCGAAATCCGCAGATACGGAAGCAGCAGTTCCAGCCAGAGGATCGTGGGTCGAAAAACCACTTCAGGCGACAGCGCAACATCTACCCACCGCTACCGGGGAACACCAGACACCCGCACAACCACTGGACGCACAACCATTCGCAAAAAAACCACGACCAGTCAGCGCACCACCACAACCCGCAAAAGCACGACCTCCGCCCAGAGCGGCAGCAAAGACACCAAAAAAGCCAAACGCAAGGACGACAGTCCGACAACCGCCCCGACGGCGCATACTCAAGCGCCGTCGGGAAGCTTGGCTTCGCGTTACGCGTCCGCTTCCCATCTCGGCATCACCCCGCGGCCGGGCTACGGAACCGTTACCCGGCGTTACCTGCCCAGTACAGACCGGAAATACCCGATCAGCCGTTCATCCTCCCCGTATGCAACGATATCCGGATATCTGGCCGCACGGCCGGCCGGCACCTATTCCCGCCCCGGAGGCGGCTATACTTCTTCCCGCAGCCACACCTATACCCCCGTCAGCCCGCGGAACGACTCCCCGCCCGCATCCCGAACGGTTACCAGCCGATCCTATTCCAGTCGTTCCTATTCCGTTTCGCGTTCTTCGCGCAGCGCTTCCAGCCGATCAAGTTCGCGGAGTTCCACGTCATCAACCCGGGCGCGCCGGCGCTGAACCACTCGTTGCAAAAGACGGGTCAGAAGCGGTAAAGCACACCCCCCTGAAGACTCAGGTAGCGCGGATAGTCCCGATTGAGAGGCAAGTGAGACATGACCTGAAAACGTGCGCCCCAATGCCGCAGTTCACGGAAAGCTGCGGCAATCCCCAGGCGCAGGTGCCAGAAGGATCCTGCATCTGCCGTGATATTGAAAAGCATGTTTTCTTGATGAATCCGGCTGCGCCCCATGCCCGCGAGCAGATCAATATTCCACCTGTTTTCCAGCGCAAACAGCCGATAAGCGGCATCCAGGGAAGCGGACACAATTCTGAAAAACTCATTGCGGGTCTCGCTCTCTCCGCCATCCTCCGCACCGTTGACGGTTTCAATCACTTCCTGGTGGCCGAACACGATGCCGATCCCCGGCACAAGGCTCAGCCGCGGTGTGATGGATACCTGGAGAGACAGGTCCAGACCCACTCCGGTGCGGTTTTGGTAATCCCGGTTCAAATCACCTTCCGCGGCCTGGGAATAGACGGAAAACGGATCAAAAAAGCGACCGCTTTGCAATGAATGAGATATGCCCAGATTCAACGTAAAATCCGTTGCCTGCGCGAATCCGCTTATCAGCAGGATCAAGCCGGTTAAAATAATTTTTTTCACAGTCCCTCCTCGGCGGAACCACCTGAATTAGATTACGCGCAAGCGGTGCCTAAGGTTCAACCCGCCCGGGCGGGACATCCCCGTTTCCAACGCGCCTGCAGCCCCGGGCTGCCTCGCGGGGGTGAGCGCACCCGCAACCGCCTCGATCGCGAAAACGACTCCAGCGCAACACAATCAGGAAAAAAGCCAGCGCAGCGAAGGCCGCAAGTATCGAAACCACCCAGTTTGCCATGAAGTTCAGGAAGCGCCCTTTTCAGACAACAGCAGTCTGCGGAATGACGGGGTCATAAACTCGCGATATCCGCGGGCATCACGCTCAATCAAGAACACACACCAGGATCGTTGCAAAGCCAGTTCTTTGGCCTTTTCCGGACCCATTACCAGCAATGCCGTGGCCCAGGCGTCGGCCTCCATGCAGGTATCTGCCACAACCGTGACTGAGGCCAGGTTATGGGTAACCGGGCGCCCGCTGCGGGGATCGAAGGTGTGGGAATAACGGGTACCATCGACCTCGAAGTAATTCTGGTAATCTCCGGAAGTGGCCATGGAGCGGTTCTCTAAACGGATCACCCGCTGCAGCCCCCCGGCGGCCACCGGCTCCATGATGCCGATTTGCCAGGGCCCGCCGCCGGCGCGTTCACCGCTGGTACGGACTTCGCCGCCGATTTCCACCAGGAAGTCGTTGATTTTCTTCTGCTTCAGCAGTTGCGCCAGACAGTCGACTCCGTATCCCTTGGCCAGAGCCGAAAGATTGCATTCCAGTCCGTCAACGTTTTTGCGCAACGCCGGCGGCTCGTGATAAACAACCAGATGGCGACTGCCGGAACGTTCCAGGGCGGAACGGATTTCACTCTCTGCGGGAATTCTCCGCTCTCCGTCCGGCCCGAATCCCCACAGGCGGATCACGGGGCCGATCGTGATATCAAACGCCCCGTTCGACTGGTGATACACATTCATGGCCATCGCGACAAGCGCCGCCATCTCCGGAGAAACCGGGAATTTTTGCCCCGCGCGGAAACGGTTGAAACGGGAAATTTCGGACTCCGCGCGAAACACCGACATCAGGTTGTTCACCTTCTCCAACTCATCGTGAATCGCCCTGGCCAGATCCAGGCGCAGCAGGTCAACGCGGGATTTTTCCCATGAAGCGGGAAGCCGGAATTTCACCACCCAGGTTGTCCCCATGGTCATGCCGGACAACACATGGGGAGATGGATCGGAAACACCGCATCCCGCCAGGCAGAAGACGGCCAGAAATGACACGAAGAAGCGCAACAATCCGGATCGTTCCGGCGGGGTATCAACTGCCGAAATCATCATAGAGGATATTTTCCGGCTCGACTCCCAGGCTGTCCAGCATCTGCAGGACCGCGTTCAGCATGAGGGGTGGGCCGCAAATATAATATTCGCAATCCTCGGGAGCGGGATGATCCTTCAGGTATCGTTCGTAGACAACCTGGTGGATGAAGCCCACCGCTCCCTTCCAGTCATCCTGGGGTAACGGATCGGAGAGCGCCACGGTCCAGCTGAAATTATCATGCGCTTGCGCCAGGCTGTCGAACTCCTCGGCATAAAACATCTCCCGCAGACTGCGCGCGCCGTACCAGAATGACATGCGCCGACGGGTATGCAGCCGCTTTAATTGATCCAGGATATGGGAACGCATGGGGGCCATACCCGCGCCGCCGCCGATGAAAACCATTTCGTTGTCGGTGTCCCGGGCGAAAAACTCACCGTACGGCCCGGAAATGGTTACCTTGTCTCCCGGCTTGAGATTGTATATCCAGGAAGACATGATCCCCGGAGGAATGCCCGCCTTCCCCGAGGGCGGCAGGGCGATGCGGACGTTCAGCATGATAATGCCCCGTTCTTCGGGACAATTGGCCATGGAATACGCGCGTGTGACCGACTCGTTCGACTTTGACGTGAGCTGAAACAGATTGAGACGTTTCCAGTCCCCGCGATAGTCTTCGTCAATTTCAAAATCAGCGTAGTTCACGCGATGCGGGGGAGCCTCCACCTGGATATACCCGCCGGCACGGAAGTTGACATTCTCTCCGGCGGGCAACTCCAAAACCAGTTCCTTGATAAACGTGGCCACGCAGCGATTGGAGCGCACGCGGCATTCCCATCGTTGGACACTGAAGATTTCCGCGGAAACCTCGATCTCCATGTCACCCTTGACCGGAACCTGGCAGGAAAGCCGGAATCCTTCACGGACTTCCCGGCGGCTGAGCAACGATCGCTCAGTGGGCAGGATATCTCCTCCACCCGAAGTGACCCTGAGCTTGCAAGTCCCGCATGTTCCGCTTCCACCGCAGGCGGAAGGCACGTAAATCTTTTTCTCGATCAAGGCGTTGAGGAGTTTGCCTCCGACCGGAAGCGTCAAGCTGCGCCCGGGATCCCGGTTCACGACAACGGTCACGTTGCCGGTGGCCACGAGCTTGGAACGAGCCAGCAGGATCAGCACCACCAATAAAAGCACAATGAGGATGAACATGGTCACCCCCAACGCGATCAACTCAATTCCATTCATGCCTTACCCCATTCGGTCGGCCGCAGCACACGGCGATTCACAACTGGATACCTGAAAAGAGCATGAAAATCATGGCCATCAAACCGGCGGTGATAAAGGTGATGCCCAGCCCTCGCAATCCCGCGGGAACCCGGCTGTATTTCATTTTTTCCCGGATACCCGCCAGCAACACGATGGCAAGCGCCCAACCGATACCGGATCCGAGGCCGAACACGACACTTTCACCGAAGGTGTAATCTCTCTCCACCATGAACAGCGACCCGCCCAGGATGGCGCAGTTGACCGTGATCAGCGGCAGGAAAATCCCCAGGGCGTTGTAAAGGCCGGGAAAATACTTATCCAGGATCATTTCCAGAATCTGCACCATGGCCGCGATCACACCGATATAGGTAATCAAGCCCAGAAAGCGCAGGTCGGCGCCGCCCAACCCGGCCCAGTCCAGGGCCCCCTCGCGCAGCACATGGTTGTAGATGAGGTTGTTGACCGGAACGGTAATCGATTGCACCACAACCACCGCGATTCCCAGGCCGGCCGCGGTATCCACCCTGCGGGATACGGCCAGAAACGTACACATGCCCAGAAACAGCGCCAGGGCGATGTTGTCTATGAAGATCGATTTCACCAACAGACTGATATAGTGTTCAACCATTTCAGGCCTCTTCCACCAGGTCTTTGTGCCGCGTACGGATCATCCAGATCAAGCCGCCGATCAGGAAAAAAGCGCTGGCGGGCAGCAGCAGCACGCCGTTGGCCGTATACCAGCCCCCTTCGGTATTCAGGGGGAGGATGGAAAATCCCAGCAGTTTTCCCTGGCCGAATAACTCGCGAACCATCGCCACGGCAATCAGGATCACGCTGTACCCCAGGCCGTTGCCGAAACCATCCAGCAAGCTCGGCCAGGGCGGATTCTGCAGGGCGAATGCCTCCGCACGCCCCATGATAATGCAGTTGGTGATGATCAGGCCCACGTATACGGACAATTGCTTGCTGACGTCAAAGAAATAGGCGCGGATGATCTGGTCCGCCACAATCACCAGCGAAGCGATGATGGTCATTTCCACAATAATCCGCACACTGGAGGGGATGTGGTGGCGGATCAGGCTGATCGAGAAGTTGGAAAAAGTGGTCACGAAAATAACCGCCAGGCACATGATCAACGTGGTATCCAGTCGGGATGTAACCGCCAGCGCCGAACAGATACCCAGGACCTGGACGGCGATGGGGTTGTTGTGAATCACCGGTTCGATCAAGGTCTTTTTAACGAGTGACATGCAGGCCCTCCTTGGCGGCATGGCTCAGAAAAGGCCCGTATCCATTTCCTCCCAGCCAGAAACGGACCATGCTCTGGACGCCCTGGGTGGTTTTCGTGGCCCCGGATATCCCGTCCACGTGATGGCGCGCGAGCGGGTCGTCGGCCTGCACGCTCCCATGCAGTACCGCGATCCTGATGCGGCCGTCTTCGCCAAACGCGAGTTTTCCGTCCCATTTTTCCTGCCAGCGGGGGTTATCAATCTCGCCACCCAGTCCCGGAGTTTCACCATGATCGTAAAAGATGAGACGCCGGATCGTACGCAGGTCCGGATCCATGGCTAAAAATCCGTACAAGGTCGACCACAGGCCCTTACCGACCACCGGCAGGATCAGGCGCACCGGCTTTTCCGCGTCATCCTCAACCACAAAAACCGGCATGAATCGGGGGATGCGTTTCAGGCCGGAGGGATCCTCCGCCGGCGCAAGGGCGCGGCCGGTCCCCGCCCTCATCGCCAGGCGTTGAAAGTCAAAGGCTTCCGGCGTTACCCCGCCGGGAACATCTGGCTTTTCCAGCCAGGATCCGTCGGAAAGGCGGACAAAGCCGGCCCGCACAGAACGATTGTAGGTATCGGCCACATCCACACCGGGGCTGAGTAATCCGCCGGCATCCAGGATGTTGCGCAGCTTGTCCATGCGCTGATTGACTTCCTGCCGCGGCTTCAATCCGACCGCCGCCACGGAAACCAGCACGGCGCAGACCGCGCATACGGCCAGGGCTACCAGGAGGATTCTGCTTTTGCTATCTGAGGCCATATCGAATCATCCTCCTCTTGATGTTGGCATTGATCACCAGGCGATCGATCACGGGGGCGGTAATGTTGCCGAACAGGATCGCCAACATGATGCCCTCGGGAAACGCCGGGTTCACCACGCGGATCAGGATCACCATCACGCCGATCAACAGGCCGTAGATCACGCGGCCGGGATTGGTCATGGCTGCGCTCACCGGATCGGTGGCCATAAACACCGTGCCGAACATCAGCCCGCCCAGCACCAGGTGCCAGTGGGGCTGCAGAGCAAACATGGGGTTTGTCGCGCTCCCCACCAGGTTGAAAAACAGTGCCGTACCCACCGCGCCGGTCCATACCGCAGCCATGATGCGCCAGGATCCGACTCCCGTCAGAATCAACACCAGCGCGCCGAACAGACACGCCACTACCGACGTCTCGCCCATCGACCCGGGAATGAATCCCAGGAAGGCGTCTTTCCAGGATACGGAAAGCGACAGTGTGGGATCAGCCAGTTGCGCCAGGGGCGTGGCGCGACTGAACCCGTCCACGGCGATCCAGGCATCCGCACTGGAAAAATTCAAGGGATAGGCAAAAAAGAGGAACATGCGTCCCGCCAGGGCGGGGTTGACGATGTTCATGCCCACGCCGCCGAACACTTCCTTTCCCAGCACCACGCCGAATGTGATTCCGACCGCAGCCATCCACAAAGGCAGGGTGGGGGGAAGAATCAACGGGAAAAGCAACCCCGTCACCAGAAAGCCCTCGCTGATTTCATGGCCGCGCACCACGGCAAAAAGGACTTCCCAGGCTCCCCCCACGATCATGGTCAGGATGTAGAGCGGTAAGAAATACATCATGCCGTGCACAGCGCAATCCAAAATCGAGTCCGGTGAAAATCCCAGCCCGAGCAATCGTACCACTTCCGCCCGCCATCCCGGCAGGGGCGAAGCGCCGGCTTGAGAAATGGCCAAGTTGGCTTGCAGGCCCGTGTTGTACAAAGCCATCAGGACGCTTGGAACCAGGGCGATGACGACCGTGACCATCATGCGTTTGAGATCCATGGCGTCACGGATGTGAGGCGCCGTACGTGTCACTGTACCCGGTGTGTACAAAAAGGTGTCTACGGCTTCATACAAAGGAAACCAGCGCCGCCAGCGGCTTTTCCCGTCAAACCACTTTTCTTGAACCCGATCGAGTATTCGTCGCAGCACGTTGCTACCCTTCCTTCCTGATGGTCTCGAGATTTCGCCTCAATGCCTCCGCGTAATCCAGCTTTGAAGCGGAAACAAATGTGAACAAAGCCATGTCTTCTTCAGCCAACTCCAGCATACCCAGTTTTTCGGCATCTTCCAGGTCATCCACCATCAATGCACGCATCAGCGGTGTCGGCAGGATATCCATGGGACAAACCGATTCCAGCACACCGGTGGGGATAATGGCGCGTTGTCCGCCGTGAAGGTCGGTTTTCAGATCCAGCTCACGTCGGGGCAGAAAGTGAGAAGCGACAATGCCTTTGGCGGAAAAAAGCGTGAACCCGGGATAGAGCCAGCCGAGAAAGCGGCGGCGGCCTCCCTCGCGCAGGGCGGATACCTGCTGGTGATAGCGTCCCAGAAACCGGCGGCCATCGGTAACGGCAAACCCGGTGAGTACGGACCCGGATACCAAACGCACGCTGCCGCTGACCAGTTCATCTCGCGTCAACTCAGGCAGAGATGCACCCAGGCGGGTTCGCACCAAGCGGGGACGGCGAATCGCGGGTCCGGCCAGAGACACGATCCGTTCCACAGGCAGCAACCCGGTGCGGAAAAATTCGCCGATTGCCAGTACGTCCTGAATGCCCACGTGCCAGACACGACGCCCGCGGCATACCGGTGACAGGAAGTGGATGTGGGTTCCCACGTTTCCCGCCGGGTGCGGACCGGCAAAAACCACTTCGCTGACACGACCCTCGAGGTCCCCCGGCGGCAGCGTGAACTGCGGCGCGCGGCAAAGGAATACGGGTACGCCGACCATCCGAGCCAGCATTCGCAGTCCGGCGATGAAATCTTCTTCACGCCCCTCGAGCAGGGGCGCGATCGCCGGGGCGTGCGGCTGGGTGTCCATGGCGGTGACAAAGAGCGCCTGAGGCGGCACCTCCGGGTCGGCGACCATCTCATACGGACGCATGCGAATGGCCGGCCACAGGCCGGAACGCAGCAGGAGGCTGCGGATGGTTTCCGGGTCCGGATCAGCGGTGGCGGGCCGTTTGAACTCGAGGGCATCATCGCCTTCGATCTCAACGGCCATCCCTTCCAGCACCCGCCGGGGCCCGCGATAAACGGCCGCCACGCGGCCTCCCGCCGGAGAAACGTAATTCACATGAGGATGGACCTTGTCTGAAAACAGCGGTTCACCCCGTTTGACCCGGGCCCCCTCCTTTACACGGAGGCGGATTTTCAGCCCGGGATAATCCAGTGCGGAAACGCCGACCTGGGTAATTTCAGCCGCGGGATGAATGCGTTGTTCCGGGGATCCCTTCAGGGGAATGGTCAAGCCCTTGCGCGTCCTGATTGTCTTCATATTCCACCTGGTTCATTTACATGGTTGGGCCTTCTGAAAACCAGAAGAGAGATATTATCACATCAGGCTTGAGGGCTCAAGCGCGGATCGGCATTTCCGGAGCGTCAAGTTTACCGGGAATGGATTCAGGAAAAAATCGATCACGCGTCAATCAATCCCAGAGACGGCCGATCTTGTCCAATTCCTCGTTGGTGTACTTGCGAAACAGGATCTCCCACTCCCGTGAACCTTCCGGTACGCTGCGTTTCTGCGAATTTACGCGAACCCGGGCACGATCTTCAATCTGCTGGAAGAAATGAAGCTCATCCATGATCAGGTTGAAGACCTTGAAACGGATGCCGGTCACGTCCTCCCGGTAGTCCAGTTCTTCGTTGTTCTCGATATATTCCACAATCAGGCGGGTAAGATGGTTCACCTTGTTGCGGGAGAGTTTCAGCGTCATAGGATAATATTCTCCTTTTCCGCCAACTTGGATTTCACCATCTTGAACATTTCGTAATAATCGATATTTGAATTGCGGATGTCGTTCAGTTTTTCTTTCAGGATCTCTTTTACCTGTTCATCCAGTTGATCTTCTTTTTCCAGCTCACGACTGATCAATTCCTGAATTTGCGCGACCACTTTCTCACGGTCATCCGTCAGAATGGTCTGATCACGCAGCAGGCCCTTGACCAGAGCAAAGGCCATGTGTTCGATTTGTTGTCTGTTCAGTCGCATCGATAGTATAATAACAAAAATTGTCAGGTAAATCAACCATGAAAGCACGGCCGCTCGCCGCAGCGCAACTCTCAGGCAAAGTCGTCTGCATGCGCACGGGCGGGCAGGCGGCCTTCTTTTTGCGGCTTTGTCGATTCCCGCCCCGGCTGCGCTGAGAATGGGCACTTCTCCTGCGCCCGGGGCCGGGGAATCGGCATCCGCGTTTATTCTGCTTCGGCTCCCGCAAAAACTTGACAAATTGCCCCGAATGGTATAAAAATAGATTTTTCTGACGAGGTCAAATGATGAAGCTCAACAAAATGAACCGGACGTTTGTACCAAAAAATGATATCGGCGCCGGCAAATGGTGGTTGGTCGATGCCGATAACCAGGTGCTGGGCCGCCTGGCCACCGAAATCGCCCGCTTGCTCCAGGGCCGCCACAAACCGGAATACACCCCTTATTTCAACAACGGGGACTTCGTGGTGGTCGTAAATGCAGAGAAAATCCGTCTGACCGGATCCAAGACGGAACAGAAGCAATACTACCGGCATTCCGGTTACCTGGGTGGAATCAAGGAGATCAGTTATCCCCGCATGCTGGCCAATCATCCGGAACGGGTGATCATGCAAGCCGTCAAAGGCATGATGCCGAAAAACCGCCTCAGCCGGCAAGCGCTGAAAAAACTGAAGATCTTCAAAGGACCGGAGCATCGTCATCAGGCCCAGAAACCGGAAATCATGCATATTCAAGGAGGAACACGTTGAGTATCGTTCAATATTACGGCACCGGCAGGCGCAAGACCAGTATTGCCAGGGTGTACCTGAGACCTGGGAAAGGTGAATTCAAACTCACGGTCAACAAGCGGACCCGTCTTTTCGAAGAGTATTTTCCCCTGAAAAACCATAAATTGACCATCTACAAGCCCTTGACCGCCACCAATACCATGGAGAACTTTGATGTCTTCCTCAATGTCTCCGGTGGTGGCGTGGCCGCTCAGGCGGACGCGATTCAACTGGGGATCGCCCGGGCTTTGCTGGAATTCAATTCTGAATTGCGCCCGCATCTGAAATCCGCCGGCATGCTCACGCGGGATTCGCGTGAGAAAGAACGCCGCAAATACGGATTGCTCAAGGCCCGTAAGGCCTCCCAGTACCACAAGAGGTAGGAGATATTCATGGTATCCATCAATATGCGTGAAATGCTGGAAGCGGGGGTTCACTTCGGCCACCAGGTGCGCCGCTGGAACCCCAAGATGAAGCCATATATTTACGGGAAAAAGAACGGCATCTACATCATCAACCTGCAGACCTCGATCGAGCTTTTTAAAGATGCCCTGCAATTCGTCACCGATACGGTGGCCCGCGGCGGCCAGGCCATGATCGTGGGAACCAAAAAACAGGCCCAATCCATCATCGAGGAAATCGGGGAGCAGACGGGCATGCACTACGTCAACAAGCGCTGGCTCGGCGGCCTGTTGACCAATTTCCCCATGATCAAGAAGAGCATCGACAAATTGATCGATCTGGATGAAATGAAGCGTGACGGTCGCTGGGATGTAAAGAGCAAGAAAGAGCAATCCCGCCTCGAAAAAGTATACAAGAAACTCTACAAAAACCTCTGGGGACTGCGCAACCTGCGCCAGCTCCCCGGTGTGGTGATCGTTGTTGACGCGATTTATGAGGACATCGCCATCAACGAAGCCCGCAAGCTGGGGATCCCCCTGGTCGCCGTCGTGGACACCAATGCCAACCCGGAGATCATCGACTTCCCCATTCCCGGCAATGACGACGCCATCCGTTCCATCCGCCTTTTCGTTTCCAAGTTCGGCGAAGCCGTTCAGGAAGGACTGCGCTTGTCGGAAGCCGGTGGATTGACGCCCATGCAGGATGCGGCGGATATGGAACCGGATGACGCCGATGAAGCCCTGGCGCCCGTCTCTGGCGAAGGCGCCGAAGATGTCGGCATTGTAGACGGGGAGCCCGGCGAAAAGGAGAATTAGACATGGCTGTCGATATGGAACTGGTTAAAAAGCTCAGGGCGGAAACGGGAGTCGGCATCCTCGAATGCCGCAAAGCCGTCACCGAAGCCGGAAACAACTACCAGAAAGCGGAAGAAATCCTGCGCAAGCGCGGGTTCGAGAAAGCCAAGGCCAAATCCTCCCGGGCCACGACCCAGGGTGTGATCGGCGCTTATATTCACACCAACTCAAAGATCGGTGTGCTCGTGGAAGTCGGGTGTGAAACCGATTTCGTGGCCAAGAACGTAGACTTCCAGACCATGGTGAAAGATATCGCCATGCAGATCGCCGCATTGTCCCCTCAATACGTCGCTCCGGAAGATGTTCCCGCCGAGGTTCTGGAAAAAGAAAAAGAGATTTACCGCGAACAGATGAAAAAACAGGGCAAACCCGAAAATGTCGTGGAAAAAATCATCGAGGGTAAGCTGAACAAGTTCTATGCCGAAGTCTGCCTCCTGGACCAGAGATTTTTCAAAGATGACTCCAAGTCCATCCGCGACCTGGTGACGGAACATATCCACAAAATCGGAGAAAACATCATCGTCAAGCGCTTCGTGCGCTATCAGGTCGGTGGCTGAGAGATCATCATGGACGATCTTCCTCCTTTCCGCCGCATCGTTCTGAAACTCAGCGGTGAGGCCCTGAAAGGGGAACAGCCTTTCGGAATTTCCACCCCGGTATTGGAAGGTATCGCCCACCAGATCAAGCAATTGCATCAATCCGGTCTGGAGATCGCGCTGGTGACAGGCGGCGGCAATTTCTTTCGCGGCATCGCCGCAGATGAACTGGGCATGGGCCGGGCTTCCGCCGATTACATGGGCATGCTGGCGACCGTGATCAACGGCATTGCGATCCAGGATACCCTGGAAAAGTTCGGCATGAAAACCCGCCTGATTTCCGCGCTGGAAATCAAGGAAGTGGCGGAGCCGTTCATCCGCAGGCGCGCCATCCGTCATCTGGAAAAAGGCCGGGTGGTGATTTTTACCGCGGGAACAGGCAGTCCCTTCTTTTCCACAGATACAGCGGCTGCGCTGCGCGCCATCGAGATCCACGCCGACATCCTGCTGAAAGCCACAATGGTTGACGGCGTTTTTTCCGCCGATCCGCGCAAGGTCCCGGACGCACGCCAGTTCACGTCCATATCGTACGCCGAGATCCTGTCCCGCGACCTGCGCATCATGGATGCCACGGCGGTCGCGCTGTGCCGAGAAAACCAGGTAAAAATCAAGATTTTCAATATCAACAAGGCCGGAAGCATTGTCGAGGCCGTGCATTCCGATGGCATCGGAACGCTGATCCAGTAATCCGGGAGGATCACTATGCTCAAGGAAGCGCTCGCAGAAGCCAAACGCGAAATCAACGAGATCGAAACCGATTTTAAAAAGGAATTGTCCAAATTCCGTACCGGCCGCGCCTCGGTATCCGTGCTGGACGGTGTGATGGTCTCCTACTACGGCACGCCGACTCCGGTCAACCAGCTGGCCACTCTATCCGTACCGGAGGCCAGCCTGATCGTGATCCAGCCCTGGGACCAGAAATCCACTCCGGATGTCGAGAAAGCCATCCGCGATGCGAATCTGGGGCTGAACCCCATTTCCGACGGCAAACTGATCCGCCTGCCGATTCCGCCATTGGACCAGGAACGACGCCAGGAATTGATTCGCAAACTCAAGATGTACACCGAAGAGCGCAAAACCGCCATTCGCAACCTGCGCAGGGAATACCGCGACCTGGCCAAGGGCATGCAGGAAAACAAAGAGGTCTCTGAAGACGAAGAAAAACGTTTTTACGATAACCTGCAACAGATTGTCGACCATGGGGTCAACTCGCTCGAAAGCCTGATGAAGGAAAAAGAAGCCTTTATCCTCGAAGAATAAATCTTCCTCAAATCCCCAGCTGCTTTATTTCGAACAGTTCGCGAACTTCGGCAGCCTTCTGTGATAAATTTGGACAGAGTTGGGGAGTTGGGGAGTTGGAGAGTCGGAGAGTTGGAAAGTTGGAAAGTTGGGGAGGGAGGAAGTTAAATGGGTCGTTCAAGTATTTGCCGGCGACTTTCAACTTGCGACTGCTCAGGCCTTGCCAATCCGTCCGCGCCTTCTCACCCCAGAACCGCGTTGATCCGCCTGACCATACCTCGTGGATCTTCCTGAAACGCCCTCACCATGGCGATATTCGATACCCCGGTCACCGTCACCTGCTCGAAATTGAGGCCGTCAATGCCGCCGATGGCCACCGTGGGTATGGAAACGGTCGCCGCGACCGTTCGCAACACATCCAGTCCAATCGGCGGGTAATCCGCTTTTGTGGGCGTAGCGAACACCGGTCCGATGCCGATATAATCCGCACCGGCTGCCTCCGCCGCCCGGGCCTGAGACAGGGAATGGGTAGATACCCCGACCAGCATCTTTTGCGGCAGCATGCGCCGGGCTGCGGCTAAAGGCACATCCTCCTGACCCAGGTGCACGCCATCCGCACCGCACATCAGCGCCAGGTCAAGGTAATCATTCACCAGCAGCATCGCGCCCATCTTTTGTGTCAAATGCCGCAGCTTGCGGGCGATTTCCAGCATCTTTCCACGCGGCATCTGCTTGTCACGGAACTGCACTACTCCGGCTCCGGCGCGACACGCCGCCTCAGCTACCCCGAGATGATCGTTGCTGGTAATCACATACGCGCCNNGTCCACACGAAATCCCGCCACCAATACGGACCGTTCCGCCCGGCGATCACCCATTTCCAGGCTGATCAGGGATCGGATCCGCCCTTCCAGGCCGGTTTCCTCGCGCAATTCACGCAGGCAGCCCTCCATGGGCGTTTCATCCACTTCGAGGAATCCCCCGGGCAGGCACCATTCGCCGGGACACGGGGCCACGCTGCGCCGAACCAGCAACACGCGACCGGAATCATCGGTTACCACTGCCGCGGTCGCCGGGATGGGGTTTTCATACGCCACCTGGCCGCATTCGGGACACACTTTCCTCAAGCGGCCGTCCAGAACGCGCTCAATCAATTCACAGCCGCAGGCGCGACAATAACGCAGCGGAGTCATGGCCGCAGGACAGCGGCCATTTCAGCGGCGATTTTTTCTCCTGACAAGAGCATCCCGCCGAAAACCGGCCCCATTCGCGGACCACCCTTGGCGGCATTGGCGGCCATTCCGGTTACGTACAACCCGGGGAAAACTTCGCCCGCGTTCTGAATGGTCCACTCTTCGCCGCGATGGGCCCACATCGACATCTCTCCCACTACATTGCCGCTGCGGGTATTCAAACGGGCATCGATCTTGCGCGCCACAATGGCGCAGACCTCCGCATCATGGCCGGTTCCATCCACGACAAAGCGTGAGCGTACGGTCAGCGGATCCACGTGCAGGCCCAGGTGGGTCACCGGTGACCAGTTCAGCACCAGCCCGCTTACCCGCTTTTCGTGATCGGTCTCCCTGAACATCACATCTTCGACATGGATCAGGTTGAAAATCGGCGTGCCCGATTGCACGCAAAGAGCAATCAGCATTGCGGTGGCTTCCACGCTGTCGGCGGTATAATATCCCTCGCCGTATTCGCGGTAATGAATCCCCAACCTGTCCAGCAGGTGCAGCGCGGACTCCTGTACCACCAATTCATTGAACATCATGCCGCCGCCCCACATGCCTCCTCCCGGAGAGAGCTTGGATTCAAAAACCGCGGCACGGAAACCAAGACGGCCCAGTTCGATACCGCATACCAGGTTGGAGGGGCCTCCGCCCACCAGAGCGACATCCAACTCCAGCGAATCCAGCAATTTGGCTGTCCAGCGCTCGATTATGGCGCGGGATATGCGTATGTCATCCAATTCCATGGGGAAACTCCTTGATGAATGGCTCGGTTCAAGTGTACTCCAAAACCGCGGGGCGATCAAGTGGCAAGCTTCAGGAGGGATTCAGTCTAACGGCAGTTCGACAATGCGATACGACTTGGTGATTCTGGCATTGATATGCTGCAGTACGCTGTTCATCGGACCATTGGACTCCAGGATCCAACTCAACTCCGCCTTGTGGATGTTGTGGGAGATGGCGTTGATCATGGTGCGGCGGTAAAAAACCAGGTCAATTCCACGTTGCCGGTATTCGGGTACCACCCCCATGAGCAATACGCGGATGGCGTCGATCTTTTTCACCCGGCGCAACAGGCGCAGCCAGTTTACGGGGAACAGGCGCCCGTTGAGGCCGCGCAACGCCTGGTATACATCCGGCAATGCCAGGGAAAAACCCACCGCTTCGCCGTCTTTTTCCGCCAGCATGATCAGGTCCCTGTGGGCGAATGGTTTCACCCGCTTGAAATCCTCGATCATTTCGTTTTTTTCCAGCGGTACAAAGCCCCAATTGTCCGCCCAGGAGCGATTGAAAAGGTCGACCACAACTGCCGATTCCGCTTCAACCCGTGAATAATCGGGATACCGGAACGCAATCCCCTGCCGGGCAAGGCGCTGTTCCAGGCGATCGACTATCTTGGGGAAACGAATGGTGGCGGAATCCACTTCATAGGCAAAGAAGCGCATAGCCGGACGAAATCCGCACTGGTGCAACAGGTCTAGATAGTACTCGGGATTATAGGGCATCAGAATCCGCGGCGGCTCGGAAAAACCCTGGTCCAGCAGCCCGGAAACATTGTTTGTGGAAAAATCAGTCGGCCCCAGCATGCGGCGGGCCCCATGCCGTTTCACCCATTGCGCGGCGGCATGTACCAATGCACGCGCAACCCCAAGGTCATTCACGCATTCAAAACGGCCGAAGAATCCGGTTCCCGCGCCATGCGCGCGATCATGATCCCGGTTGATAATCGCGGCGATGCGCCCCACCAGGCGGTCCCCCCGAAACGCCAGAAAAAACTGCACCGGATTGCGTTGCAGAAACGTGTTGTATCGAGGCAGGTGGAAACGCCATTCATCCGTGCGCAATTGCGGTACCCAAAAGGGGTTGCGCCGATATAACCGGTAGGGGAAAAAAACAAACCGGCGCAGAAGCGCACGCGACGTGACCGGGACGATCGACATTTCAAGCGCCTCACTGGTTTCGGGCTTCATGGTTTGCATCTATTGTAGCGGAAACCGTTCCCGCTCTCAAGCGACAAAAAACCGCCTTGACATCCGGGTTGATCTTGGTTAGAAAATAGGCCTCGACATGGACACCACGCACGCCACCAGGGAGCCCCCTGACGCACCGCGAATCTACCACGCGGGAAACATCTGCTTCGGACACACGCAGATCGCCACGGATCCACACGATCTGGAGGCGATCCTTTCCAAACGGCTGGCTTTCCCCATCACGCGCCCCGCCTTCCAGCTGAAACAGGAACACACCTCTCGCATCGTCGGTTCCCAGGACCATGATGGCGAAACGGCGGCCGATGGTTTTGTGCTGGAAGAAACCGGCAGGCCGGGAATCATCCGTACCGCGGACTGCACGCCGCTGTTTTTCTGGAACGACAATGGCGCAACCGCTGGCCTGGTGCATGTGGGGTGGCGGGGGCTGGCCGGCGGGATCGTTACCAACCTGATCCAGCTGTTGAGGCGACGGCGCATACCCTTTCACTCAATGAATTTCTGGCTGGGACCGGCCATTGAAGGCCAGTGCTATGCCGTCGGCGATGAACTGCCGCGTCTGTTTCCCGGTCCATCCCCTTCGTTCTGGGGTTTCTCGCGGGACCAACGGGGCCAGTGGCGACTCGATGTCCGTGATGGCGTAGAAAACGTTCTGCGGCAAGCCGGATTCCCGGCCCGACGCATCCGGCGATCGGCGCTGTGCACTTTCTGTTCAGAAGGAATGCCTTCTTACCGGCGTGAAGGCCCGGGATGCGGTCGCATCCTGAATTTTATCCTACGAATTCCCATCCCGTTCTCCCGGCCGCAGGCAAACGGGCCGGGAGAACGGGTCCAGCGGTTTACTCCGCCATGAATCGGGAAATAACCAGGGATCCGTTGGTGCCGCCGAATCCAAATGAGTTGGTCAGGGCGTAGGTCAATTCTCTTGCGATTCCCTTGCCCGGAGTATAGTTCAAATCGCATTCCGGATCGGGGAACTCCAGGTTGATGGTGGGAGGAATAAAACCTTCCTTCAAAGCCATGTTCGTAAACAGAAACTCAATGGCACCCGTAGCGCCCAGCATGTGACCGGTCATCGATTTGGTTGAACTGACCGCCACCTTGTCGGCATACGTGCCGAATAATTTTCGGATCGCCAGGCTTTCGGTCTTGTCATTGAGAGGGGTAGAGGTGCCGTGAGCATTGATGTAGTCGATACGGTCAGGGGTCAGGCCGGCGTCACGAATGGCCATATCCATGGTCCGTGCCGCACCTTCCGCTTCCGGATCCGGAGCCGTCATGTGATACGCATCGCCGGTATAACCGTAACCCAGCACTTCGGCATAGATCCGCGCGTTGCGTTTCAGTGCACTCTCCAGGCTTTCCAGCACCACGATGGCCGCGCCTTCGGCGATGACAAATCCATCGCGTTGCAGATCGAACGGACGGCTGGCCTTTTCCGGCGCGTCATTGCGTGAGGAAAGCGCCTTCATGATGGAAAAACCGGCTACACCCAGGGGGGTGATGGGATACTCCGCACCCCCGGCCATCATGATATCCGCGTCTCCCATCTGAATGATGCGGAAAGACTCTCCGATCGAATGGGTGCTGGTGGTACAAGCCGTCACATTGGCCAGGTTGGGACCCTTCAGGCCATATCGAATGGACACGTTTCCCGAAGCGAGGTTGGCAATGGTGGCCGGCAGGAAGTAGGGGGAAACCCGGGAAGGTCCACGCTCCAGCAACCGGGTCTGATTTTCCTCAATCGTTGAGATGCCGCCGATGCCGGAGCCGATATAAACCCCACAGCGGGTCAGGTCGACTGCGGCGCTTTCCAGGCCGCTGTCCCGGTAGGCTTCTTCCGCCGCGATCAGGGCGAACTGGATAAAGGGATCGTACTTGCGCAGTTCGCGCTTGTCGAAATACTCCAGCGGATCGTAGTTTTTGACTTCACCGGCAACCTGGGAATAGTACTCGGAGGCGTCAAACCGGGAAATACGGCTGATACCATTGGCACCGGCGCGAACCTGGCTCCAGCTTTCACCAGCGGTACGGCCCAGGGGAGAGATGGCTCCCAGACCCGTTACCACCACCCGCTTCAGGTTGATGGTCTTTCTGACAAGGTTCATGTCTTATTTCATTTTTTCAACGATGAAATCAACCGCGGATCCGACGGTGTTCAGCTTTTCCGCTTCTTCTTCCGGGATCTTGAGGTCGAATTCATCTTCCAGGGCCATGATCAACTCCACCTGATCCAGAGAGTCCGCTCCCAGATCCTCGACGAATTTCGCATCCGTGGTCACCTGATCTTCACCCACATTCAACTTTTCAGCCACGACTTCCTTGACTTTTCCCATGATCTCTTCTTTTGTCATTTTTTCCTCCAATTTAGATTGGTCTGTCGCATTTATCACGGGGTTGACGGCTTCGTCCACTGCGTCAGAATCCCCTTTCGTTTCATTTTCATTGTTTCGATATATGTGGCGGATCTACATCACCAATCCGCCGGATACGTTGATCACGGTCCCGGTTATATAACCGGCGGCCGGAGATACCAGAAACCCCACGGCATCGGCGATGTCTTGGGGAGTGCCTCCCCTGCGCAGGGGGATCTGACTCAGGTACCCCTCTTTGACTTTGTCGGACAACTGATCCGTCATCTCGGTGATGATGAACCCCGGGGCGATCGCATTGACCGTCACGTTGCGGCCGCCCAATTCCCGGGCCATGGTCTTGGTCATGGCGATCAGGCCCGCCTTGGAAGCGGCGTAGTTGGCCTGGCCCGCCGTACCCATCAAACCGGCTACCGAGGCGATATTGACCATTCTTCCGGAACGCTGCCTCATCATCACCTTGGCCGCTTCCCGGGAACAGAGGAAAGCCCCCTTCAGATTGATGTCTAAAACCAGGTCCCAATCCGCCTGGCTCATCCTCACCAGCAGGTTATCGCGGGTGACTCCGGCGTTGTTAACCAGCACGTCAACGCTGCCCCAGGCCTCATTGACACCCTGAATCAACGCCTCGACATCCGGCTCACTGGACACATCCGTGCGCACAACCCGGGCGGAGACTCCCAGCGCTTCCACTTCGTTGGCGGTGGAACGGGCGTCTGCTTCGAGGATATCCGAAATGGCCACATTGTATCCTGCTCCGGCCAGGTGCAGGGCAATCGTGCGACCGATTCCCCGGGCCGCCCCGGTGACAATCGCGTTTCCTTTTCTCTCAGGCATAACTCAACTCCTCCAGAACATTGCGAACGCCGCTGATCTCGGCGGAAATACGCTCCAGCACCCGTTCCCGCACCATGCGCACGGACAGTTCCAGCGCGCTGCCAACGGCCTTGGCGTTTGAACGGCCGTGCCCGATTACCACGATTCCGTTGATTCCCAGCAGCAGGGCGCCACCGATCTCGGCATAATCCAGGCGGCGGCGCAGGCGCCGCAACGAGCGCTTCAACAAAAATACGCCCAGGCGGGATTGCAGGCTGGAACGCATTTCACTGCGGATCATGGACATGACCACATCCACCACGCCCTCTGCGACTTTCAGGGTGATATTGCCGGTAAAACCGTCGGTGATGATCAGATCGGACTCGCCCAGGTACGCATCCCGGCCTTCCACATTGCCGATAAAGTTGATATCCATGGATTTCAGAATGGCATAGGTGCGCTTGATCAACTCGTTTCCCTTGCCTTCCTCTTCACCGATGCTCATCAACGCAATGCGGGGATTTTCAATCCCGTGCACGGTTTGCATGAACGCCTTGCCCATCAGCGCGAATTCCACCAGGTGCCGCGGCCGTGAATCCACATTGGCGCCCACGTCCATCAGCATGGTCTTGCCTTTAACCGTGGGGATCAACGTCGCCAGGGCCGGACGGCCGATTCCCTCCAGCATGCCCAGGTTGGCCTTGGCCAATGCCATTACCGCGCCCGTGTTGCCGGCTGATACCATCGCCTGCGCATCACCCCTGCGCACCAGATCCAAAGCGCGCTGGATGGACGTCCGTTCACGCTTGCGCCAATACGTGAGCAATTGCTCACGCATGGAGATCTGGTCGTTGGCGTTGATGACACTCAACCTTTCGTTCATGCCGCCGGCAGGCAGTCTGCGCAACTCGCGACGGATCTCGCGCTTCTTTCCAACCAGGTAGATACGGGGGTCCGGATTTCTGGTCATGAATTCCATCACGCCTTTCACAACCTCCGCGGGAGCGTGGTCACCCCCCATGGCGTCGATGGCCACCGCGACCGGTTCCATGCACTATTCTTCGTTTCCCGTAGTAACCTGGCGGCCAGCGTAATACCCGCAGTTTCTGCACACACGGTGGGGAAGCTTGGGTTCCTTGCAATTCGGACAGACGGAGAGTCCCTCCACCTTCAGCGCATCATGCGACCTGCGTTTATGGGTTCTCTGATGGGAATGCCGCCGTTTGGGTAACGCCATGATTCACCTCTTGATTTTATTCGGCCAATGATCGGAAGACGCGTTGGATTGCTCACACTGGCAGGATTCAAAATTCAAATTCGCACCGCAATTCGGGCAGATCCCGCGGCAGTCCGGACGGCAGACGGGATTGTCCGGAATGCAGATATTCACCTGCTCCGACATGATGCGTGCCAAGTCGATGTGATTGCCGCGGAAAAAAATGGTTTCCAAGTCGTTTTCGCTCAGGGAGATCGATCCGCCATCCACAAGCTGGACGGGGAAAAGAATGATGTCGAAACTGGAGTTAACCTTTTGTTCAAACTCTTCCAGGCAACGTACGCAGGTCAGCGAAACCGTCGTGCGCACGCTGCCCCTGGCACGGATTCGTTCGCCGTCCCTGGCCAGGTGAACAGAGTAATGGATATCATCGAGGTAACTGCCGTCTTCGTCAATCAGGGACGCGTCCCCCATCTCGACGATGTCCGCAAGCGACATGCCTGCCGGGCCGATTTTCGCCGTTTCTATGAGCATTCGGATTCCTTTTCAGTGGATAGCGATACAAGGCTTTTTACCATATCCGGCCCGACAAGTCAAGAAATCGACCCCCTCATGCGGACAACCCCGAAAGGCCGGCAGCGCGCAAGGGCAAAAATCCCGCCTCGAGCGACGGCAACAAGCGCTCCCCGGGCATTCAGACCGCCGCCTCGACTCCACGAAGCGAATGCGGGCCCGCGGCCGTGATGCGGACTTTGAGCATGCTTCCCGGCACCGCCACGGATTCAACGTTGACCACGCGGTACGTTTCCGTGCGCGCAACCACCTCGTTGCGGACGCTGGGGTGCGGGGTCATGACCAGTACATCCTGCAGACTGCCGATCAATTGATGATTGCGGCGCAATTGAATCTCTTCCTGCAGCTGCTGCAGACGACGCAGTCGTTCCCGCTTGACTTCGGCAGGCACGCTGTCCCGCCAGGCCGACGCCCGGGTCGCCGGACGGGGTGAATAAGCAAAAGAAAACACGGATTCATATTCAACCCGGCGCAACAGCGACAATGTGGCCAGGAAGTCCTTCTCACTCTCGCCGGGAAACCCCACGATAAAATCAGCGGAAAAACTCATGCCGGGAACGGCCCTGCGGTAAGCGGTGATGATCTTCAGGTATTCGACACGCGAATAATTCCGCCGCATGCGTCTCAGCATGCGGGTTGAGCCGGATTGCGCCGGCAGGTGGATGTGGCGGGCGATATTTGAATGCGCCGCGACGACGTCAATCAGGCGCGGGTCATGGTAACCGGGGTACGACGTGATGAACCGGATCCAGCGGACATCTACAGCGGATGCCAGCCGATCAAGCAGAGAAGCAAACGACTCGCCGGTCTCCGGGTCGATCCAGTGGTTGACGTTCTGTCCCAGCAGAACGATTTCCCGATAGCCCTTTTGCGCCAGTTCCATGGCTTCAGCCAGAATGTAGCGCGCGGGCCGGTTTTTTTCCCGCCCGCGGGTGAATGGGACAATGCAGTAAGAGCAGAAATTATCACATCCTTCCATGATCGAGACAAATGCCGTCACCGCGCTGTTTCTGGATCGGGAATCAGGAACCAGTTCCTGCCATTGGCGCGAGAACCCCAGCGCGGCGCCTTTCTCCCGGCGGCGCATCAGCCCGTCAACGATCCGGTCCAGTTTGTGAAACTGGTGGGTCCCCACCAGATAGTCGATGCGCCGTTGTGTTTTCAACAGGCTTTGCCGTTCCGCCTGGGCCACGCAACCGGCCAGAATGACGATCTGTTCCGGGTCCAGACGTCCGATGAAGGACAGGGCTTTTTCGCGGGCCTTGGCCCGGACCGCGCAGCTGTTGACGATGACGATCCGGGCGTCCTGAACCCGGTCCGCCGGCGTCATGCCCCGCAGACGTAGAATGGATGCGATTTTTTCCGAGTCATTGACATTCATCTGGCAGCCGAAGGTATGAATGAAAAAGGTCATGATCGACGCTGGCTGCGCAGGTTCTCCGCGGCGCGGATCACGTCGTTGTTTACGGCACTGCCGGCCATCAGCCGGGCGAGCTCGCGGATTTGTTCGTCATGATCCAGTACACGCACATCGCTATAGGTGCGGCTGTCCTCAAACCGCTTCTCCACGAGAAAATGGCGATCGGCGAAAGCCGCAATCTGAGGCAGGTGGGAAATACACAGCACCTGGCCTTTGCGGGAGATCCGCTTCAGTTTTTCACCCACAAATTCAGCCGTCTTGCCGCCGATTCCCGTGTCGATTTCGTCAAAAATACTGGTTCCGGTCCGGCCTTCGTCGCGCAGGGATTTCAATGCCAGCATCAAGCGGGACAATTCCCCCCCGGAAGCCACTTCCCGAACCCGGGCGGGAGATTGGCCGGGATTGGAAGAAAAGTAGAATTCCACCCGGTCCGGTCCGCGCTCGGAAGCGGTTTGTTCCGTCACTTCCGCCTCGGATATGCGTACCTCGAATCGGGAATGCGGCAACTCCAGGCGCGAAAGTTCCTCTTCCATGATGGATCCCAACTCCGCCGCCCGCTCCCGCCGCCGGAGCCGCAATTCATCCAGCACAAGTCGGTATTGGTCCAGCGCCTCCTTGATAAGGCGGTCGCAGTCGCGCAGGGACATGTCCATGTGGATCAATCGCTCACGCTCCGCGCGCATCTCTTCAAGCCGCTGCAGCAGGCCGTCCAGGTCGGTGTCGTATTTGGATTTCAAACGACGGATGCGCATGAGCTTTTCTTCCACCTGATTCAACTCGGCCTCATCATACTCAACCTGGCCGGCGACTGCGCTGATTTGCTTGGACAGATCCGGGATCATGCCGGAAAACTGCTCAACATCCTGCAGGAACGGCTGCAGTTCGCCATAGATTTCCTGGAGGAAACGCAAGTCGCGGAGCACATCCGTCACCTGGTTGTAAATCGCGTTCTCGCCCTCGTAGAGTTGCGTGGTCAGGCGGCCGGACCGAGTCAGGATCTCTTCGGCGGAACCCAGGATCCTGGCACGTCGTTCCAGTTCCTCATCATCTCCGGGTCGCAGGTCCAGTTCTTCGATCTCGCTGACGCGGAAAGCCAGAAAATCGAGGCGTTCATCCATGCCCTGCTTACGCCGCCGCAATTCCTCCCGCTCTTCCAACCGGCGCTTCAACTCCGCGCCGGCAACGGCAAGTTTCGCGAGAACTGCGGCGTTTCCGCTAAAATCATCCAGGTACAGGGCATGGTTGAGTGGATTCAACAGGAAAACATGTTCATTCTGACCATAGATGTCCAGGCATGCCTGCGCTTGCTCCTGGAGCTGGTCAAAAGGAACCATGGACCCGTTGACGAAACAGATCGACTTCCGTTTCCCCACTTCGCGGCGCAGCGCCAGTTCCTTCCCGTCTTGTTGAAACAGGGCTTCCACCACAAGACGCTCCGCTCCGTCACGAATGGCTGCGGCCGGCGTTTTGCGCTGCAGCAACATGTTCAAGGCACCGATCAGGATTGATTTGCCCGCACCTGTCTCTCCGGTGAGCACATTCAGGCCGGGTGAGAAATCCAGCCTGGCGGCCTGGACAACCGCGAAATTTTCAACCTTCAGAAAGGACAGCATCTGCAACCCCGGACGTTGTGCCAGTCCCCGCGTTCTCCCTGGATCGATCGGAGTTCCCGCGGCAATGGAAAAAGCACAATATAGCCAAAACAGGGGGAAAAGTCAACGCGTATCCCCCCGGTACGGACCCGCGCTGAATGTCACGCGCACGGATTGGGTATGTTCCCATTGCCCGTCACCCTCACCCCAGTCCCAGGCAATCCGCCCGCGCGTACCGCCGGGGCGATCCATGCGCGCTTCTTTCCATTGCAGCCGGTTCGAGCCGTGCAGGATTCCGCGGCGGTACCTCTTTTCCGACTCATCCCCGATCCCGGTATGACTGCGGGGGAAAAGCAGGGTTTTCCCCCAATCCGCCAGGCCGGGTGTCGCAGCGGCGCCGCTCACCAGCAGATCCAGCCTCACTTCCCCCCCCTCCCTCAGCGCGAAGCGCGTCATCAATTGCGGTTTAATCAGGTCGTTTGCGCAATAAGTCCGCCTTTTACCCCCTGTCTCCACAGACTCCCGCCAGTTGACCTGCGGATCGTCCTGAGCGCATTCATGCAGATTGAACAGAATGAAATCACCATTGTCACGTTCCAGCAGGGCGCAGGTGGACAGAACCAGGACGTAACTTCCGCAAACGCTGAAGCCGGGGCGGGATGCGGCATATTCACCTTCCACGACAAGGTGGACCTGAACCCGGAAGCGCGGCGGGACGGCTGAGAACAGAAGAGTCCCGGCCCACAATCCCGCAAAAAACCAACAGACCCGGCGCCGGCAACGGCTCATGATCTCAATTACGCCACAAACCCGGTTCCGGTTCAAGCGCAAACGCTTTTCACAACCCCGGCAAACTGCTACACTGCGTTCATGCGCGGCGGCACGAAACACGCAAACAGGACGCGGCTGATCATCACGCTCGCAACGACAATACTGTCGATACTGGCGGTCTACCTGGCCATTCCCATGCCCCGCTTCGCGGACACTCACAGCACGGTCGTGCTGGATCACCAGGGCAGGATTCTGCGTGCCTTTCTCTCCGCGGATGGGCAATGGCGTTTCCCCCCGGATCCGGGCTACCGCGTACCCAAGCCCCTGCTGGCCTGCGTTCTGATGTATGAAGACCGCCGTTTCCCGTTCCACAACGGTGTGGATCCGCGCGCGGCGCTGCGCGCCCTGCTGCAGAATACGCGTCACATGCGCTTCGTTGAAGGCGGCTCGACCCTGACCATGCAGACCGTCCGCCTGGCCGGGCGGCGCCCGCGCACCCTGCTCAACAAACTCCTGGAAGCCCTGCAGGCCGTGAAACTTGAATTGCAGTGGCCGAAATCCCGGATTCTGAATACCTATCTGAACCACGCCCCATACGGAGGCAACGTTCAGGGAATTCATGCCGCGGCCATGCGCTACTTCGGCAAACCGCCACGCCGGCTGACGTGGAGTGAAGCTGCAACCCTGGCTGTGCTTCCCAACTCTCCCGGGCTGATCTCCCCGGTGATGAACCGTGAAAAACTGCGTGACAAGAGAAACAGGCTGCTGCTCAGCCTGGAAAACGAAGCCATTATCCCACCCACCGTCGCCCGGCTCGCCAGAGAGGAGCCCCTACCCCTCCGCCTGCACAGCTTTCAGGTTGCCGGCGCGCATTGGTCGCAGCACTTCCACGAGAATCCGGCTACGCGGGGCGGAATCAATCGAACCTCGCTGGATATCACAATCCAACAACTGGTGGAAAAGGAAGTCAGCGCCCATGCCGACAAGATCAGACGCGAAGGTATCCGCCAGGTCGCCGCGGTGGTGCTGGACACCGGGTCCGCGGCCGTGAAGGCATATGTCGGATCGGCGGATTTCTTTGATTTCGCCGCACACGGTCCGATCGATGGCGCCGCGGCCCCACGATCCACCGGATCGATTCTCAAGCCTTTTTTATTCGCGCTGGCGATGGATGCCGGCCTGATCCTTCCCCGCACCTGGATTCACGATATCCCCACCTTTTACGGCGCATTTTCTCCGGCCAATGCCGATCGCGGCTACAGCGGCCTGGTAACCGCCCGCGACGCATTGATCCGGTCCCTGAATGTACCGGCCGTACGGCTGCTGAACCTGTACGGAACGGATCGACTGCACCGCTTCCTGCAAAACGCCGGTTTATCCACATTGTTTCGTGATCCGGACGATTACGGCCTGACCCTGATCCTGGGAGGAGGCGAAGCCCGCCTGATTGAGTTGGCGGCATTGTACCGTGGACTGGGTGCAAACGGAAAATTCCACCCGGTGCTCACCGTAGCCGAGCACGGGTCAGAACGATTTCATCCTCAACTGATTTCCCCCCAGGCCTGTCACCTGACCCTGGAAATACTGCGGGGCCTGAAACGGCCGGGATCTGAATATTATTGGCAACAATTCAGCAGCAGCCGCCCGGTGGCCTGGAAAACCGGGACCAGTTACGGTCAAAGGGATGGATGGTCCCTGGGGCTGACGCCTGCGTGGACGATCGGCATCTGGGCGGGAAACTTCACCGGCGAGGGCAATCCTCACCTGACAGGCGCCGGAACAGCCGCCCCGTTGATGTTTCAATTGTTCAACTCACTACCCACGGGCAATCACCCGCCCTGGTTTTCCCGGAAGGAACTGGAATTCCAGACGCTTGAATTGTGCCGGGAGAGTGGTTTCCGCGCCGGGCCGGATTGCCCCGCGACCGTCACGGCAGAAGCACCCTTACGGGCGCGCCCGCTGCCGGTCTGCCCCTATCATCGCCGGGTTTTCCTCACTCTCGACGAAAAGCACCAGGTCTGTTCAAGGTGCTGGACGCCCGGCGAATACAAGTCCGCCGTGCGCCTGGTACTGCCGGCGGAAGTGGTTCAGTTCATGCGCAATCGAGGCCTCAGCTACGATCCGCTTCCGCCCCACCTTCCCGAATGCCCGACCGTACCTTCCGGCCATTCCCTGCGCTTTGTTTACCCGGAGCCCGGCGCCCATGTCATGATTCCCCGGGACTTCATGGGAGTCCGGCAACGCATTACGATAACGGTTGCACACCGTGCGGCTGCGGCGCGGGTGTTCTGGTACGTGGACGGAGAATACCGCGGCGAAACCAGGGGGACGCACAAGAAAGCCCTGTTTCTGGAGCCGGGCCGGCATCGCATTGTGGTAATGGATGATGAGGGAAATCAGCAGGAACGTCGCCTGCTGGTCATCCACGCTGCCGCTGCGGATTCCGGTTGACTTCAAATCAACGCTCTGCTAATCTGGGTGCTCATTCATCTGGAGGTTGCCTGTGGACAAAGAAATCAAACTCGTTGATATCCGGGCCCAATACGAAGAGATTCGCGATGAATTGCACAGACACTGGGATGACGTATTCCGCGACATGCACCTGATGCTCGGACCGCACCAGAATGCATTCGAAAACGAATTCGCGGCCTACTCCGGGGCGCGTTTCGGCGTCGGCGTCGGTTCAGGCACCGCCGCGATCCACCTTGGACTCCTGGCTCTCGGTGTCCGCCCCGGCGAAGAAGTCATCGTGCCGTCCTTTACCTTCTTTGCCACTGTGGAAGCGGTGGTCCATTGCGGCGCGGTGCCGGTCCTGCTCGATGTGGAAGAGGCAGGCGCCACGCTCTCCGCTGAAAAAGTCCGTGCGTTTATCCGGGAAAAATGCACCCTGCGCGGCCAGGAGCTGATCAATCGCGCAAGCGGCCGCCGCGTTCGCGCCCTGATTCCCGTACACCTGTACGGCATGCCGGCCGAAATGGATGAATTGATGGATATTGCGCGTGAGAACGGGCTGCAGGTACTCGAAGACTGCGCCCAGGCGCACGGCGCCGAGTTCAGGGGGCGGAAAGCCGGTTCGTTCGGAGATGCGGCCGCCTACAGTTTCTATTTTTCCAAAAACCTCAGTGCATTGGGAGAAGGCGGAATTGTGCTCACATCCAGGGAGGACGTGCGCGATGCCGTTCAACGCTTGCGTCTGCATGGACAGACAGACAAATACACCCATAACGAAATCGGCTTCAATTCCCGCCTGGACGAAATCCAGGCCGTGGTCCTGCGTCTGAAACTGCAGAAACTGGACCGCTGGAACCAGCGCAGAATTGAATTGGCCGCCCGCTACGACAACGCGTTACGGGATCTGCCGCTGAAATTTTTTGTCCCGTTGGAGGGAAGGCGGGCGGTTTACCACCTCTACGTCATCCGCACGGCCCGACGCGATGCGCTGGCGGATTACCTGCGGGATCGCAAAATCGGCGTCGGCGTGCATTATCCGATTCCCTGTCACCTCCAGCCCGGTGTTCATGATCTCGGTTACAGCCGGGGTGACCTTCCGGTTTCGGAACGCCTGGCGGCCGAAGTATTGTCACTACCGATGCATCCTCATTTGAGCGAGATGGATGTGGATCGAGTCGCGCAAGCGATCCGCGAATTTTTTAAGGAGTAAGTCATTGAATGGCAGCCGCTTCCTGCTGGGAATGGCTTTTTTGGCGGCGCTGACCCTGACCGGACTCTATTTTTTTTTCCAGCTCAATTTTACGCTCATCCCCCTGGCCGCCCTGGGAGCGGGGCTGATTCTGTACCTGGTTCACCCGCAGAAGGCCCTGATGTGGTTTCTCTTCGCCCTGCCCTGGACATCCGCACTGCCAGCGCTGGATGCGAACGGGTATCCATTCAACTACATGGCCACGCCACTGTTCCTGCTCTCCGGCATGATCCTGGTTTCCATGTGGCGCCGGGAAACGCTCGACATGCGTCACCCTCTGGCGTTCATGGCCGTGTTGATGGCGCTGATCGCATTGGTTTCCGCCATTTTCCTGGCCCTGCGCTGGAGCAATATCACCCTGGCCGGCCTGGCCTTCCTGAGGGACACGCCGGTGTCTCCCGATGGGCAACGGGTTTCATTCGCCGTTGTTTTTCCCCTGGTCAGTATGATGCTGGCCGCCGTAACTCCGCACCTTTTCATGATGCTGCGACTTCATGAGCCCCCGCGTTCCCGGGCGTTGAATTGCCTGTTCGCCGGATACGGCGTGACCCTCGCAATCGCGTTGATCCAGCGTTTTATCGCCCCCGGGTTTCTCTCCCGGGGCTATTTCGTGTTCCACAACCAGCTCAACGGCGGAACTTCTGATTTCAACTCGCTGGGCTTCATGTCCGGATTTGTATTCCTGGCGGCATTGTTGCGGTTGATGCAGAACGAAGCGTCATCCGCTGCCCGGTCGATTCCCGCCCGGATCGCCGGAATCCTGCTCCTGCCGGGAGCTTTATTCGGCCTGATACTGTCCGGCAGCCGCAGCGGTTTTCTGTTTGTGATCGCAGCCGCCGTTGTACTGCTGACCGGCGGAAAATGGTCGCGAAAGACACGCGCCCTGCTGCTGCTGGGAAGCATCGTGATACTGATGCTGGCCGGAGGTGTACTGCGCCAGCGCGTTACCCGCACCGTAACCGAATTAGTCGGCAATTTGCGCCGGGATGGCTGGTTTACCGCAGTTGACCGCGCCTCCAACCAGCGCCTGACCATGTGGCGCAGCGGGATCCGTTTAATGCGGGAGGCGCCATTGACCGGAGTCGGTACCGGAAACTTCATCTTCGCGCTGAAAAACCTTCACTACGGCGAAAACCACCTCGAGGACCTGCCTTTGAACCAGTACCTGCTGGTTGCCAGCGAAACAGGTTTTGCGGGAGCGATTGTTTTTCTGGGATTGCTGTGGGCCATGGCCAGGAAACCGCGCCAAAGGGCCTGGCTCCCCCTGTTCTGGACCGTGCTGGCGGTGTTTCTGGTGGGCACCCCCCTGTGGCTGCCGGAACTGGCCCTGCTTTTCTGGCTTCTGGCCTGGCTTTTGGACCCGGCTCCATCTCCGATGGAGAAGCCCGCCAAGCGTCAGCTGCCGCTATTGTGTGGTTTGTTGCTGTTGTTCTGCCTGGGATCGGCCCGGGAGTTTTCCCGCCTGCATCCGCTGAACTGGTGCCTGGCCAGGAATGTTCCTTACAATTACGGCATCTGGCCCGCTGACTTGAGTGCGGAAGGCCAGCGTTTTGTGTGGACGCGAGCCGCTGCCGGCCGATATCTTGCCGCCGGAACACGCACGGACCTGCGCCTGGTCGCCGATGCGCCGTTCGCCCATCTTCCCGGGGGAAAGCAGCATGTCCGGGTATTCTGGCGCGGGAAAGAAATCCGCAATTTGCAGGCTCACGCCACCCGGGAGTGGCCCCTGAAGTTGCATTCCTCACGGGGCGGTTTCCTGGAATTCCGGGTTGACCCGGCCTTCAACCTCAAGCGCCTGGGACTGGGGCGGGAAGGCCGGACGCTGGGGGTCCAGATTCACGGCCTGGTTGAATAAATCCCGGTTTTTGCCCCCTCCCGTATGCCATGGTACAATCCAGATATGCAAAAAATCGGGTACGGATGCATGATCCTGCTTTTTATTTTGACATCCGGCTGTGACCGGGAAGCAGCCGGTTCACCTGAGACCATCCTGCCGGAAATCTCTTCCCAGCGTCACCAGTTCGTTCTGCAGGCGCCGGAACACGACCGGTATTTTCTCGGGCAATGGAGCGGATCGCTTTTTGACGGGCATGCCTATCGGACCATTTCCGGCGCGGGCGGCGGACTGCGATTCAGTGTGGAATCCCCACGGACATTGCTGTTCACATCACGCCTGCGTGCGGAAGCGGCCTGCAACCTGGCGATTGCATT
The DNA here is from genome assembly GCA_002294665.1 of Candidatus Aminicenantes bacterium UBA876. Classification (GTDB taxonomy): domain Bacteria; phylum Acidobacteriota; class Aminicenantia; order UBA2199; family UBA2199; genus UBA876. Next base: position 65,140 of record DBFQ01000077.1, read on the forward strand.
AAACCGGACGCAACTGAAAACACTCGACCTGGCTCCAGGTCCCCCTGCGGAGCAGCGCATATTGCTGCCACGGAGATTATTGCGTTCGGGCGACAACATCCTGACATTCACTTTGGACCGTCCCGAGCGGATTCGCTTTTACCGCATCACAATTGCGCCCCCTGAGAAGCCGGGATTCCCGGCCGACGCTCAACCGCCACTGGCATGGCTGCAGCTCCCGGCCGCCCTGGACTATTACCTGGGCGCGCATGGCGGAAAAATGTCGCTCCGCTTTACCGCACCGATTCCCCGGATCCGACTGCTGCGCGATGATGGCACGGGGGAGTCGCTTGAAAAGGAATGGACGGATCGCAGCCGGATTGAGCTGGACATGCCCCAATCGACCATTGCTCCGCGCCGTCTGCGGTTTCAACTGGATGGGCCGCCCCGCGATATCGGCCTGGTTCAATCGCAATTCCTGCGCCAGGCGGGTTCCGGTGCGAATGCGACTCCAGGTAGTCGGCCTTTCCCGCAAACCGGAGCGGGAACCGGCATGAACGTGCTGGTGATCCTGCTCGATTCCGCCCGTGCCGACCGCTTGTCCTGCGCCGGGTACCACCGCGCCACTACCCCCAATATCGATCGCCTGGCCGGGCGCGCCTGGAGATTTGAAAACGCCTGGGCCGAGGCGGCCTACACCCTGGCATCAACCGCCACATTGTTCAGCGGGCTGGCGCCGGATCAACACAACGCCGTCAGCAATTATTTCGGCGGACTGAATCCCGACATCACCACCCTGGCGGAAATCATGCAGAGCTCCGGGTATCACACCGCGGCGGTTTCCGCCATCCCGTATTGCGGGCGCACGTTCCGCATGGATCAGGGATTCGTTTCTTTTATCGAGTTGTTTCAGGACACTCCGCAACCCCCGGCATCCGCGTTTCCTTCTCAATTGGAACAAATCATCCAACAGGCGCAAACGAAACAGCAACCGTTTTTCGCCTACCTGCATGTCCGTGAGCCCCACATCGACTTCCTCATGCCGCCGCCTTATTTCGGCATGTTTCACCGTGGATACAGCGAATACCCCAACGAGGAATTCCTGAAACGCCTCAAAGACATCTATTTTTCCCGGGGCGAATACACGGAAAAAAAATACACCGCAAGTGATCTTGAACTCCTCAACGACGCCTATGACGAGAATCTCGCTTTTGCCGATGCCATTGTGGGAGAGATGCTGGCGATGCTCGAAAAACGCGGCCTGCAAGACAAAACCGCGGTGGTCGTGCTCGGGGATCACGGCGAGGGGCTGGGCGAACACAATCAGATCGGCCACAACACGGTATTGTATCCCCAAGGCCTGCACATCCCGCTGATCCTGGCCATTCCCGGCTGGTCGGATGCGGGTGCCGTGTTGTCGCATCCTGTCTCCACATCTGACCTGACCGCCACATTGATACGCGTATTCGGCGGGAAAACAGCGGCGAAGCGGAAAGGCCTGTTTTCTCTTCGTCCCACGCCGACGTTGATCAGCCGCAGCATCTATTTTCATGAATACCACAATCACTGGTCGATACTGGAATACCCTTTTCAAGCCATCATCAGCGGTCATGGAGACGCATTGACCTGCCGGGTTTTCAACCTGGAAACCGATCCCCGCGCCTTTTCCCCGCAAGCAACCCCGTTGCAGACCCTGTATTACTTTCAGCGACTGGTGAATGTCATTCGCAACCGTCGCGAAGAGAAACTCGCGCCCATGGCATCCGAACTCAAGCAAAAAGAGATTGAAAGCCTGAAATCGCTCGGATACCTCTAACCCGCCAGAGAGGCAGCCGCCGTGACGTTGACCGTGCTTTTCCTTTATGCCTTGCTGATTATTGCCGTAGGGATGCGGCGCTCCGGTTCCGATGCCGATGGCTTCTTTTTCGCTTCACGGCACCTGGGTCCTCTCTGGATCGGCGCCACGTTGACGGCTTCCTGGATCGGCGCCGCTTCCACACTGGTTACCATGAAACAGGCCCGGGAAGCCGGTTATGCCGCCCTTTGGGTGATGGCCATTCCCACTCTCTTGACACTGCTGGTTTTCTTTCTGATTGCGGGCAGGATTCGACGCATCCGTTTCACTACCCTGCCTGAACTGGTCAGGCGTACATACGGCACGCGCGTAGCCGGCGCCGCCGCGGGACTGATTTTTGTGTACATGATCCTGCTGACCGCTTCGCAATTCATCGCCTGGGGCCAGCTTCTCGGTAGTGGTTTTTCCATTCCCTACGCCGCCGCCGTGTGGATCGGCGGAGCATTGGTATTCACCTATTCGGTCAGCGGTGGATTTGTATCAGTGGTACGCACGGACCTGATGCAATTGGTTTTGTTGACAATCGCTCTGGGGCTGATTTTCCTGTTTTCGACCGCCGAATCGTCCGCGCCGGTGACGCCGGCGCTGAGCCAGTTCCTATCCGGAGCCGCGGACAATCTGCTGCTGGTGTTCTCGTTCACCCTGGCATGGGTGATCTCGCCGGTGGTATGGCAACGGATCGTCGCTGCTGAAAGCCGGCGTTCCGCGCGCCTGGGGATCCTCTTCGCGGCGGTTGCCGTATGGATCCTTTACCTGATGGTGATTCCAGCCGGCATGAACCTGGGCACCTGCGCCGCGCCGGATGCGGAATTGCTCAGTTGCCTGATGCATTCCCTGCCGTCGTGGGCCGGGGGCGTCATCTTCCTGGGATTTGGATCAGCGATTCTGTCGACCGCAGATACCGGATTGAATCTGGCCGCCATGACGCTCAGCCTGGATTTCACCGCAAAACGCTTTAGCCACTCTTTGCGGGCGGCCCGCTGGAGTACCCTGATCGCCGGCGGGCTCGCGATCCTGGCCGCATTGCGATTGCGCTCGATCCTGCAGACCCTGGGTACGGCGTCCGAGATCATGGCCAGCGGTTTGTTTGTCCCGGGAATGGCGGCGCTCATCCTCAAAACTCCCGCGCCCCGGGCCGGAGCCTGCAGTCTGGCGGCCGGCGGCGGTTTCGCGCTGCTTTCATCCATGAACGCTTTCGGACTGCCCCTGTCTCTTCCCCATTGGCCGCAATCGCTTCCCTGGGGCCTGGCGCTTTCGTTGGCGGGATTTTTCTGCGGGTATGCACTTGATCGCCGGCCGCGGCCCGGCGCTGGCGGGCCGGAATGTTCTAGCCGGCATTTCGAGCAGGGATTGTCGC
>DBFQ01000114.1:0-19738 GCA_002294665.1 Candidatus Aminicenantes bacterium UBA876
CAGGATATCGCGCCGCAAGAATCCATCCAATCCCCTCAAGCCGGGCGTTCCGAGCTGCGTCACTGGCCGGTTCAGCTCCACCTGATCAATCCCGGCGACCCGAGTTTCGATGATGCCGACCTCCTGATCTGCGCCGATTGCGTGCCGTTTGCCCATGCCGATTTTCATTCGCGCTTTGTCAAAAATAAACGCGTGGTCATGCTGTGCCCCAAGCTCGATTCCGGAATCGCTGCCTATGTCGAAAAACTGGCAACCATTTTCAGCAACCGGCGGATTCGTTCCATTACCATCGCACGCATGGAAGTTCCCTGCTGCGGTGGAGTCGAGGTCATCGTCCGCAACGCGTTGCAACGCGCGGGTCAAAGCGCCATGGTCCGGGTCGAGGTCGTTTCAATACAAGGCGATATGCGCTGATTCCACACCGGCGCATCATGGCATGGAGGCAGGATGAAAATCACCAGCGCCAACGATATTTCACCCCTTTACGACAAGGACGGAGTGACGGGCCGACGCATGCGTACGCGGCCGAACGTGGAGATCATCCACATGAAGCTGGAGCCGGGAGCCGTGCTGGCGCCCCATACGACCCCTTTTGACGTCGATTTTTTCACACACCAGGGCACCGCTGTCTATCTGGTGGAAGACCAGGAGATCGTCGCCGAAGCGGGGACGATCCTCGGCTGCCCGGGACAGACTCCACACGGCATCCGCAACGACACCGACTCCGCCATCATTGTGCTGGTGATCAAGTATATGGCGGGAGAAAGTTGAAGAGTTGGCCTACAACCTGCGGTAAAAAAAACACATCATTTTCCGCAGAAAGGAACTCTGCATTTTCTGCATCATCCACATTTCGGCCACGCGTTTGCTTAAAAAGCCCATGGTCGGGAAGGAGTGGGCCAGAAACAGGACGGAGTGCAACCTGATTTTCTTCTGCACGATCAACGCCCACTCGTTGATCATTTCCCCCGACCCTTCACCGACGATGCTGACGCCGTAAACCCGGCCCAGGGGGCTGGCAAAAACCTTGACAAAGCCGACCCCGACGTGCTCGGCGATGGCGGCGCCGTAATCTTCATAGCGGGCCACGTGGGTGCGGTAGCGGACGCCTTTGCGTTCCAGCTCCTCTTGACGCATGCCCACGAATGACACCTGGGGCTCGGTAAACACCGTCCAGGGGATGACATGCCTTTTGTACGAAAACAAGCTCCAGGGACTGACCGCGTTCATGAGAGCGATCATCCCCTGGTGCATGGCCGCGTGGGAAAACATGACCCCGCCGTTGCAGTCGCCGACGGCATAGATGTGTTTAGCGGAAGTCCGGTACTTGCCGTCCACCAAAATGGCCCGGCCGTTGGTTTTGACTCCGGCCTTGTCCAGGTTCAGCCCCTCAAGGACGATTTTCCGCCCGGCGGCCAGCAGCAGTCTGTCCGCATGAATGGAATCGCCTGCGCCGGTCACCAGGGTGACACCGCCGTTTTCCGGCCTGGCGGAAGCCACCTTGGTGGAAAGGTGCACAACGATGCCCTCTTTTGTCAGGGCCTGTTCCAGCAATTTGCCGGCCTCTGGATCACCGTTCGGCAGGAGGCGGTCCGCCATCTCGACAATGGTGCATTTCGTGCCCAGGCGGGCGAACGCCTGCGCCAGCTCACAGCCGATGGCGCCACCGCCGATAATGATCATGCCGGCGGGGATCTCTTTCAGGTCGAATACATTCAGGTTGGTCAGGAAATCGACGCCGTCAATCCCTTCAATCGGCGGCACCATGGGCTCCGTGCCGGTGGCGATAAAGATCCTGCGCGCGCTGATCGTTCTGCCGCCGACACGTACCGTGTGCGGATCGACAAATTCAGCCGCTCCCTCTTTCAACACCAGGTGGACCTGGTCAAACATCTTGATGGTCTTTTTGTTGGAGATGTAGTCCAGGTAGGCGGCAATCCGGGCAAAAGGCGGCTCCATCTCAATGGATCCGCTCTTCAGCAAACCGATTTCGCTCAGTCTGGCTGCGGCATGGTTCAGCTCCGCCAGCTTGAGCAGTGATTTGCTGGGAATGCAGCCGACATTCATGCATTCGCCGCCGATCTTGTTTTTTTCTATGCCGCAGACTTTCAGGCCCATGGCCGCGCCCATGGCCGAAACCGCCATGCCCGCCGGACCCAGACCGATACAAATCAGGTCATAATCGGTTTTCACTTTTAACCTCCGTCAGCCATCGGCTGCGCCCGCTGAACCGGCACACGGGCCATGCACCCGCCGGAAATCGCACCGGCCTTGATCAAAGCGGATAGGTTGTACCTTTCCCGGACCTGACTTGTCAATAGAAATCATCCATCAATCGATGGGTATAACGGGAAAAGCATCAAATGGGACCCTGGGGGGCCCTGGGGCCCCCTCCAGGCCGCAGGTTTACTGGTTCATGAACATGCGGATATCGGCGTCGACTTCTCCGATACCGGCGATGCCGAATTTTTCCACCAGCACCTTGGCCACGTTGGGCGACAGAAACGCCGGCAGGGTGGGTCCCAGATGGATGTTTTTCACGCCCAGGTACAACAGCGCCAGCAGCACGATCACCGCTTTCTGCTCGTACCAGGCGATGTTGTAGGCGATGGGCAACTCGTTGATATCGTTGAGCCCGAACACTTCCTTGAGCTTCATGGCGATCACGGCCAGTGAATAGCTGTCGTTGCACTGGCCGGCATCGAGGACGCGGGGAATACCGCCGATATCGCCCAGGTTCAGCTTGTTGTAGCGATACTTGGCGCAACCGGCCGTCAGGATGACCGTGTCTTTGGGGAGTTTCTCGGCGAACTCGGTGTAGTATTCCCGGGAGGGGAAGCGCCCGTCACAACCCGCCATGACAAAGAACTTTCTGATGGCGCCGGATTTGACGGCATCCACCACCTTGTCGGCCAGCTGAATCACCTGGTTGTGGGCGAATCCACCCACGATCTCACCTTTCTCGATCTCCACCGGCGGCGGGCAGGTCTTGGCCAGCGCGATGATCTCGGAAAAATCTTTTTTCCCGCCCGCTTTGCGTTCGGGGATGTGTTTCGAACCCGGGTAGCCCGCCGCGCCGGTGGTAAAGATTTTGTCCGCGTAACCGGCGTTCTTTTTGGGGGGCACGATGCAGTTGGTGGTAAAGAGGATGGGGCCGTTAAAGGTTTCGAACTCCTCTTTCTGCCGCCACCAGGAATTGCCGTAGTTGCCGATGAAGTGGCTGTAATTCTTGAACGCGGGGTAGTAGTTGGCCGGCAGCATTTCGCCGTGGGTGTAGACATCCACGCCGGTGCCTGCGGTCTGTTCCAGAAGCTCTTCCATGTCCTTGAGGTCATGACCACTGATCAGGATGCCGGGGTTGGCCCCGACGCCGATATTGACGCGGGAAATCTCCGGATTGCCGTAGGATTCAGTGTTGGCCTTGTCGAGGAGCGCCATGGCATCGACCCCGTATTTGCCCGTTTCCATGACCAGGGCGATCAATTCATCGATGCCCAGGTTGTCGTCTGTGGTGGCCGCCAGGGCGCGCTGCATGAAAGCGCAGAGCTCGTCCTGTTCAAAGCCCAGGTTGTAGGCATGCTCCGTGTAAGCGGCCAGGCCTTTCAAGCCGTAGATGGTCAGTTCACGCAGGCTGCGCACGTCCTCGTTTTCGGTGGCCAGCACTCCGATGGCGCTGTTCTTGGCTTCGAACGCCGCCACTGTATCGGCGTACCAGGTGACCGATTCATGGACGTCCGCGGGCAACCGGCCCCCGGCGCCGGCAACTGTTTTTTTCAGATCATCACGGATCTGCAAGCCTTCGCGCACGGCGGCGATGATGCGGTCATCATCGAAATTGGCGTTGGTAATGGTCATGAACAGGCCGTCGTAGACGAACTTGTCCGCCTTCGGGTCGTGAATCCCCATTTCCCGTGCCCGGGTCGCCACGATGGAAATGCCCTTCAGCACGAAAATCAAGAGATCCATCATATTGGCGAGTTCCGCGGATTTGCCGCACACGCCCCGAACCGTACAGCCGGAGTTCTTGGCTGTTTCCTGACATTGAAAACAAAACATGCTCATGGTTCTCTCCTCATTTTATTGCATTTGCGCTTCACGCGCCCGAATCCGGATTCAGGATGCTGCTCACCGAATGATTCCGTGACTTCATCCATGATCGCCTTGCGATCCATTCCCTGTTTTTCCAGGCTCTTGATCAGCATGTACGCCTTGAACAGGGGGGATTGCGCGATTTCCGAAGAAAAATGGCCCACGCCCTGGTTCCAGATAATCAACGCGAACAATTCCGCGAACTGCTCCACCGTGACTCCCAGGGAATAGGCCTTGACCAACTCACGGGTGGCCTGGCGGACCCGGCCGGAACCCACGGCATTGGCCAGGGACAGGAGCAGCTTGGTTTTCAGATCGATCGCCGCATCCGCCCGGTTCCAGATCCGGTCCCAGAAATGGACCACGAGGTCGGCGAGCTCCTTGTCGATCTCAGCGTACCTCGGCATCACGATGGGCTTCAGCGGTAATTCCCCTTCCTCCCGCTCAACCGCTTCGCGACGGAAGAAATAAACCTCGAACACGCCGTCGCCGCGCTTCTCGGTGTGATGCTCATACCCCAGGTTTTCCATGGTGGAATAGAGGGGGATGGGCTCGAAGTTCTGCACGATCCGCATACCCCCTCCCCGGGGGATGTCGCGGGCCTTCTTTTCGACGGCCGGCAGGAAATTCCCCTGCAGCGCCCGCACGTCAAACACGAAGAAATCCTCTTTTTGCTGCAACCAGTCTTTTTTCATGATGATCGCCTGTCCTGCTTAAAAGACGCCATATTCAACCCCCGCATCGATTCGTACAGGTCGCGGGTGATGCGATTCAACTGCCCGCTGAACACACACTTCTGAAAATAGCACTTCTCTTTGCCCAGCGGGCACCCCGACAGCACCACCCGCCCCTCAACGGCTTCAAATACATCCAGGAAGCTGATCTTTTCGGCCGGCCGGTTCAAGCGATACCCTCCGGCGGGGCCGCGCTCGGACCGCAACAGGCCTGCTTTGCCGAGGCTCTGAAAGACCTTCGCCAGGTGGTTGGCCGAGGCGTCCAGCTGATCCGCCAGTTCGCGGATGGTGGCACGGCCGTTTTTGCTTCCGACCAGCAGGGCCATGCTGTGGATGGCCAGCGACGCCCTTTCGGAAAGATGAATCAGGTTGGCCAAGTGTCCGCCTCCACGCTTTATATGTATTATGGTACTCTTATACCTAAATAATGTCAACCGGCATTGCGCTTTTTTTGAAAAACCGGCCCCGTTGTGGGGTCAGGCGGCGGATGGCCGCCTCATCCCATGAAGGGATAGGCGAAATGGGAAGCCGGCACGAAGGTTTCCTTGATCGTGCGCGGACTGACCCAGCGCATCAGGTTCATGGCGCCGCCGGCCTTGTCATTGGTTCCCGAGGCGCGGGCGCCGCCGAATGGCTGCAGGCCCACCATGGCCCCGGTCGGCTTGTCGTTCAGGTAGAAGTTCCCGGCGGCGTAGCGCAACTCCCGGCAGGCCTGGACAAATGCGTAGCGGTCGTCGGCAAACACGGCCCCGGTCAACGCGTAGGGCGAAGTCTGGTCGCAGAGGCGCAGGGTCTCGATGTACTCTTTCTCCGGGTACACGTAGATGGTGAGCACCGGACCGAAAATCTCCTCACACATGGTTTCGCTTTTCGGGTCGGTGGTCTCGATGATGGTGGGATCGATGAACCACCCCGTGGAGGCATCGCTGTCTCCACCCCAGATCACCTTGCAGTCCGGATTTTTCCGCGCGCGGTCGATATAGCCCGTGATGCGCTCGAAAGCTTCCTTGTCGATCACGGCATTCATGAAGTTTTTGAAATCCTGAACCCCGCCCACGCGGATTTCCGCGACCATGTCCAGCAGGCTCTTGCGCACGACCGGCCAGAGAGAATCGGGGATATACGCGCGCGACGCGGCCGAGCATTTCTGCCCCTGGTACTCGAATGCGCCACGGATCAGCGCGGCGGCCACATTCTGCGGATTGGCGGAAACATGGGCAAAGATGAAGTCCTTGCCGCCGGTTTCCCCGACCAGGCGGGGATAGGAACGGTAGATCGGCATGTGGTCGATGACTCCGCGCCAGATGCTGTTGAACGTGGCGTTGGACCCGGTGAAATGCACGCCGGCCAGCAGCGGATCGTCCAATACCCGGGCGGCGATGTCCCTGCCGGATCCGGGCAGGATNNAGGCCGGCCTCCTTGAAAATCCGCATCAGGATGTAGTTGGAAAGAACCGCGGTCGAAGCCGGTTTCCACACCGTGGTGTTTCCCATCAACGCCACCGACATGTTGAGGTTGGAATCAATGGAAGTGAAATTGAACGGCGTAACGGCGAATACGAAACCTTCCAGCGGGCGGTACTCGAGGCGGTTCAGCTGGGTGAACCCCGACCGTGGCTGATCGGCGTAGATCCTGGAGGCGAAATAAGCGTTGTAGCGGAGGAAATCGATGGTTTCACAGACTGCGTCGATCTCGGACTGGTAAACGTTTTTCCCCTGTCCCAGCATGGTGACGGCATTGAGGCTGAAACGGTATTTTTCCGATATCAACTCCGCCGCTTTCAGGGTGATCGAGGCCCGCTCGACCCAGGAAAGTTCAAACCACTCTTTGCGCGCGTCCACGGCGGCTTTCAAGGCGGCCTGGACATGCTCGGGCCCGGCCTGGTGGCAGCGGGCCAGCACCCTGGCGTGATCGTGGGGCGCGGTCACGTCGAAGAGGTTCCCGCTGCGGACCTCGCGCCCGTTGATGATCAGGGGAATTTCCACCACGGTCGCGCTCCATTCGTTGAGGGCGCTTTCGATGGCGGTTCTTTCACTTGAGCCGGGCGCGTACTGCAGCACCGGCTCGTTTTCGGGAATGTTGAATTGAAAAACCGTGTTGTTCATGTCGACTCCTTTTCCAGACTGATTCCATAAGATTGTTCACGCACCGGAAAACACAGTCGCGGATCAGGAAGTGTCGAAGCCGGCGAAAACGTCTGCTTGCATCTTGATCTCCTTATTCAAAGATGGAAGACCATGCCGTTTCCAGCATGACCCTGACGGTCATCCCGCGTGGCGCCGGGCGCTGTAGCGGAAATGACTTCGGAGCAACCTGACTATAACCGCAAACGCGGCATGGGTCAATGGGTGCTGCCGCGCACGGGCCCGGGCCAGACCCGGCTGGCTGTCGCCGGATCGGCCCATAATCGACAATTGTTTCCCCTTGCCGCCATAATGCGGGCAAACCGTCCGGAAATCTTGATCCATAAAGGCTTCAAATGGATTCATCTTTTCGCCGGATCATCCGTACGGAGTTTTGGCACGGCAGATGCTTGGTTTGATCTGTTGGCAGAACCGTTCGAAGCCAGATATGTTTGCTGGACATAAAAGGAGGAGGAATGAAAAAAGGATCTGTTTTTGCAGTGCTGATTCTTGTTTTGATGGTGATTGTCTTGATTCAGCCTTCAGGTGCCGAGACAAGGCTGAAAGGCACACTTGAGCGTGGACCCCGGGGGGAACCGATATGCAATTGTACAAAACCCGCTGAAGAATGTGTCTGTGTGCTGCCGAAGCTTCCAAAAGATTGACGGAGGTCGAAATGAGAAAAAAGATGTTTGTTCGTTCATTGCTGATCCTGCTTTTGTTGTCACTGCTGTTCCCGGTAAAACCAATGGCGGTGAATCACAAGGTTCTGGAAGGCACGCTGTATCTGGAAGGAGTTCCTGATCCGGAATGCCATTGTCCGGGGTCCATGAAAGACTGCATTTGTATTATTCCGATGCGCCCGAAAGATTAAGACAAAGAAATCAGAGAGCAGAATCAGCAATCGGAACCACTCTTCACGAGGAGTTGCCATGTCAAGCACATCCACTCATCGCTTTATCGCAAACTGCTTAATTGCTTTGTTTCTTGCAGCTTCGCCACTCTTGGATGCGTCTCATATAAAAGTGCTGCACAAGGTGATTTTGAATGTCACTCTGGATCTTGATGGCCCGGCAAGAGGTTCATATATCGACCCGCCTGTTTATGTGTACGAGGCCTTCGAAAAAAGCAGGATCATTATCCCTTCCGATGTTTTCTTTGAAGTATTTTCCATGACGGGAAAAAGAATCGCCAGAATCGGGCGAAAAGGTGAAGGGCCCGGAGATTTCAGGTTTTTGCTGGCAATGGAAAAACACAAGGGTTGCTACTATTTTCTGGATTCTCCCCATAAGGTGAATGTATATGATGCGAATTTTTTGTTTCAGAAACGAATCCTGCTGCAGGGGGCCGGGACAGCCCCATACGCATTTTGTCTGGGCTTTCTTGACAATCTGATTCTCGTGGGCCAGAGATGGACGAACGAACCTTTTCAAACAGAAAAATGCGTTTCAATTTATGATCTGGAAGGAAAACTGCGGGGTGCTGTCTTTGATCAAAAGCATGGCTGGGAAATATACCCTGAGAACTCATTGCTGCACCCGGTCATTCTAACCATCGGTAATGAAATTTTTTTCGCTTTCAATTCCATCCCGATTATCTGGAAACTCAATAAAGATGGCTCAATCGTCAACAAAATCATTCTGGGGGGGACCTGGTGGAAGAAAATCGCATTCGAAGCGAAAAAATTCAAGAAAAAAAGAAGCAGAAACGCATGGAAAGCGATCAACGAACTGGCGCTGTCGGGTGATCTGATCCAGAAGCTCTGGAATTGGCGCGGGAACATCGTGGTTCAGGTTGTACGCGATGCTAATGAGGATCCCCGCAATCTGTTCTTCATTATCGACAAGGATTTGAATGAGGCGGGCGACCTGGTTGATTATCCGGGTTACCAGTTTTGTGGCGCCGGCACATTCATCTATCTGGGTAAACTGCTTGAAATAGACAAAAGCAACAGAGAAAAAATTGTTGAGGTGCTTCAATGCGACTGCGTTTTTTAGTACTTCTGATGCTGTGCTCCGGCATGGGGCCTTGCCATCCCCGACCGGGTGCCGACCCGGTTTTTGTTAAAATCGATGTATGGCGGCATCATCAACTGTTTTACGGTTTCTTTCTCAATGCAACCATCACCCATGATGATGAATTGATCCTGCTCATTCACAAACATGGAATCAAGGCGGCCGATAAAAACAGGCTGTATGATTTCGCGCGAATCGGCAACGGGCCCGATGAAGTAAACCATTCCTCCAGTGTTTGCCTCTACAAAGACCAGGTGGCGGAAACCGAACTTTACCGGAAAGTTCAGATCTTTGCAAAAAAAGGGCAGGGGTACAAATGGGAAAGAAACATCTGGCGTCAGGAACAGGGTTGTTTTCAACGGGTTTCCTCGGCCAGGTTCATCAGGAACAAATGGTATTTTGCCGGGATGGAATACGACTACGAACAATCTCCCAAAGGCGTTTATTACCTGCTGCGGATCTGCGAAGAAAATGGCAAATTCATAAAACGGCTGGTTCGACGGGAATACAAAGAACCCAGGCGCCTTAACCTGATGGGTTTTTACCTGGCCGAATACAAAAGGCGTGTTCTCTTCCTCGGCGAAGATGAACCCACCGTGCATGAAATTTCACAAGATTCTCTGCAGGTCACCCGGAAAGTGAAACTCAGGGTGCCGGGGTTTTTCAAACCCATGCCTGCTGACTATTACGCCAGAGAAATCAACCGGGATAGTGAAAATTTTTCCATCCCCGTGTTTTATCGGGCCCTGGAACGATGGAAAAGCACTTATTCCAGAATTACGAACATGTTGATCGAAAAAGGAAGGTTCATCATCCAGATACGAACTGCATCAGATGATCGACCCCGGTTTGCCCTGCTTTTCTATCACCTGCCTTCATTCGAATTTGAGAAAATGATTTTTACCAACGATTACCTGCTCACTTCCAGGTCTGGAAAATTCTACATGTTTCAGAACGGTAACCCGATGATCGATGAGGAAGCGGGAGAGTTTATCGTCAATGTGTATGATTATTCGCCANNCTGGCCGAACTGCTGACGGCAAAAAAAAGCACATTCATGATGCTGATGGAGACAGACAACTGTCCTCCCTGCATTTATAAAGGCATTCAGGATTTATCCGCTTTGAAAAAATCCGGACATTGCTGCTTCGTGGTGGTCGTGCACAACTGGCCTGATGAAATCGGGGGTTGGAGCCAGAATTATGCATTCTCTCCGTTTTATGTACTGCCAGAAACCAGCTTTTACAGACATTTCAACCTTACGCACCTGCCGGTCATCCTGAAACTCAAAAACCGCCGCATAAAAAACATTCGCTATATTACGAACTAGTTTCAGGCCCCATCCAAATCCCACCTTGTGAAGCGGCTGACTACTTTTCCCGGCTGTGCAGGCGGAAAAGTCAGTGCGCGGAGCGGGGAAAGCGGCGCAGGAACAGAACCAGCAGGATGCCTGTGACGATCATCAGGCCGGCGGTAAAAAACATCCAGAAATTGCGATCATGCATAAGGTTGTAAACAACTGCGACCAGGCCGCCCAGGATGAACAACGCGCCCACGCCGATCGCCAGGGCCGGCATGAGGCGTTTTTTCTGTTCCGGATTGGCGGCAAATTGCACGCCTCCGATCACCAGGTAGATCAGGCCGATGAAAAAAAGAAAACCGGCGATGCGGGAACCTTCCCCGAACAGGATGACTCCCACCAGCACCAGGGCCAGCCCTTCAGCCACATGGAAGAGGTCGGGAAAATTGGGCAGGCGCCTGGACAGGGATCGGCTCAGGAGAGCGCCGATCAGGATGAACGCCCCCGCCGCCAGGATCGCGATCACCGACAGGGGGTGATGGTCAAAATGGTCCAGCTTGACCAAACCCTTCATCAATACGGCCAGGCCGATCAGGTAGTGAGCCAGCATTTCCAGGACTTCGCCTTGCCTGGTTTTGGATAACCCCATCGACCCCCCCCTGCTCCCGCAACGATCCAAAAGAATTATAGGAACACACATTCAAGCTGTCAACAAACAGCCACCCGCGGCCTTCGCGCCCTTCCGGCTGCGGAAGGTCAAGCAAAGCACCGCTGAAATACCGCCGGCTTACTTTTCTGCGGTATTCTCTGACGGCTTCTCTTCTGCGCAATGCAGCGCATTTTTTTCATCCAGGGCCCGGTTATGGATTGTGAATGAAATTTCTTGCTATTCCCGTGCCAGAGCCCTAGAATCAGTTCTGCATGAGCAAGAAACACCCGCCAACGCCATTCAGGTTGCTCTTCTGCTTAAGAAAGCCGCTGCAGGCTTTCCCCCGGAAAACTGCGAATTCAAAAACAGCCCCCCTTGCGTATGCGACGCATGGGCTTTCCGGGATCGGAAAAACAACCACGAAGAGCCCTGAAGCAAAGGAAATGTTGCATCCGCATGGAGACGCAAGATGAAGAAAGGATTGGCATTTTTATTGTCATTGCTTGTATTCGCGGTCATGCCGGCGTTTCCCTGGGGCGCGGTTGAATTCTGGTCTCCCACCCATCAGGCCATACTCGTTCAGGCCTACACGTTTCTGAGCAATGACCCGGCTTTTCAGGGAAGCGGTTTTTTGCCGCTGGCATCCATTCTTGAACATGAAGGCGTCAAAGTCGCCTCAGACATGGTCATGGATTTCCAGGGCTATGGGAACGGGCCGGATGCCGAGAACGCGACGCCCTATTCCTGGCACTATTACAACCCCTTGACGGGCAAGGGGCTGGCCCCGGGTGCGGTAAGGATGTTTTATAAAGAGCTGATCGATCCCAATCAGAAAAACAACCGGGCAAAGCCGGCGGCCTGGTCCGCGCATTTCCTGGCTGACATGAGTGTTCCCTATCACATTGTCGGTATGTTGAAAAATGAAGCCATCGCATATATGAGAAACAACATCCGCATCCTGCCGGAAAACATCGCCGGCCACCTTTTCCTTTATGACTCCGTATCGTCCGGCATTCAGCCCGTTGACGGCTGGGGGAAAAACCATGATTTCTGGTATGCGACCGTGAATTTCGTCAACAATCACGCTTCAGAAACAGTGGACTGGTATGATCCGTGGTACGCGAACGGTTCAGGCGTATGGCAGTCTCACCGGGTCGGCACATCCAGCCACGTGCAATGGGAGAAAGCCGCCCACAGCAAATATCTGAATTGCGGCTATACCGGCATCGTGCCCAGCGAAACGGGTTGGTACAATCCTTCCTGGAAAAACGCCGCGCCCAATTCCAACTTCAACATGAACATCGTGGAAGCGCAGGCTGCTGCAGCTGCGCTTTTTACCCATGAGGTTGCCTTGTTTACCCGGAACAACATGGCGCATATCCACAAGAACCCGGAAACGGGCATCTTTCATGCCATGAGGAATGTGGCGACTCTGTGGAGAAGCACTTTCACCGCGCTGCGACCGGCAATGTTCTTTCATGAAAAGATTTCCAATGATGCCAACGAGTACGGGCTGGAGTGCCGCATTGCCAATCGGGCCGGCGCCCCGGCCAACAACGTGCAGGTAAAGCTGTACGTATTTTACAACCAGGCAGTCGTTCACACAGACCAGTTACCTGGAGGGACCATCCCCATGGGCGGCACAGGTTCCGTCCGGTTCAGGGTGAAAGTTCAGCCCGGAACGGAGTTCGGCATCGTTATGGCGGTCGTCGCCCAGTACGATATTCCGGATCTGCAGTATGCGGTCTCGAACGCAACCTTCCGCTCAAAGCCGGCGGAGCGGACCACGGATGACCCTGTGACAGGGCATGATCCGTTTGCCGGCATTCTCGGGGCGTGGGAGTTCGGGCGGAACAAAAAGGATCGTATCGGCACCGTAATCCTGACAAAAAGGCCGGGCAAGTACGGAGCGTACTACATCGATGGATACGCTCATGCGAACGAATCCTACTGGAAATTTTACACCGGCAACTCGATCGTTTTCCTGCACGAGAACGGAAGTCCGACAACGTATTTCAAACGCCTGAGCGGAAACTACTGGGAAGGGCGTTTCCTGCCGCCTGAAGACTGGCCCAGAATCAAAAACGCGATCGTCCACTATCTCAGGCGATGAGGTCGATCCATGGTCATAATGAAGAAAACCGGCCGGAATAACGAATAAGGAATAATGAATACAAAAACCCGGTTGATTCCCGCCCCTTATTCCTTCTGCTTTATTCCTTATTCAGGGTCTCCCTGCCTTCCTGTCACCTTGCTACAAATCCCAATGAATAAAATGAAAAAAGAAGTTGAGTGAGTTGAGGGTGGAACGGAAGTTCTTTAAAAGCTCATTGCGGATTTTTTACTTTTCACTTTAAACTTTTCACTTTTCACTGGTTGCCCGTCTCTTCCGGCCGCACCATCACTCGCACCTGAGGTTTCCATCACCTAAAAAAAGGGGGCCTGGCAAGCGGCGAGGGCAGGTGCACGGGCGGGTTTCAAACCCGCTCCTACTTTTTTGACTTCTTGCCTCTGCAACTCTGCAACTTTTCAACTCTTCAACTTTGAGTTGCAGCAGATCCCTTCATAAAAAGGGGGAACCCCCGTTTCGAGCGGGGATCGTCGCGAAATGGCGCAGACGGGTGAAAGAGAGGGGAACGACATGACGTCGTTTGGGAAAGTTGGGGAGTTGAGAAGTTGGGGAGTTGAGAAGTTGGAAAGAAAAGCCGGTGGATGAATTCAGCAGTTGAGGATAAATTCCGCAGTCAACTTTTTTGACTTCTTGCCTCTGCAACTCTGCAACTTTTCAACTCTTCAACTTTGAGTTGCAGCAGAACCCCGTGAGAAACGGGGGTTAAAAAGCCGGTGGACGGACTCGAACCGTCGACCTTTTGATTACGAATCCTAAGGTTTTTTCTGCAAAAGACCGCAAAAACCTCTATATAAAATGGTTTCGGGAGATTTCTTCACAGAAATTCAGCCGAGGAGCAGGGAGTTTTCGGGCACATTTTGGGCACAAAATTCTTATAGAATCCGATAGCCAAAACAGAGGGAAAACCCAAAGCGGAGATCTCCATTAACCCCCACTGTAACCGCCGGCAATGCTGAGGTGTGGCCCGATAGCAGACAAAAACATGGACACAACCTTGAGACGATCACCCAGGGTGTTCACCCCATGCCGCCGCATGGCCCGGACACACTCAGTAACGGCAGCCAGGATTGCTTCTTCCCGCTGGATCTCTTTCTTCTCTTCCTCAGCGGCTTTGATTTCTTCTTCTGTCATGTTCCCCTCCTCGAATTTTGGGAATCTGTTGTTCCTCATGGTAGTATGTTAAAAGGGTTTTTTAATCTTGTCAACCTAAATTAAGATTTCCTATTAATTTTTATGTGAGCTTTCCTTTTTGATTGACTGAGGTATTTATAATTCCTATTATCTAGATAAGATGCCAAAAAAGGTCGCTACACTTTCAGAGTTTGAGCGACAAGTCGCGGAGAGATTTGAAGAGATTCTGAACCGCCGCTTCAAATCCGTTCGAGAGTTTTCGAACGCATCCGGGATCGCATATCAAACTCTGCACGAAATCCTCAATCAGAAACAGCGCATTCACATGGGCCACCTCGGCAAGATCATCGAGGGCCTGGGCGGAGAATTCATCACCCTCTTTACGGACCGGAAATACGTCCCCGAAGATACCATCCCCTCCCTCGATGACCCTCACGGTACAGAGTTCACCGCCGTTCCCACCGTCTCCCCCGCTACATGCGGATCATCGGGCGCCATTCTGGAAAACGAGATCCAGGGATTCAAGTACTTTGATTCCCAGTTTCTCAAGGGATTGAAGGATCCCCTGCTCACTCATGCTTCAGGGGATTCGATGTATCCTTACATCCAGGACGGAGACCTCATCCTCATCGACCGTTCAACCGACTCCAGAGAACGACCCGACACCAGGCATTTCTACCTCGTTGATAATCCGGAAATCAGTGAAGAAGTGGCGATCTCCGTGAAGCGAGTAAAGCTCTGTGGTGATCGACTGGTCCTGGTGCCGCAAAACCCCAGCTATGATATCTCCGAGATCCGGATCAAAGGACGATCACTCCTTGATATCGTTCTCGGGAAAGTGGTCTGGGTGGGGCGGGAGTTGGATGTGAACGGGGTTTGAACTCCGTTGAAATAAGGGGAAGAGTATGTTTAACGAAGAAATCTACAGAGAGATTCTCGAACAGGTTTCCGAAGGAAAATGCAACGGAGACAGTCAACTCATTCAACTTTCAAACAAAAAGCATGATGACCGCAAAGGACTCGCTGTTAAGGAATTGGTAGACGATGGACACCTGGAGGGAATTGATTGTTCAAACAAAGATGTGAGCCCCTGCTTCATAGGGCTCAGAATCACCCCGATTGGGATGAACTATTTGCAGAAACTCCAGAAGTAGAAAAAACTGTTGTACAGGCTAACAAGAAGGCTTGTAAACTTCTGGTCTGCGTTCAAAGGGAATCCGCCGAACTCAATGAGATGAATACATACAAAAGCCTTTTAGGAACGGAAAAACCATGAAATACAAGAATCGTAACCTTCACCAAGCTAAAAGCTCCAAGAAAGATGAGTTCTACACACAACTCTCAGATATTGAGCGCGAGCTAAAGCATTACAAACACCACTTTGAAGGCAAGGTGGTTTATTGCAACTGCGACGATCCGCGGGTCAGCAACTTCTTTCATTACTTCTCTTACAACTTCGAAAAACTTGGCCTTAAGAAACTTGTAACAACCTGCTATAAGAATTGTGAAAAGGATCTTTTCAGCAGAAATGATTCCGAGCGAGCAATCTATCTGGAATATAACGGAGACAGGAACGGAAATAATGTTCCAGATCCTGATGAAATCGGCATTAAACACCTGAAAAGTGATGGTGACTTCCGCAACCCAGAATGTGTCGAATTGTTAAAACAGTCCGATATTGTAGTAACCAATCCACCGTTTTCTCTGTTTCGCGAATATATTGCTCAACTTGCTGAGTTTCAAAAAGACTTCCTTATTATTGGGAATGTAAATGCTGTCACTTATAAAGAGGTTTTCCATCTCATAAAAAACAATAAAATATGGCTTGGCCCCAGCATTCGAAGCGGAGATAGAGAGTTTGGTATTCCCGATTATTATCCGCTAAATGCGGCAGGATGTAGAGTTGATGATAAAGGCAATAAATTTATTCGTGTTAAAGGCGTTCGTTGGTTTACAAATCTGGATTTTAAAGAACGGTATGAAAAATTAGTCCTCTACAAAAAATACAATCCAGCGGAATATCCAAGTTATGATAACTACGATGCAATTAATGTTGACAAAACCAGCGAAATCCCTGTTGATTACGATGGGGTCATGGGAGTACCGATAACTTTTTTGGACAAGTTTAATCCAAATCAGTTCGAGATTTTGGGAACGAGCGATAATGGTCTTGTTGATGATAAATTCAAAAAAACACCCGGTTTAACAAAAGAATTTGTTGATGACTATTATAAAGCTGGTGGCACAGGTGCTTACAAGGAAGGTAATCCAACAGCTGGTTACTATAAAAATAACGTTGCAAAGATGGCTTATAAAAGAATATTTATCAGACGAAGAAAGGAAACCTTATGAAAATAGAACTCAAGGAAATAACTGTTCACGAACTGACATCTGGTTACGAAGACAAAGGAGAAGACGGTGTGTTTGGATATGGTGGTAAACTTGACATCCGGCCTCCTTACCAACGGGAGTTCATCTACAAGGACAAGCAGCGGGACGCAGTCATCGACACCATCACGAAAGAGTTCCCCTTAAACGTGATGTACTGGGCTGTGCGTGAGGATGGCAAATTTGAGATCATCGACGGACAGCAGCGTACCATTTCGGTTTGTCAGTATGTCGAAGGTGATTTCGCTTTCAAAGACAGGTATTTTCACAATCTCCAAAAAGACGAACAGGAACAGATTCTTAACTACAAACTCATGGTCTACTTTTGCAGCGGATCAGACAGCGAAAGACTTGAATGGTTCAAAATCATCAACATAGCGGGTGAAAAGCTTACCGACCAAGAATTGCGAAATGCCGTCTATTCAGGTTCTTGGGTGACTGACGCAAAGCGGTATTTCAGCAAGCGCGGTTGTGCTGCTTACGGATTGGGCGGTGACTATCTGAGCGGAACAGCGATTCGGCAAGATTACTTGGAAACAGTGATCAGGTGGATCAGCAGAGATAACATTGAGGGCTACATGGCGGAGCGCCAACACAAGCCAAATGCCAACGGCTTGTGGCTATACTTCCAGGCAGTTATAGCCTGGGTACAGGCCACCTTCCCAACATACAGGAAAGAGATGAAGGGTATCGCTTGGGGTGACCTTTATAATTTGTTCAAGGATCGAGATTTCGACTCACAGAAACTCGAAGCCAAGATCTCAAAGCTCATGGAAGATGAAGACGTAACGAATAAAAAAGGTATTTATTCCTATGTTCTAGACGGGAAAGAAAAACACCTGAACATCCGGGCTTTCAGCAACAGTCAGAAACGAGAGGCCTACGAACGTCAGAAAGGTATTTGTCCAGTCTGTAAAGAGCATTTCGAGATTGAAGAAATGGAGGCAGACCACATCACACCGTGGCACGAATGCGGGAAAACGAGTTCCGAGAATTGTCAAATGCTCTGCAAGGAAGATAACAGAAGGAAATCAGGGAAATAGAAATGTATGAGGACAGGAATCAGAAAGGATTGTTTGAGGGATGATGAGCGCTGGTGATTGGGTTCAGTTTGGTGTAAACATCCTGATGATCGGCGTGCTGGTCTGGACCGCTTGGATCACATTTAAAAGCCAAAAACTCCAGAATGAAACAGCAATATTTGAAATGGAGTTGGAGAAATTCAAGGCCGCGCCACGAATTGAAATCACAAAAGCTTCAATTATTCACACCAATTCGCCTCGGACTTCAAGAGTTGATTTTGTCTATGAAAACACTGGCCACTCAGTCGCACATATCACGGAAATCAGAATTCTTGCTTGGGTCGACAAAGAGCCTTCTCCCGGAACTTTCCCAACTTGGCCGGCAGAGTTTTTGCTCAAGCCTCATGAGAGCCAAAATCTCACTTTTCCACTAGACGTATTTGGTAAGGCCAAAGAGTTCTACTACTTAAAAATAGCCATTTCCTATTACCAGAGATTTCTTGAAAAAAAGCACTATTACCAGACTATTTTCCACTATGGTGTAGAAAAAGAGATTTTCGATGTCGATTTTTTTGATGATCAGTCGATATCAAGTAGCTACCCTTTACTTCAAATTAAAGTTGAAGAAAAAGGGCCCACGGAATCCCCGCCAGCAAGCATTGACAACATTCGGAAAGCCCCAGATGTCTTTTATGGACCTCCCCCATGGAGTTAGAACTATTAGTTCCTTTTTTTTATTGAAATTTAAAAATACCTGGGCTATTATCAAAGTGCAGAAAGCATACCAATATTATCAGAAGGTTGCCAATGAGCGAAAAAAAGGAAATAAAAATTGAATTTGTGAAGGCAGAAGGCTATAAGACCATGTCCGCTACTGGATGTTATGGCGGAATTTCACCTCAAGGTGAAATTGTTGCTGAATTCTTTGTAGATAAACCAATAACTCCAGAAGAAACAAAACTGATAGTTGAACTTGGAAAAACCACTGAACAGAAAATGGATTTTCCACCTGGGATTCTTCGTGAAATTCAAGCAAGTTTTGTAATTCGCCCAGATCTTGCTTTGAGCATTGGGAAATGGTTAATTGACAAGGCTGAGAAGGCAGGAGGGATGAAAAAATGACCGCTTGCGTGAATACATTCAGGGTTGAGAGCACCGGTTTTATCTTTAGCTTTAAAGACCATTGGAGTAAAGCCATGGCTGAAATAGACAGAAACTTCGACGCTGAAGACTTTCTTCATTCTTCCCTGAAAGATATTTCGCCAGTGTTTGTCAGCTTCGATTATCTACCAAACAGAGAGACGATAAAGGTATTTGAAGAAGCAGAAAGAGGGGAAAACATTGTAAAATGTAAAGATCTTGACGACCTTTTTTCTAAACTCGGCATTTAGTTGACTCGAAGAAAGCCTCTTAAACCACAATACCACAGAAAGTTCCAAGAAGACTTGGATTTATATCTTAAGAAATACCCCAAAGTGAAAGAGGATAACAAAAAAATGCTTAAAGATGTGATAAAAACTATTGCATCTCGGCAGAAACTTGATAGTAATTATTATGATCACAAGTTGAGTGGGGAATGGAAAGATCACAGGTGTTGTCACCTGCGAGGAGATTGGGAATTGGTTTACAAGATTGATAAAAAAAACTTAATCCTACACTTATACCGAACAGGGACACATGCGCGAATATTCCGTATATAGTCCAAATTTTACTAGAAATTTTTCCTCATCCACCAGCATCAACTCATAGTGAAGCTCCCTCCTCCGGTCCGGATCTGTCAGAGCATACTCAATCCTGGCCAGAAGATCCTCAACTGATAAATCACTCAAACACCAGTTCGTAATGATGGAGATCCGATAAAGCAGATAAGCCGAATCCCTGGTGAAATATCTTTCTTTTCCCATGCAAAACCCAAAGCAATTCACATTCCAAATTTACTGGGCCATCATTTGACATAGTAATTCTCTAAGTTCATATATGGAGTGAACCATGCCTTCCAAGACCGGATACCGCGTCCGCAAACGCGGGGATACCTATTTCGTAGATTTCAGACTGCCGGGGATCCCGAGATTCCGGAGATCACTGAAGACCGGCAACGCTTGTCAAGCGGCATATAACTTTACGAGGTTTAGCGGCACATACCTTTACGAGTTTGG
>DBFQ01000114.1:19817-20005 GCA_002294665.1 Candidatus Aminicenantes bacterium UBA876
AGGGCGTTTTTTACATAAGCCCGTCTGCGCTGGTTACTGACCGGAACATCCGACCGCTTCCGCAGCTGCATGAGCAACTCTTCGGCGGTGTAGTAGATCACGCTGTGGCCATGATGGATGGCCTGTACGCCTAATGCAGCCGCAAGATGAGTCTTGCCCACGCCTGGAGGGCCGAAGAGCAGGATGTT
>DBFQ01000112.1 GCA_002294665.1 Candidatus Aminicenantes bacterium UBA876
CAGAAAAGATGTTGCTTTATCTTCTTGAAGAGTATTGATTGAAGATAAGCAATCTCTCATTTTCAAAATATACGTAGTAGTTGCATACTTGGAAAAGTTCTTCTTTGGAGAAACTCTTTGCGCCTTCCTGTTTGAAAAAAAGAAATTCGTGTTTATAATCATTGATCCTGAATCGGACGGTTTTGTTTGCCAGGCATTTGAATACTAAGTCGTTTTCAATAAATTCCGGAATCAAAACGCCTCCATCCGGTGATACTACTATCTGGTCCATGAAGGGAACATGCTCAAACCTTTCAATTAGATTCCCCTGATTGTCATAGCGAAGCAGAGTTGTCATCACGGGGTCATATACATAGAGACCATTCTCCTTGCTGAACTGCTCAAAGGCCGGACGCCTGGTATTCTTGACCTGCCATGATTTGTAAGCTGAATTGATGTCAATGGTGCTCAGTAGATTGTCGTTCCCATCCAATTTCCTGATTTGACAGATAAACTTGTCGTAAAGGTAAACATTGCCGTTTTCGTCAGTGGTTGCGGATATCGGATCGATATTGAAAACATTGCTTGCCAGACGGAGTGGGATGGTTCGAACATGTTTAAGGGGGATAGCGGGTTTTTCAATGATATTCGCCTTGGGGTTCTTGATTACCGTAATATGGCTTTGCGAGCCCGGTAGACAAGCGGCCAACAGGAGTATGATCAGTATTTTTCGCATTTTTC
Organism: Candidatus Aminicenantes bacterium UBA876; assembly: GCA_002294665.1. GTDB lineage: Bacteria > Acidobacteriota > Aminicenantia > UBA2199 > UBA2199 > UBA876. Next base: position 721 of record DBFQ01000112.1, read on the forward strand.
CACTATTCTTGAAAAATCATCCTGCGTGAGCTCTCCGGGTTTCAGGTAAGCCACCTTGCCCTTTTCCGAAACAATGATAGTCTGTGAATGGGGCAGGCGCAGGCGGAAGGTAGAAATGAACTTCTTGATATCCGGGGGCACATAGAGAGGGAAAACCAGTTTGGCTTTTTCCCTGAGGTACCCCATGGCGCCGGGCTCGCCCAGAACGATTCCATAGAAATCCATTTTTTCACTGAACATCTCGGCAAAGGCGTTCCATAGTCCGATATTCTGATCGCAGGGGGAGCAGGGGCGGGAAAAAACAAGGATGAATGCAGGTTTTTCCGATATCCTGACTGTTGCTTCTTCTCCCTGCTCGTTAACCAGCTCGAAACCGCCTATGGATTCATTCAGGAGCAAATAGGGGAGTGAATTTCGCAGCGATCTGTTAATCGAGATCAGCCTGACCGTGGTGAAGACGAACACAATGAGTATTACCGAAACAATAATAAATAGGATTCTACTTGATTTGTTCATTTTAGATTTTCCATAAGGTTGGAAGTAAAGATCATAGGAATGGTTTTCTCTGATGCTCTTTCCATATCCAAAATGAATCTCTCCGTAGGAAGAATTGATGCTCTTTCCCGTGCATATACTATTGATATAATCCGGATATATATTATTTCAAGGGGGAATTTTTTAACTTCAGCGAAAACCCGCAATATTACGGAATAACTTTTTTCATTTTTTAAAACGGAAAAATCTATCCGTCGGAAACTGCCTATATATAAGAATAAATATTTTCGTTAAAAGAAAACTGGTGTTAAAATTTTCTACCTTTTCCGACAAAACCTGCCCCCCCTTAATTTTTGACGATTTGTCCACCGATCGACGTTCAGGGATCCCTGGATTCGGAAAAATCCTCCTTGAATGCGGTTCGAATTAAGTAAGTCCGGGTGAGCTTGAAAGCAAAATATGTCGTTTATCGGCATTCTCCGAAATTTGGCATTTGTGTTGCAACGTTGGTATATGAGTCTCGATAATAGACGGATCACCTCGCTGGCGGCCATGATTGTCAACCACTTGTGGAATTGTCCTCCCGGTGAATTGTGTCAATGCAATTGCGGCTCCCTGGCGAAAGCCCTGCGTATGCATCCCGTTGCCTTATCCCGTCGTTTCTCCAGGGAACACGGCAAACCGCTGGTCGCGGTTCTGCGGGAAGTAAAGGTTATCAGGGCCGTGGGAATGCTGCGTGACGGTACGGTCGGTTCGACAAAGGAAGCCATGGCCGTCGTGGGATACCGGGATCGAAAATACTTTAATGCACTGGTCCATCATGCCTTCGGGGAAAATCCGACGGACATAAAACCGTAACGCCTGACGGCCGGCCTTGATCAAAGATCAGCGGCTGAAGGCGGATCCCAGCAACGCAAGCAAAAATGTGACCGCCCAGATGACCGCCACGCCCAATACGATGTTGAGTTCTCCGGGCATGCTGGAGGGCAACAGCACGGGAAACATGCGCTGCCAGCCGGCAAAACGGAATCCCGCCGCAGCCAGGGAAAACAGCAGGCTCAATCCCGAATATGCGGTGGCAAACAACATGGCGGTTCCCATCCGGGAACCTCGGCCCAGGCGCCGGGCGAAGAACCCCCCGATCAGCGGGCCCAAAACAAAGCCTGTCAATCCCAGGAAGAACGGCAATCCCGGGCTCATGTTCAGCCAGGAAGTGTGGATATACAGGAGCGGATAGGATACCGCCGACATCCGCAGCCAGGACCAGGATATTCCCGTCAGTCCTCCGGCAGCCAGGGATGCGGCCAGAACCCCCGCATAGCCCAGCAGAAACGCCAGTACCAGGCCCAGCAACAATCCCGCGCCGCGGCGGCGGCGCTGTTTCGGAGCCTCGGGTTCAGGTGGAATTTCCTGAGCCTCCGCCTGCGAGCGTGGCGTCCCCGGTACCGCCTCAGCGGGAGCCCTGGAAACGGTCTTTTCCGGTGCCGCAGAACCATCCACTGCAGGCGCCATTACCGTACGCGGCACGTCGTTGGGATCCTCAAACACAAATTCGATCCGGTCAAAGGCAATCCGGTCTCCGGTACGCAGCCGATGGCGATCCACTTTGGTACCGTTCACAAAGGTGCCGTTGGTGGAACCCAGGTCTTCCACCCAGTAACCGTCCGCCTGATGAACGATACGGGCATGTTGACCCGACACCATGCGGTCAGTCAGCACCAGGTCCAATCCAGGCGCCCGCCCCACCAGGAACATATCTTTATCCAGGAAGTGCTCGCTGTCCCTGTATGGGCCGGAAACCCCGCGCAAGCGTACACGTTGAAACACCACGGTGTTCATGCCGTCACCTCCAGACCCGTTCATGGTAACTGAACAGAGTCTTTTAGACAATAGCATGCGTAAACTCGTGATACGAAAAATGCGTATCACTATTCCGGCTGCCGGTCCGCACATCTTTCAGGAGGGGGCATGATCGAANNTCCGTGACGTTTCCAAGAGCTACAACCGCGGTGAAGTTCAGGCGGTACGGCAACTGGATCTGACGATTCCCCCGGGAGAAATCTTCGGTTTCCTCGGCCCCAACGGCGCGGGGAAAACCACCACCATCAAAATGATCGTGGGATTGTTGAGGGCCGACAGCGGCCACATCCTCATCAACGGCCTCGACAACCGTGAGCATGCCCTCGAGTGCAAGGCCATGATTTCCTATGTGCCGGAGAATCCCGCCACGTACGACCGCCTGAGCGGAAGGGAATACCTGGAGTTCATGGGAGATGTATACGGAGTCAGCCACAGCCGGCGCCGGGAAGTGATCTCGGAGGGAATCGGCATTTTCGGCCTCGAGCAGGCCCTGGACTCACCCATCCGCAGTTATTCGCACGGAATGCGCCAGAAGATCATCCTGCTCGGCGCCCTGTTGCCGGATACGCGGGTGTTCATCCTGGACGAACCGATGGTGGGACTGGATCCCCGTTCCGCCCACCACCTCAAAGAAATCATGCGCCGTCATTGCGATGCCGGCGGCACACTTTTCTTTTCCACCCATGTCATGGAGGTGGCCGAACGCATTTGCGACCGTATCGGTATTATCCACGAGGGACGACTGGTCGCCTGCGGCAGCATGCAGGAGTTGCGGCGGCAATCACGCGATTCGGCCTCGCTGGAACAGATCTTTCTGGAGCTGACGGCATCATGAAACCGCTGCCCGCGTTGATATGGACCGGCTGGAAAGCCCGCTCGCCCCTGTCGGCCCTGAAAACGCATATGCGGGAAAACTACCGCCGGCGCTGGCTGCTGCCGCTGGTACTTTTGTTCATGCTGGCGCTCTATTTGTTTCTCTACTATTTCATCCTGCAACTCACGGCGCAATTTCATGCACTGCTCCAGTCGGTCGGCTTGCAGCGGGTCCTTCCCACCCTGGTAATCCTGGGCGCGCAGGTGACCGCACTGGTTTTCAGCATCTACAGCATGGTGGCCAATTTTTATTTCTCCCGCGACCTGGAATGGCTGATTCCGCTTCCCTTGAAGCCGCGCCAAGTCATGCTGGCCAAATTCAGCCACATCCTGCTCAGCCATTACGCGCTTCTTTTCCCCCTGGCAGGGCCCGTTCTGGTGCAGTACGGAAT
>DBFQ01000098.1:0-15015 GCA_002294665.1 Candidatus Aminicenantes bacterium UBA876
TCCAACTTTATTTTCAATTTCCCGTCATGATCATGAAGGACTTGTCGTGAAAACTTTTGTACAGGGGACGCAGGCGCTCGGTGTTGTAGTATTCAGTCACATTGACCAGCTTGCGCCGTGAAGTGACTTCCTCGATGGGCTTATCCCCGTAGCGCCCGTTGCACAACACCACCAGGCGGCCGGAAACACCCCGCAGGATCAGGTCAAGCGCCAGGTTACCGAAACTGATGGGAACGATCGAATCAAGCGAGTCCGGCTCTCCCGCCCGCACCGTGTATCCCAGTTTCTGTGAAATGCAGTTGATGGCCTTTTTTTCTCCGAAGCGCGGAGAAAGGCGCTTCAATTGCCTGGCCACCAGATCGCCGATGCCGCCCAGCTTGGCATGGCCGAACATGTCCCTTTCCGAGTCCTCAAACACCATGTCCTGGCCGTGAAAAGTGGCGCCTTCGGAAACCAGCACAACCGCATAGCGGCTGGGGTTTTTCAAGCGGTCCTCCACCAGCAGGCGGCACAGGTCATCCATGTGAAAAGTATGCTCGGGAATCACGCAGCGGTCGGCAGCTCCGGCCAGGGTCGGCATCAGGGCGGTGAATCCAGCATACCTGCCGAATACTTCCATCACCAGGAAACGCTCATGCGATCCTGCGGTGGTGCGCAGACTGTCCGCCAGGGAGATCACCCGCGTGACACAGGTGGAAAACCCGATGCAATAATCGGTGCCCGGCACATCGTTATCCATGGTTTTGGGGATGCCGATCACCGGGACTCCTTCCTGATGCAGGCGGACCGCGTATCCCAGCGTATCGTCGCCGCCGATGGCAATCAATGTGCCAATGCCCAGGAACTCAATGTTGCGCAGCACCTCGCCTGTCAGGTCGTTGCAACCCTTCCCGTATGCGGCGCGCAGATGTTCGGGCACCATGGGAGCGGGGATGCGGCCGGGCAGGGTCCGGGATGTGTGCAGGAATGTGCCGCCCGTGCGCCCGACACGGCGCACGGTCTCGGTTGTCAGATCCTGGACGCACTGGGAATTGTCGGCTCCACGGTCGCGGCGGAAATCCGTTAATCCGGACCAGCCACGCTTGATTCCGAGGACGCGGTAGCCTTCAGCGATGGCGCGGATGGTAACGGCGCGGATGGCCGGGTTCAACCCCGGTACGTCCCCACCCCCGGTCAGAATCGCGATGGTGCCGCGGCTCCCGACCGACACGTGGGGGTTTCCTGCAGATTCATTCATCAAAAATCCCTCCGCTTCGGGACGATTTCAGGCGGAATTCGTCGTTCCGATGCCCGGAATTACTCCAGTTCCGTCGCGGCCGACCACAATCCATGGATATTGCAATAGGAACTCGCCATGATCGTGCCCGGTTTTTCGCTGCGAAAGCGCAGGGTGAAATGGGGCTCGGTGTATACCGTGCTTGTATCCGCCCCCTGTGTGGAAGCGCCGTGACTCTCGAAACCGCAACGTCCCAACAGGATGGGAAACTTTTCGTCCCGGGGCAGAAAATAGACTTCGATCCAGGCGATGTGGTGGGCGGTGGTATTGGGGTGGGCGATCTCGTCGCCCACGCTGACGGTTATTGTCATGGCCTTATCGGCACTGAAACGGGGGGCCTGGATAATGGGAGCGTGCTTCTCTTTCTTCCAATCAGCCGTCTGAAACATTTCACTGATCATTTTCATGGCTTTACTCCTCTCCTGGCGTCCCGGACCCGCGCGTCAACGGCAATGGGGCCGGAACATCGATTTCATAATCAGTTTATCATCCCGTGCAAACAAATGCAACGCACGCCGGGGTGACGCGGAACCACCACGCGTTTTTCAAGTTTTTTATTTTCTGTTATAATGACGGATAATATGCACGGCGTGAGAGAGATAACGTTCTTTTGATGATTGCGGCGCCCTTCCGGATACCCGGAACGCCGATTCTGCGAAACCTGCTCCAGCGCCAAGTCCGGAAGGAACCCGCCTCATGTCGGCGAACCGGGTCGTCACGTCACAGGAGGTGAAAAATGAGCCAACGGACATTGTTTGTTTTCAACATACCCCAGGACCTGCCCGAACGTGAACTGCATGAGCAGTTTTCCTATTTCGGCAAAGTTCGACATATCCGTCTGATGCGAGAAAAAGGATATGGTTTCGTGGAAATGGGGCGCCCCGACGAAGCCGCCACGGCACTCAAAGGAGTCAACGGCATCGTCCTGCGCGGGAGCGCCATCAAGGTCGAGCCCGCCCGTTCCCGCCGCAAGCACCGTCGTCCTCATTCCCCCGACCATGACAATGCCCACTCAAGCGCGTAACCGCATGCTTGCCGTGGGGGAAGTCTTGTTTGACTGCTTTCCCGGTGGGAAACGCCTTGGGGGCGCTCCCTGCAATTTCTCCATTCATGCGCGGGGACTGGGCGCCAAGGTAGACTTCCTGACGCGGGTGGGAGATGACGCGAATGGGAAGATGATCCGCGAGAAACTTGCCGGATTGGGCTTCAACCTCGACCTGATTCAAATCGACGGTGATTGGCCCACCGGAGTTGTTCATGTCACTTTTAACGACTGCGGTAACCCTGAATATGAAATCGTCCCCGCCGCCTGGGACCACATCGAACTGGACGCGGAGTCAGCCTCCCGCCTAAGTGATGATCCCCCACACCTTTTTTATTTCGGTACGCTGGCGCAGCGCACTCCAGCCGGCGCCAGCCTGATCGAACGGGTGGCTGAACGTCTGGCCGGCAAATGCACTTTTCTGTGCGACCTGAACCTGCGCCGGGGCCATGTGGTCAAGTCCCGGGTATTTCGTTCCCTGGAGTTGTGCGATGCGTTAAAACTGAATGAAGAAGAACTCGCTTACCTGGCCGCCGAACTGGGATCGACCGGAACCCGGGAACAGGTCATGGAAGAACTTCAAAGGCGTTTTTCGATTTCCGTCATCGCAGTGACGCGGGGAAAGCTCGGCAGCATCCTTTTGTCGGAATCCGGGTTCACCCGCTCCGCGGGAGTAAAGGTGGCCGACCCGGTCAATACCGTGGGCGCGGGCGATGCATTTACCGCCGCGCTGGCTGTGGGGATGCTGAATGATGATCCACCCGGCCAGATACTGCTCCGGGCCGGAGGATTGGCGGCGGAGGTGTGCCGGCTTCCCGGAGCCGTTCCGGAAAACCCGGGGTTTTTCACCGCCTTTCTTTCCAGACCGGCCAAAGGAGAAACCCATGGCCAGTAAACCGCTCTATATTCAGATGTTCAGTATTCACGGCCTGATCCGCGGCAACAACCTGGAACTGGGCCGGGACGCAGACACCGGCGGGCAGACCTTATACGTGGTTGAGTTGGCCAAAAATCTCAGCCGGCTTGCCGGTGTCCGCCGCGTCGACCTGTTCACCCGCCTGATCTCGGATCCGCGCGTATCCGAGGATTACGCGCAGGAAATCGAGGAATTAAACGAAAAATGCCACATTGTGCGCATGCGTTGCGGCGGCCTCAAGTACATCCGCAAAGAACGCCTGTGGACGCATTTGGATGAGTTCGTCAACCGCACCATCACCTTTATCAAGCGTCAGGGTGAAGTTCCCGACCTTTTCCACGGTCATTACGCCGATGCCGGGTATGTATCCCGACGCCTGGCCCGCTATTTCGGCGTGCCTTTCATCTTTACCGGCCATTCCCTGGGCCGATCCAAACAGGCGCGCCTGCTTGAAAACGGGATCAAGCCGGAGGAGATCGAGCGGCGGTTCAACATGCGCCGGCGCATCGCGGCCGAGGAAGATGTGCTCAAGCACGTCGACCTGGTAGTGGCCAGCACCAGCCAGGAAGTCAAAACCCAGTACGGCCAGTACGAAAACAAAGACGACCCGGCGTACGCGGTGATCCCCCCCGGCATCGACCTGGATAAATTTCACCCGTACTACATGGATAACCAGCCCGAACACCCGCAACATGACGCGCAGATCTTCGCCCAGGCCTATCTGCAGGAGGAGTTGCACCGCTTCCTCATCCATCCCGACCGCCCCCTGGTGCTGACGTTGTGCCGTCCTGAAAAGCGCAAGAACATTTCCGGACTGATCCGGGCCTACGGCGAAGACGCGGACCTGCAGGCAATGGCGAACCTGGCGATTTTCGCCGGAATCCGCAAAGACATCGAAGCCAAAGAAGAAAACGAACGCGAAGTTCTCACTGAGATGCTCCTGCTCATGGACCGCTACGACCTGTACGGGCGCATGGCCATTCCCAAGCGGCATGACTCCGAATACGAGGTCCCGGCTCTGTACCGCATCGCGGCTGAAAAACGTGGCGTATTCGTGAACGTGGCGCTGACTGAACCTTTCGGTCTGACCCTGATCGAGGCATCGGCCAGCGGAGTGCCGCTGGTGGCGACCCGCGACGGCGGTCCCCACGATATCATTGCCAATCTGAAGAACGGTATCCTGGTAGATCCCAACAGCAGCGGGGAAATTTCGGCCGCGATCCGGAAAATTCTTACCCACTCCGAAGAGTGGAAGCGCATGTCCCGCAACGGCATCGTCAACGTCCGGCAGTACTATACCTGGGACGCCCATGTCCAGTTTTACTCCAAACGCATCCGTGACCTGATCAAGTCCGGCGGAAAAGCCGCCGCAAGCCGCCGGCCGGCGATCGGGCGCCGCCTGGCCGCCCTGCGGTATTTTTTAATCTGCGACATCGACGACACGCTCACGGGCGGCCCGAAACGCGATTTGGAAAAGTTGGTCGAGGATATCAAGCAAAACCGGGACAACGTGGGTTTCGGCGTGGCTACGGGCCGCGACCTGCAATCCGCTTTGGACCACTTGAAAGCCAACCGCATTCCCATGCCCGATGTATTGATCGCCGCGGTGGGCACGGAGATCTACTATGGAGAGGACCTGCTGGTCGACAGCAGCTGGAACACGCGGCTGAGTCACCACTGGAAGCCGGAAAAAATCCGCGCACTGCTGGCGGATCTCGATTTTCTGACTCCCCAACCCGAGGAGGCCATGCAAACTTTCAAAATCAGTTATTTCATGCGGCCGGGCAAAGACCGCCTGGCTCGGATACACAAGCTGCTATCCGATCACAAACTGCGTTATTCTCTGGTATACTCGTCGGAACGGGACCTGGACATCCTGCCTTTCCGCGCGTCCAAGGGCAAGGCGGTACGACATTTCTCGCGCAAATGGGACATTCCACCCGGCCATATCCTGGCCTGCGGAGACAGCGGCAACGACGCCGGGATGCTGCGCGGAGAATGCGCCGCAGTAGTCGTGGCCAACCACAAACCGGAATTGGAGCCCCTGCGGGAGAGCCACCGGGTATACTTCGCCCGCTCGCCCTACGCAGCCGGAATCCGTGAGGGAATCGCCTATTTCCAGTGGTGGAAGCGTGCCGGCGGAGAAGGTGCGTCGTGAGCAACGTGATATCCCGCCTGATCCCCAACCGCGAGCAGAAAGAATTCCGCGAGTTCATGTCCGGGCTCATGGATGCAGAACCGGTCCTGTTCCACCAGAACGATATCCTGCTGCGATACTTTCACTTCTGCGATGAAACCCGTTGCGAACGGGCAAAACGCCGTGAATCGCCGCTTTTCATTTTCCTTTCCAATATCCAGGAATTGTTCCTGCTGGGTGAATACCTCTATATCATGCACCGCCCGGAGACGGCTCACTTTCATTATTACCGGGTTGATTCCAATGCCAGTTATATGGAAGCGATCGACGTGGGCGATTACCTGCAACACAAAGACCGCTTCGCCGGCTATATCCCCCACCCCAACCCGTTGCGCATCGATTTTCTGCCGTTTTACGACTTCGCTCCCAGGGTACGGCATTTTCGCAACATCGGCAACGGCATCCTGTTCCTGAATCGCTACCTTTCCAGCCGCATGTTTCAGAATCCGGACGAGTGGAACCTGAAGTTGTTTGAGTTTCTCAAACTCCACCAATACGACGGCCAACAACTTCTGGTCAACGGCAATTCAGTGCCGGATGTCACTACCCTGATGCGGCGGTTGCGCCATACCACGGAGTGGTTGCGCCAACGCAAGCCGGAGACCCCGATTCAGCAGGTCGAACAACGCCTGCGGCGCAGCGGGCTGGAGCCGGGATGGGGAGACACCACGGAGCGCGCCGCGGAAAACATGCAATGCCTGATCGACCTGTTTGACGCGCCGGATGATTCCCTGCTGGAACGCTTCATTTCACGGGTTCCCATGCCCATCATCTCCCGCATCGCAATCATTTCACCGCATGGCTGGTTCGGTCAGAACAACGTGCTGGGAAGGCCGGATACCGGCGGCCAGGTGATTTATATCCTGGACCAGGTACGCGCGCTGGAAGAGCACCTGCGTGAGCGCCTCGCCAGCAGCGGGTTGCGGGTCACACCCCGGATCGTGGTATTGACGCGCCTGATTCCCGATGCCGGCGACAGCGGGTGCGATGTCAAGCGCGAGCCGATCTATCGGACCGAAGACAGTTGGATCCTGCGGGTTCCATTTCACGATGAACACATGAACATCCTGCCCCACTGGGTATCCCGGTTCGAAGTCTGGCCCTACCTGGAGCGGTTTGCCGAGACCGCGGCCGTGGAACTGGCCGCGGAATTCGGAAGCCGCCCGGACCTGGTAATCGGTAATTATTCCGACGGCAACCTGGTTTCCACCCTGCTGGCCGATCATTTCAACGTGATCCAGTGCACGATTTCACACGCCCTGGAAAAAACCAAATACCCCGACGCGGACCTGAAATGGCATGAATACGAAAAAGACTACCATTTTTCCAGTCAATTCATGGCCGACATACTGAGCATGAACAAGTCGGACTTCATCATCACCAGCACCCGTGAAGAGATCGTGGGTTCGGACTCGCACATGGGTCAATACGAATCCTACCTGAATTTCACCATGCCGGGATTCATTCAGGTGCTTTCGGGACTCGATCTGTTCAGCCCGAAGTTCAACGTGATCCCTCCGGGGGTGAGTTTCGAACTCTATTTCCCCTACTCTGAAGCGGATAAGCGGGTCGCAAGACAGACCGCGCGCGTGGAGGATCGCCTGTTTCACGCGCGGGACATTGATATTTTCGGAACATTGAACGAACCGCTGAAACCTCCCATCTTCACCATGGCTCGATTCGACCGCGTGAAAAACATAACCGGGCTGATCGATGCATTCGGCCGCAGCCCCTATCTGCGCGAACAATGCAACCTGGTCTTTTCCGCCGGCGCCATCGATCCCGGCCACTCAAAAGACCGTGAGGAGCAGACCGAGATCCTGCGTGCGCATGAATTGATTCAGCGTCATGGGCTGGAGGGAAGCGTCCGCTGGCTGCCGAGTATACCCAAATCGGATACCGGCGAGGTATACCGCGTCATCGCGGATCGACGCGGAATCTTTGTACAACCGGCGCTCTTTGAAGCCTTTGGACTCACCATCCTCGAAGCCATGGTCAGCGGGCTTCCCACGTTCGGTCCCAAGTTCGGCGGCCCGTCGGAAATCATCGATCATGGTCGCAACGGCTACCTGCTCAATACCGGAGATCCGGCGCTGATCGCATCTTCTCTGGAACATTTTTTTCACGACCTCAAGAAGGACGCTGAATTGTGGCAGCGGGTATCAGTCGCGGGTATTCGCCGCGTCCATGAAGACTTCAACTGGGCGACTTACAGTGAGCGCCTGCTCAAGCTGGCCAAGATCTACGGTTTCTGGCGTTTCGCGGAATCGGTTGAAGGCAAGCGCAAAATGAACCGCTACAGCGATTTCATTTACCACTTCCTCTTGCGCTTAAGGACTTCACCCCCAAGCCGGGAGCCGGATATCAAACAGCGATAGACGGTCTTCCCGGGCGTTACACCGCGCCGTCACGGGTATAGAGGAATCGCTTGATTTTGCTGGTGGCGGTTTTGATGAACGGTTCCTTGCGTTCAATCACCGCGGACAGTTTAGAATAGGTGGAAAGGCGGGAATTGGCATCGGCTTTGATCTGGGCCAGGGTGTGTTCAATAAACCTTCCCCGTTCATCCTCACTCTGGCCGCGGGTTTCTGAATCCACCAGGTCGTAATCCAGGTAAACCCAGGCTTCGAGGCGGCCATTGCGCTCCAGCACCAGGGCTTCACTGACCAGCAACATGCTGTTGAGGATATCCTCGATCGCCTCGGGAAAGATGTTTTCACCATTGGACATGAGGATCATGTTTTTGCAGCGACCGGTAATCACGAGATTGTTGTAGCGGTCGAAATACCCCAGATCTCCGGTGCGCAGCCAGCCATCCGCGTCGAGTACTTCCTCTGTCTGGCGGGGATTTTTGTAATACCCCTTCATGACATTGCCGCCCCGGGCACAGATCTCGCCGATGGGTGGATCTCCCTCGGGCTCGTGTATACGGATTTCCACTCCGGAAATTACCTTGCCGATGGAACCGACCTGGATGGATTCGTCGCCCATCGGACCTCCGGCCAGCAATGGCGCGGCCTCGGTCAGTCCATAACCGACAAGATAGGGAAAACCGATCGCCCGGAACATGCGCTCGGCTTCAAAATTAAACGGCGCGCCGCCGACCGCCATCACCTGCAGGCGCCCGCCAAAGAAACTCATCAGTGAGTCGTTGATCTTGCGGTAGATCTTGCGGCGGAGCAGGGGAACGCGCAGGGCCGCACGCACGATCCGCTTCTGTTCCAGAATGGGGAGAACTTTCTTTTTGTAGATTTTCTCCAGGATCAACGGCACGGAACAGATGGCGTGAGGGCGAAGAGCGGCACAGATTTCTTCCAGTACGCGCGGTGTCGGCGGCCGGTCAAGATAGCGGATCTGCGCGCCGTGGATCATCGGATACAGAAATCCCACCGTGAATTCGTAGGTGTGCGATAGCGGCAGCATGGATAAAAAAATGAAATCGCGGGTTATGGGAGCCAGGCCCCGGGTGCTTTTCACGTTTGCCGTAAAATTGCCGTGTGTCAGCATGACCGCCTTGGAGTGCCCCGACGTGCCGGAAGTATAGATAATGGAAGCCGTATCATCCGGCGAAACCTGACGGGACTTCAGGCCGATGGTTGCAGGAAATTTTTTGATAAAATCCAGCGCCCGGTCCAGGGTATGGGAAAACGTCTGCACCTGGATGTTCGGCAATTCGGTCTGGAAATCATCCAGGGTGATGACGGAACTCAACTGGCAGCACCCCAGGTCATCCATTTTTTCAATCTGCCGGCTGGTTGCGAACAGCAGTTTCGCCTCTGAATCCATCAGGATGTGACGGATATCGGACTCGGGAAAATCGGGCAGGATGGGCACGGCCACTGCACCTACGCGTATGATGGAAAAGTAGGCGATCCCCCAGTTCGGCGAGTTTTCACCCAGTATCGCCACGCGATCGCCATGGCCGATACCGGATTCCCGCAGCAACTCAGCCACGCGGCTGACCCGGTCCATGAATTCACCATAGGTGATGGGATCCTGGTTCGCCCAACCCAGGGCCGGCCGATCCAGATACCGTCCGGCCAACTCTTCCAGCAGGTCGTTCAACGTATTTGACTGAATATCCGGAATCATGAGCCATATATACTCTACTCGAAAATGGAATTCAAGCCAATCTTGTATTCCATTCACGTCTCGGGTATATATTCTTCATGAATGAGCCGATCCTGGCCATCCGTGGCCTGACAAAACAGTTTGGTGAGATTCGCGCCCTGGACGACCTTGACCTCGACTTGCGTGCCGGTGAGGTTTTCGGGCTGCTGGGGCCCAACGGCGCCGGGAAGACCACTCTGATCTCAATCCTTTCGGGTACGGTCCGCGATTTCGGCGGCAGTGTGCGTTTCCAGGGCAAGGATCTTTTCCGGGACCGGGAATTGCGCGCCGAGATGGGTATCGTTCCCCAGGATATGGCGTTTTTTGAAGAGTTGGGCGCCAGGGAAAACCTCTACTTCTGGGGGGGGTTGTACAAGCTTTCCGGACAGGAATTGCGCCGTCGCACCGACTACCTGCTCGAAACTGTTGAACTCAACGATCGCGCCAAAGAACCGGTGAAGAATTTTTCCGGCGGCATGAAACGCCGCCTCAACCTCGCCATCGGCTTGATCCATCAACCAAGGCTGTTGCTGCTGGATGAACCGACTGTCGGCATTGACGTGCAAGCCAAGGTAAAAATTCTCGATATCATCCGCCGCGCCGCGGCCGACCATACCGCCGTCGTATTCACCACCCATCAACTGGCTGAAGTGGAATCCCTGTGCGATCGTGTGGCGATCATGGACAAGGGACGCATCCTGGCCCAGGGCACCCTGGACGAACTGACCCGTATCGTCGGTGAAAGGGAAATCATCCGTATCAGTGGCGAGTTTTCGGCCTTTGAAATATCACAGGTCCTGGGAAACCTGCCCGCGTCGGACCTGTTCGCGATTGAAGACCACAACCTCACCCTGGCCCTGGACAGCACGGCACAAATCCCGGGCATATTGGAGACCCTGTTTCAGGGCAACGTGGCGGTAAGCGACCTGAAAATTCAGTCTCCCAACCTGGAAACGGTGTTTCTGAAACTGACCGGCAGGAGCCTGAGAGATTGAAGCGCATCCTGCTGATCCTGAAGCGTGATTTTCGCCGACGCCTGCGCGCTCCGGCCGGGATCATCATCCTCACCCTCATTCCCCTGATCATGACGGCTGTGTTCGGGGTCGTATTTTCCCCAGGCAAACAGGAAAGTCAGTTGACCATCCGCGTGCTGGTCGTGGACAAGGACCGCAATTTCGGTGCACGCATGCTGATGCAGGCCTTTCAACAGGAACGCTTCGCTGACATGTTCCGCACCGAAAGCGTAACGGAAAAGCAGGGACGCCGGGAGATCGCCGCGGGCAAGGCGTCCGCGCTGCTGGTGATCCCGGAAAAATTCACCGAAAACATCTTTCTGTCGCGGCCCTCGCAATTGGAAGTGGTTAAAAACCCTTCCGAACAATTCCTGCCCGGGGTGGTCGAGGAATTCACCCGCACCGTGGCCGTGCTGACAGCGGCGGCGCAGGCGGTTTTCCGTGAGGAACTGGCCGTGATGCGCCCGCTCTGGGACCGACCCTTCGACGAGATAGAAAGCGCTGAATTCACGCGGCTGCTGGATTCGCTGCGCCCCAAAATCAAGCGCCTGAATCAGGTATTGGATCCTCCGCTGGTCGGGCTCGAAAGTCAGGAAAAATCAGAAGAAAAGCCAACCCGGGATGAACCTGTTTTCAACACCGCGGCCATATTCGCCATGATCCTGCCGGGCATGGCCATTCTGTTCATGATGTTTATCGTGGAGATCTTCATGCGCGAGATCCTGGCGGAAAAAGAAGACGGCACGCTCAGGCGTATGCTCTTTTCGCCGATCCCACCCATTCAATACATAACCGCCAAGATCACCTCCGCCTGGCTCATGGGGCTGGTCATCCTGATTCTGATGGCCCTGATGGGTCAAATCGTGTTCGCGATCCGCTGGGGAAACTTCCTGCATCTGATGGCGCTCGGTGGCGCAACCCTGGCGGCATTGTGCGGACTGTTCGCGCTGCTTAACTCGCTGTTTCGCAACCGCAACCAGGCCGGCGTCATTACCGCGCCGGTCATCCTGGTGCTCGCGGCGCTCGGCGGCAGCATGATTCCGGCCGACCAGTTGCCGCAGGGATTTCAGGCGTTCAGCCGCTTCACCCCCAACTACTGGTTTATCGAGGGGACTAACCTGATCCGGAAAGGCGAATTCCCCCTGACCGCAACCCTGGTGCTGCTGGCAGTGGGACTGGTGTTGACCGCGGCCAGCCTGCCGCTGCTGGTCCGGAGGATCAACCCATGAGCCGGCCCTGGTTGATCGCCCGCCTGGATTTGCAACGCATGGTCCGCGATCGCGCATTCTTTTTCTGGAGCCTGGCGTTCCCGGTGTTCCTGATCCTGATCTTCGGCAATATCTATAGGGGAAGCGAGAGTAACCCCAAAGCGGAGCTGGTGGTCATCAACCATGACAATGGCGGTTGGGGAAACTATTTTCTGGCCGCCCTGGATCACCCGGACATGGTGATCACACCGGTAAAGACAAGGCCACAGGAGTTCACCCGCCTGCTCCAGATTCCAGCTGATTTTTCCCAGCGCATTCAGGAAATGAAGGCCCAAAAACTCCTTTTTATCAAGAACCCCGATGCCAGCCGTGAAGCGGCGATTCGCGTCGAGACCCGCATCATCCAGGCGCTGGTGCGCCTGGTCGCCGCCGTGATCCTGAATCCTGAATCCGCGGCGGAGCCGCCCGGCGAACAACTGCTGCAGGAACTGGTCACGGTGCAGACGGGATTTCCTCCGGGAACCATCACGCGGGTGCCTTCCGGTTTCGATCATGTCATACCCGGTATCCTGGTGCACATGTTAATGATCCTGATCCTGATCTACGGCGGCATCACCGTGATGATCGATCGCCAGAGCGGGGTGTTATCCCGCATGATGAGTGGACCGATATCCAGGGCGGATTTATGGGCGGGGAAGTTTCTGGGCAGGCTGCTTGCGGGACTGCTTCAGGCAGCGATGCTGGTGGGCCTGGGACTGGTGCTGTTCAAACTCAACCTGGGCAACCCATGGCTCTCTCTTTTCATCATCATCCTGTTTTCCGCTTCCATGGCTTCGCTGAGTATTTTCCTCGGCTCGGTTTTTCGCAAGGAAGAGGTGATCATCGGCCTGGCAATTCTTTTCGCCAACCTGTTCGCCGCCCTGGGAGGATGCTGGTGGCCCATTGAAGTCGTTCCACCGGCAATCCGCGCAATCGGCATGGCCGTGCCCGCCTGGTGGGCCATGGACGCTTTCCACAAGGTGATTTTTTTCCATGAGGGTATCGATACCTTGATATGGCATTATGCCGTACTGATGGGCTATACGTTGCTTTTCTCGATTCTGGCCATCCGCTATTTCAAGATCAAAGAGTAGTCGATTGAGTCAAACGGAATACAAAGGACCGCTGCATGAATCATGCGACCACGATGAATAAAAAATCCGTTAAACTGCCGCATACCCTGGTATTGATCTACCTGATCGTCTTAATTGTGTACGCGCTTGCCTGGATATTGCCTTCCGGCTCATTTCAACGAATCGGAAAAACCGTGGCAGGCACGGCGCGCCAGGTCACGGTTCCGGGGACCTTTACTTACATGTCCAAAGAGACGCTGTCTCCCGCAATCCTGCTGACCGCTCCAGTGCGGGGCTTTCAGGACGGCGCTCTCATCATCGCTTTTCTCTTTATCATCGGCGGCGCTTTCGCCGTGATTCAGGAAACGGGAACGATTGACCAGGCCATCCGCCGGCTCGCGGCCACATTCGCCCGAAGGCCGGCCCTGCGGGGACTGGTGATTCCCGTATTGATGACCGTATTCTCCCTGGCCGGCTCGATTTTCGGCATGTGTGAGGAAACCATCCCCTTTATCGTGGTGTTCATCCCCCTGGCCCTGTCGATGGGCTATGATTCCATCGTCGGCGTGGCCATCCCCTTTCTGGGCGCCGCCGCCGGTTTCGCCGCCGCCTTTTTCAATCCCTTTACCGTGGGTATCGCCCAGGGGCTTTCGGACCTGCCGCTGTATTCCGGGCTCTCCTACCGCCTACTATCCTGGGTGCTGGGTACCGGCCTGATGATTACCATGGTCATGCTTTATGCCGCCCGCATACGGCGCAACCCCGCTGCCAGTCCGGTCTACGAAATCGACCGCCAGCGATTGAAAACAGATCAGCCGGACAATGCGTCCGCAACCGCGGAACTGACTTCGCGTCACCGGCTGGTGCTGTGGATTTTCGGCGGCGGCATATTGATCCTGGTGGCGGGGATCCTGCTGCAACACTGGTATATCGAGGCCATCGCCGCGGTTTTCCTGGGCATGGGGCTGGCCGCCGGTTTCGCCGGCGGCATTGCTCCCAGCCGCATGGCCGCACATTTCATCACGGGCGCCAGGGACATGATGAACGTGGCCTTCATCATCGCCTGCGGCCGTGCCATTCTGATCGTTGCCCAGGAAGGCCAGATCCTCGATACCATGCTGTATTATGCATCCCAATTCATTTCGATCTTTCCCCGCATCGTTACCGCCCAGATGATGTTTCTGACCCAGTCATTCATCAACTTCTTTATCCATTCCGGTACCGCGCAGGCGGCGCTGACCATGCCGATCATGGCCCCATTGAGCGACCTGGTCGGAGTCACCCGCCAGACCACGGTTTACGCTTTTCAATTGTGCGAATTCGTCAACCCCATTCTGCCGACTTCAGCCGTCACCATGGGAGTGCTGGGCATCGCGGGCATCCCCTGGGAAAAATGGGCGCGCTGGTTCCTGCCGATCATGCTGGTACTGATTGGATTCAGCCTGATCATGCTGGTTCCGCCGGTACTGATGAACTGGGGTCCGTTTTAAGGGGCGGTTCGCGAATCGCCCGGGAATAGAGAAGTTGATGGAGTTGAGGGCGGAAAAGAAGTAGGACGCAAAAGGAAATACTGCAGGTCGTTTCGCTAGAGATCTGTAGGGCGATCTTTTCCCGTACGGTAGGAGGTTCCCCTTCATAAGCCTGCGGTTTCGCCCTGCAGAACCTGGAGTTCCGCCCGACTGCATCTCATTGGAAAAGGGAAAAAAAAGGGCGGTCCCGAAGGGCCGCCCCTGGATCCGGATGGATCGGTCTTACTTGACGGAAATTGGAATCGCCTTGGTCTTGGACTCTTCGACCTTGGGTACCTTGAGTTCCAGCACGCCGTCTTTCATGGTCGCGGCGATCTTGGCCGCGTCCACGTTCTTGGGAATGCTGAATGAACGCTTGAAGGTTCCGCTCAAACGTTCAATGCGGTGAAAATTTTCTTTCCTGACTTCTTTTTCTTCCTTGCGTTCACCGGTAATCGTCAAGGTATCCCCGTCGAATTCAACCTTGACATCATCCTTTTTGATACCGGGCAACTCCAGGCGGAACACGTACTCTTCCTGGGTCTCATAGATATCGGTAGCCGGAGTCCACGGCCGCACACCCAGGCCCTGCTCCTTGTCCTGCAGGAATTCATCCTCGAACAGGCGATTGAT
>DBFQ01000098.1:15023-30935 GCA_002294665.1 Candidatus Aminicenantes bacterium UBA876
CAGAAACGCCCACTGAACTGGGAGTTCCTTGAACCGCTGTTTCGTGTCACCGTCATGGCCTTCGGCATCATCGTAATCTGGTTCGCCGTAAAAGAGAACCTTTTCTTTACCTGGCGCGCCGCAGAGTTCAGTGGGACCCGGGGTGTCATCCTGCGCTACCTGCTTTTCATTTCCGGCCTGATCTTTGTCTCTTCACTGGTCGTCCGAACCTGGCTCTGGTTTCGTTACCGGCCGATAGCGATCGATTCAATCTCGGACGCCCAGTGGCCCCATGTGACCGTGGCCGTGCCCGCTTACAACGAAGGTCTCGGCATTTACCGTTCCCTGGTATCGATCGCGGAATGCGATTATCCCCAGGACCGCCTGCACATCATCGCGATCGATGACGGTTCCGGAGACGATACCTGGCTGCACATGCAACGGGCGAAAGAACGTTATCCCAAGCTGATCCGCCTTGAACGATTCAAACGCAACCGCGGCAAACGCGAGGGGATCTATCATGCGTTCTCATCCTGCCACACGCCGTTCTTTGTCACCGTCGATTCCGATACCCGCCTGGAGCCCGCCGCCCTGCGGGGGATACTGGCGCCGATGATTCTGCGTGCGGATATTGCCGCGGCGACCGGACGCATCCGTATTGACAATTACCGCGCCAACGTGTTTACCCGCATGCTGAACGCCCATTTCGCCATGGCGTTCGACTACACCCGTGCGGTTCAGAGCACGTTCAAGAACGTGCTTTGCCTTTCCGGCGCTTTTTCCGCCTACCGGAGTTCGATGCTGGCCGGAATCATCGATGAATGGCGCGAACAGAAATTTTTCAACCAATCCTGCACCTACGGCGAAGATCGCAGCCTCACCAACCACATTCTTCGCTCCGGCCACGGCACCTTTTACCAACAGAACGCCGTTTGCCATACCATTGTGCCGGAAAACCCGGGCAAGATGCTGCGCATGTTGACCCGTTGGGCCCGCAGCAATATCCGCGAAAGCGCCATCTTTTCCGGATTCATGTTCAACAACCGTCGTCGCGGCAACCGCTTCCTGCCTTTCTTTGAATTCTCAACCACCATATCACTGATCATCCTGCACTTCGTCTGGTTTTACTTTTTCCTTTTTTCCGGCCTGATCAACAATTCCTTTCTCTTCCGTGCCCTGGCCTATACGGTTCTGTTCGGCTTCTTTTACATGCTGTACTATATCCGCATAGAAGGACACCGCGATTTTCCTTACGTGGTTTTCTTCTCTCTCTTCAGCGCCGTATGCACAATCTGGGTCTTCACCGTAGCCGGATTGACGCTGAACCGGCGCGGCTGGAGTACACGGTAAAGGAAAGAAACGGGAAGTTGAGGGAGTTGAGGGGAGAAAATCAGTAGGGGCGAAAAATTTTTCGCCTGTACGTCTGTCACCTCTTCCTGCCTCTTGCCACCAGCCATCTGCATTCAAATCCCAAATTCCAAATCCCAAACATATCCAAATGACCAAAATCCAAATGTTCCAAATATGAAACCAAGTTTAGGGAGTTGACGGGGAAAAGAAGTAGGGCGCAATTGGGAGTGCTGCAGGGCGTTTTCCTGAAGATCTGCAGGTCGACACTTCTCGATGCGCCAGGATTTCTCCCTGCAGAAGCCTGAGGTTTTTCCGGCGACTCGTCTTTATTTCGCCCTACAATATCCGGGCTTTCTCTCTGTGAGTTCAAGTTGAACAGCTGGTTTTTATCTTTCCTTAACAAACTTGAGGTAGTTTGCGTTCTGGAGTATGCTTAATCGACAATGCTTGAGGGAGATCATCAATGGAAAATCAACAGCCTGTCATCGCTGCCATTGAGGATGAGCCGGATATACTGGAATTGATCCGCGTGCACCTCGAGAAAGCGGGATTCAGAGTCAAAACCTTTGCAGCGGCCCTGCCGTTCTTTGAATACCTGAAAGAAGAACGTCCGGATCTGATCCTGTTGGACCTGATGCTCCCCGACATCAGCGGCATTGAAATCTGCAGGAAGGTCAAGTCCAACCGTCGCTGGGAAGAAATACCGATTCTGATGCTGACGGCAAAAAGCGAAGAGGACGACATCGTGCAGGGCCTGGATATGGGCGCTGACGATTACATGGTGAAGCCCTTTTCCACCAGGGAACTCACAGCGCGGGTTCGAGCGGTTTTGCGCCGCAACGCGGGAGAATCCGGTGAAAGCGCCTCGCGTATCAGCGTAAACGATGACTTTCACATTGATCTGAATCGCCACGAGGTAATTGCCGGAGGGGAAAAGATCCAGTTGACGCGCACCGAGTTCACGATCCTTTGCACATTGGCCGAACGCCCCGGTTGGGTGTTCAGCCGCGAAAAGCTCTTGTCCCGACTCTGGGGCGATGACAAATTCGTCATCGACCGTACCATCGATGTCCATGTCAAGAACATGCGTGACAAGCTGGGCAAATACGGCGATATGATCCGCAATGTCCGCGGCGTGGGATACAAGATCGATCCATGAAGAAGACCCTGTTTTTCAAGACTTTCTGGGCCGGAGCCCTGATTCTCGTCATTGCCGTATCCCTGATCACCATTCTAACGGCCACCAGCCTGAAACGATGGCACCGCAACGACCTGCGCAGCCATCTGGAGCAAATCGGCCGTTCTCTTGAGCCCGCGATCACGGACATGTTGCGCAGCGACCCGGATAATCTGGATGGTTGGGTTAAACAGATGGGAAAGCGCATCAACGCGCGAATCAGCATCATTCTTCCGGACGGCCGCGTGCGCGCCGACTCCAGCGCCCTGCCGGAAAACATGGACAACCACAGCGATCGACCGGAAATATCCGCCGCCCTGGCCGGCGTTTTATCCAGCCGATTGCGGTTCAGCCGCACCATCATGGCCGACATGCTCTACGTCGCCCTGCCGTTGCGTGAAAACTCCGAAGTCAACGCTGTCCTGCGCGTCAGCATGACGACGGAAACCATCCGCGATCTACGCCACAAACTGGAGACCCGGATCCTCCTGATTCTGATATCGCTTTTGTTGTTATCCCTGGTTCTGACCTATTTTAACTCGCGCAGAATCTCGCGCCCGATCAGCGGCCTGGCCCGGGCCGCGCGCGCTGTGGCCGAGGGAGATTTCACTACCCGCGTACACGTTGCCGACCGGGGTGAACTGGGTGAACTTGCTTCCAGTTTCAACCGCATGGTGAGCCGTCAATCCGAGATGTTTTCCGAGATGTCCCGGCAACAGAATCAGCTGGAGACCATTTTTTCGACCATGCGTGAAGCCCTGGCGGTAATCTCCATTGACGGCACCGTGCTCATCTCCAACCGCAGTTTCGACAGGATGGTCGGGGTTGATGCCCCGAAAAACAGGAAGTACTGGGAACTACTTCGCAGCACTGAATTCAACACCATGATTCAATCCCTGTTCGCTTCTCCGCGCAATATTTCCGGGGAAATCGAATGGATGGAGCGCAATTATCTGGTGAATCTCACGCCGCTGCCGGGAGCGGGTGAATACGTCGTGACATTCATGGATATCACGGAGCGGCGACGCCTGGAAACCATCAAGCGCGATTTCGTGGGCAATGTATCGCATGAATTGAAGACTCCCCTGACTTCGATCAAGGGCTTTCTGGAAGTACTCGAAACAGAAGTCAAGGGCGAGGAAGGAATGAAATTCCTGCAGATCATCCGCCGCAATGTGGAGCGCATGATCCGCATCATTCGTGACCTGCTGCTGCTTTCACGCATGGAAGACAAGAATTTTCAACTGAAGACAAAACCGGTCTGCCTCGCGGACCTTGTGCGGCACACCGCACGCATGTTCGACAACGCAATCCGTCAGAAAGGCTTGGAACTGGTTCTCGAGCTGCCGAAGCAGATGCCTGCGGTTACGGGTGATCCTTCCCGCCTCGAGGATATGCTCGTCAACCTGCTCGACAATGCCGTCAAGTACACTGAACACGGAACCGTAACGGTTTCGCTGCAGGCCGACTCAACGTGGGCCATACTCAAGGTAGAGGATACCGGAATCGGTATTGCGCCGGAACTGCGTGAGCGTGTCTTTGAACGCTTTTTCGTAGTCGATGTGTCCCGTTCCAAAGAAACCGGCGGTACCGGGCTGGGGCTCTCGATCGTCAAACACATCGTGTTGTTGCACAACGGCGAGATCAACGTGGAGAGCAGGCCGAATCACGGCACCACTTTCCGCGTTCATCTGCCCCTGGATCCAAAGCCGATCGACTGAACACACCGCTTCGGGCCCAGCGGAGATTGACAGCATGCCATTCCTGCTGACAGGCTAGGCTCCTGTCTTGACTCCATCGCTCCTCAATATATTCAGCCGTGATCAAGCTGTAACCGGTTCCACTTCCTGATGCTTCCTTTTCGCAGACCTGTTCCTGCATGATAGCAACATCTTTCCGGCGACAACCTTCTGATCCCGAACATTTTCCACTTCCCCGGTCCGGTCACCCTGTACATGGCTTTCGCTATCCTGGTCATCGCTCTATTCTCACTCAAGTCCAACCCCATGCTCCTGTTCACACTGATGATGGCGCTGGTCAATGGAATCATCACGTTTCACGGCGACGCGATGGAGATCACCCGTCATTTCTTCACCGCGGATGTCAGCCTGAAAATTGCGTTCCTGTTGGCCTTGATTCGCTTGCTGGATGTTCTGCTCAATCACAGCCGACAAAAGCGCGCACAGGCAATCAATTACAAACGTGACTAGCAGACCTCCTGCTCGCGGCAAAGCCTGGTTGAGCGGATTCACCATAATTTAACTCAGATTTCATCCAGGTTTAACCAGGCCGGATTAGCATGTGTACAGTCCATTTTCCATAGGAGGAATCATGGCAAAAAGACTGACCATGCTATTGATTGCAATCGCTTTTCTGGCAGTGTTCAGCGTTCCGGGTCATGCCGACGACATCAGCGGATACATGATCCCCGAGTACTACATTGCTGCCGGCAATCACAATGACGCCATCAATGGCCAGCACGGTTTCTGGCTGCGACGGATCTACTTCGGCTACAACACCGACCTGGGTGACGGCTGGTCGGCGCGGGTGCGTTTTGAAATGAATTCGCCCGCATACGGTGAAGGGACAATGGATCCCTTTATCAAAAACGCCCACCTGGCCAAAAAAATGGCCGGAGGCTTGAAGCTGATGATCGGTATCATTGAGCCCCCCAGTTTCAGCCACATCGAAAAGTTCTGGGGTTATCGTTATGTGGAAAAAACCGCCCCTGATTTCTTTAAGTTCGCCGGCTCCCGCGACTTCGGCGTAGCCCTGGATGGCAAGACCAAGGGTGGTCTCACTTACACCCTGATGTTCGGCAATTACGGCGGAGAGAAAGGTGAAGACAACAAGGGAAAAGCCGTATACGGCCGCGTCGGTTTTGAAAACAAGACGCTGTTTCTCGATGCCAATGCCCACTACGGCTCCGACAACGGCAAAGATGTCACCTATCTGACATTGTTCGGCGGGTTGAAAGGCGGTTGGGGACGCCTGGGCATGGGGTATCACTACCTCGACCAGTCTCCGGAAACGGGCGAAAGCCAGAACAACGGCATTATCTCCGCCATGGCAATTCTCAAGCTTTCGAAAAAAGCGGAAGCGTTTGCCCGCTATGACCACCTGACCCATGAAAACTTTAAGAATCCGGGCGGCTATGTGCCCATTGAATGCGCCAATTCCAAAGCGCGCTTCGTCATCGCCGGGTTGAGCTTCAAGGTTCATAAAATGGTAAAGATCTCGCCCAACGTCAAGTATGTCTTTTACGCGGCCGGCGACAGCGGCATCCGCCATGACAGCGATTTCTACGTCAACCTGACCGCCAAGATCGACTTCAAATCCAAGATCTGACCGTGATCTTCTCACTTTCACCGGAGGAGAGCAGCCCTCTCCTCCGGTGAATCACGCGCACAGAACCACCCCGTTCAATCGCGCAAAAAAAAATAATTTTTTCGATAGTTTTTTATCGTTTTTTGTTGCAAATCGGGATTTTGTGGGTTATAATTCAACTGATGATTGGGGATAAGCGATTCATGAGGCCACGGTATTCAAAGACAACGGAATACGCGGGCGGTTTTCTGAAAAGCGACAACCTAGAAATCTCTCTCAAATAACTCCCTCCCCCCGGGTGCGGCAGGATCCCCCCCCTGCCGCACCCAACTTTACTCTCAACACCATGATACCGGAATAGCCCCTCTTTTTTCCCGGACTTCACGCCGGGGACTGGCATCAAACCCCGTTTGGGAGTACAATGTCACCAATGTTTCAATCACCTGGAGAGACTTCATGAATGAATCCATCGCCATATTGTGGGACGTGGAGAACGTTACCCCCCACCACGACTCCATGTTTATCAACGGACTGATCGATTTTGCCGGAGAGAAAGGCCGCATCGCCGTAGCCATGGCATACGGTGACTGGACCCGCACCCACCTGAAGAAATCCTCAGAGATCCTGGCGGACCACTCTTTTGAAATGATCCATGTGCCGAAGTCAAAAAAAAACAGCGCCGACATCACACTGATCACCCATGCCATTGAACTCATTTTCCAATATCCGCATATCCGTCACCTGGTTCTGGTTACGGGCGACGCGGATTTCCGGCCCTTGCTGCTCAGCCTGCGCAAACATGGAATCGAAACCATCATCATCTGCGATTCCAAGAGCGCGAGTGAAGACCTGTTGCTGCTTGCGGATTCCTACAAGGATTACCGCGACCTGATTCCGGATACACTCGACGAAAGCGGAAGTGAAGAATCCGAAACCACGCGCCTGTCCATGGAAGAAGCCGTGGCCCTGCTCAAAGAGGCTGCCCAATTCATGGAGAAAAGCAATAAACCCGCACTTCTCGGCCCCTTGAAAGTCCGCGTAAAACTGCTCAACCCGAATTTCGACGAAAAGCGCCTGGGATTCCGCTACTGGAAAGCGTTCGTTCTGAAAGCCGCCGAACGCGACCCGCAGCTGCGCGTGGAAACGTCCGCCAATGAAATGGTGGTCCGTATCAACCCCGGAGACAGTGACAACGGCGCATCCCGCATCCGCTTGCCTTTCATTATCTACAACCTGCTGGAAACCATTCATAAGAGCGAAGACAAAGATGAATCGGACTGGGTCGGCTATTCGATCATCGCTCAGGAAATGAAAAACAACCGCATCGACATTCGCGAGTACGGCTATTCAAAAATGCGCAAACTGATGGAAGCCGCGGAAAAACGCGGACTCCTCGAAACCCGTAGCGAAGATTGGAATTGGTACGTACGCCTGACCCCCGAGGGACAGCGCTACTTCCAGTCGCCTCCCGCGGACAAGCGCCGGCGCAAGCATCGTTAACCGCCCGGCGATCCCCACTGAGTTCCCGGGAACCATTTCCGGAAGCGAGTTTACCGCGGGCGGCACAGCCAGGTGCTGCCGAACGCGGACGTGTGAAACGAATCGACAACCTCCATTCCCGCAACGGCGAATTCCTGCTCCCTGGATCCGGCGATAAACCCCGCGTAATGAGGCCCTTCAATCCACTCGATCAGGCGTACGAACCATCCGCCGTCACAACAATAATCAAAAACAACAATGTATTCTGCGGCGATGCGAGCCATCTCCTGCAGAACGGTTGCGCGGAATCGCGGCGAGATGCCATGCAGCAGGTATCCACAGGCAACGATCCCGTAACTGTCCGGCGGTATCATCGCAAGATCCACCAGGTCAAAGACCTTGAAATCAACTTCCGGAAAGCGTTTTTTTGCCCTTTTCAACAACGGCCTGGAAAAATCCAGACCTTTCACGGGATGCCCCCGCCCGGAAAAGGCTGCGGCCAGGATTCCGCTCCCCGTAGCCAGGTCGAGAACCGTAAGCCCGGCGGGGAGTTTGAGGCGTTCGAGGGCCTGGCGGTAACGCGGAAAAAGATGCCATTCGATCAGGGGATAGAGGAAAGCGGTGCGATTGAAAAACAACCGCGCCCGCCTTCTTTCGCGGAGATGCTGGCATTCCCGCGCGGGCAATTCCCTGTTCAAACTCCGCCTCCATGGCGTCCCGGACGCACAGAACGCCTGGAATCATCACAGGAAGGGCAAAACCCGGATAAACTCAATCCTGTTTTCGCCGCAACCGACGCTTCTTCTTTTCCTCCAGGACCACACCGATCAGAATCATCAATACGCCGATCACAAAAACGATATTGCAGGCGATATCCATGTTGGTCAATTCACGCGGCGGAGATGCCAGCACGCGCACCAGGTAACCGGCGACAACCAGCACGATACCGGAATACAGAAAATTCATTTTTTTCATGATCCATTCCCTCCAGATCGCCCGCAGTTTGCATTCGGACGCTCAAGCTCACCTGATTATGAGCGTCCGTCAGCAAAAGATCAACCACATACAACCGGACATCGGGGAAAATCCATCCAACCCTGAAATTGCCGGCCCTGCGCATTCCCGGGCAGCCGGGCCCGCCGGACGCATGAACTTGCCGCGAGCGGCGGCTTCTGATATAATTTTACTCAGGAAACAGGCTTTGTTTCCATAAACCAGGGCAACCCTCAGGAATAGCGTGAAAACCAGCGACATCATCCAGTACTACGACGAGACGGGTCCGGCTTCCGCGGACGAATGGTACGCCAATCCCGTCCTGTTGCCGGTAATCCGTGATTTTCTCGCACGCCTGGGACAATCTCCCCGCGTTCTGGACCTGGGTTGTGGAACCGGCCATGAATCAAAGCGGCTCGCCCGTGAAGGAGCGCGGGTAACCGGGATCGATATCAGCACCGCATCTATCTCCGTGGCCCGGGAACGCACACCGGAAGCACAATTTCTTGTCATGGATTTCCTGCGCCCCGACATCAGCATGGGACCATTCGACGGTATTTTTGCCAGCGGTTCATTGATCCACCTGCCGCCGGATTCGCTTTTGGAGGCCGCGGAGCAGATCCGCAACCTGCTGGCTCCCGGCGGATACTTCCTGACCATCATGCAGGAAGGCTTGTCTCCCCGTGTCCACTTTGCCAAGGTGGGTGACGGCCGCGTGCGTCGCACCATCTACCGCCTCACCGAGGCGGCCGCGCGCGAATTGTTTACCAGGGCCGGCTTTGTCTGGGACACCCGCCTCTGCCTGGATGCCAGCCTCAGCCGCGACCACTGGGCCGGCTTCCTCTTTCACCTGCCTTCAGATTAACACTCCGGCGCATCCCCCACCGCAGAGCGCTGACACAATAATCATGCCCCGTCATGGTGTTCGCGCACAGCATGAATGATTCCCGGCTATGCCGGGCTTTCCGCTGTGTATTCAAGGCTGTACCGCTTCAGCCGATTTGCCGTCCGTGCGGCCGTTTTCCGCAAGGAAAACGCCCGACCATGAAGCATACGCTTCCCAGGAAACAAGCTTTACTTTCCGCTGCGGTGAAATGACGCCGCCTTCCCGCAGCATCGGGATAGTGTATTTCTGGAGCTTGGCCGGCGTAAAAGCGACGTTTTCGACCGGAATCGGCAATATCGCATCCACCGCTAGTTGCCTGTCCGCCCGGAAAATCGTCTGAAAAACACTTTTCTGTCTTTCACGATTTTGATACGCGTAGAATTGCGGGGAAAAATCCAGGAAAATCAGTGCGTTAGAAAGCAGCAGAACGGCCAGTACTGGAGCCGCGCCGATCAGCCTCCGGGTTCGCCAGGATTCCACCAGCGTGGCCATGATCCACAATACCATGGACCAGGTCGCGGGCAATGCCGTATCCGGCCCCAGGTTGTAACCGTCAAAACGGTAGCGGACCCTGGGCAGACCGATGAAAAACAAAAAAACCATGTTGGCGGCCAGCAGCCAGGGAAAAACCCGGGCCAGCAATGCCAGCCGCTCCGAGCTGATTCCACGCAGATTCCACCTGCGGATCATCAGGATCAGCGCGATGCAGGTCATCGCGATCGCAAGCCCCCAAGGGCTGACCAGGAAATGGAAAAATACGCCGATATATTGAATCAAATCCGTCCTTTGCAGGGATCCGCCTCCCCGCGCAGTCATCGACTCAACCCAAACGGCAAACACAACCAGGAACAGAACCAGTAACAGGGGAAAAATCCTGGGGTCGTGGATCCATTTTTTTTCCGTAACCGGGACACGCCCCGGATCGCGCCGGTTTCTGAAAGCGCAGAATACGATCGACAACAGCGCGAAAGCCGCCATTATACCCATCCAGATCATCATTACGGTTGAAGAAAAAACCGCGGCCGTGATCAGCACATAAAAACCGCATTTCCACATCGAATCATCGCGCCGGCCAAGCCATACACCGGAAAACAGGTAACGCCAGAAAGGAAAGAACGCCGCCAGCACGATGGCCATGGCACCGATATAATGGCACATGACGGATTGGTGCCCGAACCTCAGGGTCAGCGACAACGAATTGTGTAACGGCAACGGGGGCAGGCACATGGCAAAGAGCAATACCATCGCCGCGCTTAACAGGAATCGTTGCGATCGCAGCGGCGCTGCCGTGGAGACGTAGGCCGCGGAAATCAACACCAGCAGCAGGAAGACCCCTCCGGCCATAACGCCCTGAGAAACATAAAGCGCCGTGACCGGATCGCCGCTCAACTCGCGATAAAGGTATCCGACGGTGTGAAACGGAATGTATGCCAGGATGGTGGCTGAAACACGCGCGCGGTATTCATGGTTGGAAAAAAGCGCCCGGGGAAAATCGATTCCCTGCGCGAGCGCGTACGCATCCCCCGCGGTGTCTGAGTTCACCCACTGGAAATACCCGTCGGCGAACCAGATCGTGAAGCTCAGCAAAGCGATGCCGATCAACACCAGGCTGCGGATTCTGTTTGAATTGATCATGACCTTTTCCTTTTATCGATCAGGCTTTACCGGTGTCCGATTGCCTGTTTTCCCCGCTTTTTTCCGTGTCTTCAGCGATGAACGCCACCGGCCAGCGTCGATTGTTCTCAATCAGGTACCCGAGATAATGACCGATGATGCCGATCGAAATCAATTGCACCCCCCCCAGGAAGGTAATGGCGATGAACGTGGACAGATATCCGGGTACGTCAAAGGGTTTGATCAGCCATTTGACGAACATGCTCAAGCCGAAGCCGAAAGAGAGGGCGGAGATCAGCAGGCCGGATATCGTGGCCAGGCGCAATGGAACATGGGAAAACATCATGATCCCCGTGACGGCCATGCGGACATACCGGGTCACGCTGTAACCGGACTTGCCGCAAACGCGTTCAGCGCGTTCATATTCCAAACCGACCTGATTGAATCCCACCCAGGCGCGCGTGCCGCGCAGGAAGGGGTTGGCATCGTACATCTGCAGCATGGCATCCACCACACGTCGACGCAGGGCGCAGAAATCACCCGCGTCAAGGGGAATCCGGACACGGGACAACGCGCTGATCAAACGATAAAAAATCGCGAAAGCCGCACGCTTGAACAGGTTCTCTTTTCTTTGCCGGCGGATTCCGTATACAACGTCCGCGTCCTGGTACAGGCGCGAAAAGAACACCGGCAATATTTCCGGGGGGTCCTGCAGGTCATCATCCATTATCGCCACAAAATCACCGCGACACTGCTGCAGTCCCACGGTCAGTGCGGCCTGGTGGCCGAAATTCCGCGACAGTCGGAACCCGCGGATAAAAGGATGACGCAGTGCCAGCCGGCGGATTTCAGCAAAACTGTCATCCGGGCTGCCGTCATCCACCAGCACAAGCTCAAATTCAATCCCGGCCTCGCGCATGGTTTGCGCCACCCTCCGGACCAATTCCTCCAGGGAACCCCGCGAACGGAAAACCGGGACCAGAATGCTGTGCAAAAGATGCTTCATATCACCTCACAATACCGGCGGCTTATGCCTGGATCCGAAGCGATCCGGCAGGATGTTTATTGTAGCAGCGAATAAATCCTTTTTCGACCGGATTTTGATCTAAAATACAATGAAAGGATAAAAACGCACAACCAGACTCTTTCCCATCTTCCCGGATCCATCCGTCTTCCAAAAAAACACCCGCCTGCGGCCAACTCCGGCTTGAAAAGCCTGCGGGCCTTCCATTAGAATAATCATGAAGCCTGAAGAAATCGCCGCATGATGACCAGGAGATGACATGGAAACCCAGACCACTCAGATCCTTGCCGTAATGATCACTTATATCAGCCTGTTGATCCTCTGGGGCCTTTACCAGGGCCGCAAGGTCAAAACCGGCTCCGACTACGCCATCGCCGGCCGCAACCTGCCCGGCTGGGCCGCGGCCCTGTCCGAGCGGGCCACAGGTGAATCCTCCTGGGCGTTGCTGGGACTTCCCGGCGCGGCCTACGCCACGGGATTAACCGAAATCTGGACCGCGATCGGATGCGTAGCGGGCATCATCACCGCCTGGGTCGCGATCGCCTGGCGTCTGCGCGATGAAGCGGAAAAATTCAACGTCAATACCTATACCGAGTACATCGCGCGCAAGCACGGAGAAGTGGGCAATAAAATCCGCATGGTGGGCAGCGCCACCATTGTTTTCTTTTTCTTTTTTTATGTCGGCGCCCAATTCCTCGGCGGCGGCAAAACCCTGCACACCATGTTCGGCATCGATCCCCGGCTGGGGATGCTCATCACGGCGCTCATCATCGTGCCCTATACCATTTACGGCGGTTTTCGCAGCGTGGTCTACACGGATGTCATCCAGGCCCTGGTCATGATCACGGCCCTGGTAGTCGGACCCATCGTCGGCATCATCTATATTTCCAATCATCCCGGATTGTTCGCCGCTTCGATCGGCGGCGCCCTTTCAGAAGCCGGGCCGTCCTTCACCTCACTGACGGGAACGGCCTCGGGATTCGGGGCCGGTATCGTGATTGCCGCCGGATTCTCCTGGTTTTTCGGTTACCTGGGGGGCCAGCCCCAGTTGAGCATGCGCTTCATGGCCATCCGTTCCGCCCGCCAGGCCAGGCGCGCACGCAACATCGGCATCGCCTGGACCGTGGTGGCCTATATCGGCGCCCTTTCCCTCGGCTGGATCGGGCTGGCCATATTCGGTCCCGGCGGATTACAGGACCAGGAATACGTCATGCCCGCGGTCATGCTGAAAATCTTTCCACCCGCCATCGCCGCCGTTCTGATCACCGGGGCCATTGCAGCCATGATCTCAACCGCCGATTCACTGCTGATCCTTTCCGCCACGGAATTGAATGAAAACCTGATCAAGCCGGCCCGAAAGGAAAAAGGAAACGACGCGGACAATCTGCTGCGTTCGCGCGTGATCACCGCGCTGCTGGCGCTGGTGGCGTTGATCCTGGCTTTTTTCTCACCTTCAAAACTGATTTTCACCCTGGTCAGCTATGTCTGGGCGGGGATCGGCGGCACG
This sequence comes from Candidatus Aminicenantes bacterium UBA876, assembly GCA_002294665.1. GTDB lineage: Bacteria > Acidobacteriota > Aminicenantia > UBA2199 > UBA2199 > UBA876. Next base: position 28,360 of record DBFQ01000098.1, read on the forward strand.
TTCTCCGTGGTTATCCTGCTCTCTTTGTTCTGGAAACGCTTTCACGGCCGGGCCGCTCTGGCAACGATCATTGTGGGAATGCTATTTACGATTTCGTGGATCTCCAGCGGCATGGACAAGGTGATCACTTCGCGCCTGCTCACATTCCTGGTCGCAGGGGCAACCGCCCTGGCCGCCACCTGGCTGATCCCGTGCCGCAAAACACCGGAATAAAGGGATAGGCTTTCCTTTCCCACTATTTTCGCTTCTGCTAAAATGGAATCGCTATGAAAAAGACTTCACGGATGACGATTCTGACCATGCTGCTGCTGGCGCTGCTGGCGGTGGACACCGTGGGGTACATGCTGATCGAGCAGGCCACGATCGGCGATTCGCTGTACATGACATTGATCAGCATTACAACCGTTGGTTATCACGAAGTTTTTCCCCTCTCACGGGCCGGGAAGGCTTTTACCATCTTCGTGATTCTCAGCGGCCTGGGCCTGGTTTTTTCCATTGCTTCCACGGTGGTGGAGCATGGTGTGGAAAGCCGGGTGCGCAGTGTTCTCGGGAGAAGACGCATGAAAGCCCTGTCAAACATGAAAAACCATATCGTCATCGCCGGATACGGGCGCATGGGCGAGATCGTGGCCAGGGAATTATCGGATCATGACCTGGATTGCCTGATCATCGATCCGGATCCACAACGTTTCGCCCTGGCCGAAGAACGGGGACACAGGGTGATACGGGCGGACGCAACCCATGAGGATGTGCTGGAACAATGCGGCATTCGCACCGCCCGTGCATTCATCGCCTTGCTGTCCACAGACGCGGAAAACCTGTTCGCAGTGCTCACGGTCAAGGAAATGAATCCCGGCTTGACCATCATCGCCCGCGCACTGGATGTCCAGAACGAGGTCAAGTTGCGCCGGATCGGCGCCCACCGCGTTATCGCACCGAACCTGCTTTCATCCAAACGCATCGTCAACAGCGTTCTGCGACCCAACGTCGTAGACCTGATGGACATCGTGTCTCAACCCGGTATGCTGGACCTGTCCCTGGAAGAAATCATCATCGAGCCGGATTCGGATCTGAACGGCAAGTCTGTGCGCCGGTCACAACTGCGTGAACGGTACGAAGCCATGGTCGTAGCGATCCGGCGCGGAGCGGACATGCGTTTCAACCCGGGTCCGGATGAAGTTTTCCGGACCGGAGACATCGTGATCCTGCTGGGCCCCACCACCCGCATCCGCCGCGCCGGTCAGGGAGAGTGAGATCGATGGCGAACGATGATTTCATGCGCCTGGCCCGCGAAGAAGCGCTGCGGGGAATCCGTAACGGACATGGCGGCCCGTTCGGCGCGGTGCTTGTACGGAACGGCTCGGTTGTTTCCAGCGCGCACAATGAGGTTCTCCGGCAAAAAGACCCCACGGCCCATGCCGAAATCCTGGCCATTCGCCGTGCCGCCGGAGTTCTCGACCGTCCCCACCTGGATGATTGTGTGCTGTACACCACCTGCGAACCATGTCCCATGTGTCTGGGAGCCATCGCCTGGGCGCGTATTCCCCGCCTCTATTTCGGCTGTACCCGCAATGACGCCGAAGAAATCGGGTTTTCCGACCGCCAAATTTATGCCCTGATCCGGGATGAACCTTCCACGATCCTGCTGGAGCGCATATCCCTGGAACGATCATCATGCCTGCAATTGTTCCACGAATGGCGGAACCATGGTGATCACATTCTGTACTAAACTCTGATTTGCACCGATTATTGCGCTTTGTTACAATCATGGCAGTAATGCATAAAAAGGAGGCAAACCATGAGTACGGTTTATCATGAATCCGGGCTTTCACCGGAAGCCGAAAATATCCACCGCGCGCTCGCCAGTTTGTGTGAAGAACTGGAAGCCGTTGACTGGTACAACCAGCGGGCGGATGTCGCCAGCGACAATGAGTTGAAGAAAATTTTGATCCACAACCGCAACGAAGAGATCGAGCACGCAGCCATGGTTCTGGAATGGCTGCGCCGCCAGATCCCTGAATTTGAAACCGAGTTGCGTACCTACCTTTTCCAATCCGGCTCGATCACCGAGATTGAAGAAGGTGAACAGGAAGAAGGTTCCGGGAGCAATCCGCCGCCGGCAAGCGGCAGCCTGGGAATCGGGAACTTAAAACAGGGAGGATCAAAATGAGCGATCTGTTGAAACGAAACATGGCTCCACTGGGGAGTCAGGCCTGGAATGAAATAGACGAACAAGCCCGCAAGACCCTGCGCGGCAATCTGTCCGCGCGTAAACTGGTTGATTTTGAGGGTCCTTCCGGCTGGACCCTGGCCGCCGTCAACCTGGGGCGCGTGAGCCTGGATTTGGCGGACAAACCGGTTCAAGGCGTGCGTTGGGGTCTGCGCCAGGCTCAGCCCCTGCTGGAGGCCCGCGTCGATTTCACGCTGTCCATGGAAGAACTGGAGCACCTGGAACGGGGGGTACGCAATCCGGACCTGGCCCCCCTGGAAACCGCCTGCCGCCAGATGGCCCGCTTTGAGGAAACCGCCATTTATCACGGCATCGAAGGAGCGGGAATCAACGGCATTATTCCCAG
>DBFQ01000070.1:0-5431 GCA_002294665.1 Candidatus Aminicenantes bacterium UBA876
CCCGTTCTGGTGCAGTACGGAATTTTGGAAGGCCGGGGCCCGGGTTACGCACTGCGGTTGATCGCCATGATCCTGATGCTTCCCCTCATTCCCCTTGCCATCTCGGCGCTGGTGGTGATTCTATTGATGCGGGTAGTCAACCTCGGGCGCCACAAAGAAATCCTGGTCGTTGCCGGGACCCTGCTGCTGATGCTGCTGGCCCTGCTGCCGCAATTTCTCATCCAAGAGCGTGATTCCGGCGAAACGAGCCTTTCCGATCGGCAATTGGTTACCCTGCTGACCGGGTCTGAAAAAATCACGCGCCGCATCACCGCGGCTTTTCCCCCGGCCCGCTGGGCTGTTTCTCTACTGGACCCGGGCACGGACCGCGCCCGGGCCGTGATTCACCCGCTGTTGCTGAGCGCGGTTTCCCTGGCGGCGTTCCTGTTGCTGCTGCTGATCGCGGAAAAGCTGTTCTACCACGGCCTGGTCGGCATCGATGAGAGTTCCGGCCGCAGGCGGGCTAAGGCGTCCTCCCTGCGAACCGGATCGGGTAAACATCCCGTACGTGCGCTTTTCCTGCGCGAGCTGCGCCTGATGAACCGCGTCCCCATGTTCCTGCTCAACGGCATGTATTCCATCCTGTTCATCCCGGTTTTTCTATTGGTGATGATCAGCACCGGGCACAGCGAAGCCGCCCGCCTGCTGGGAATGATCACATCCACCAACCCCGCCCTGGCGACCCTCGCCGTGGCCGCGGCGGGATTTCTCGCCGGAGTCATGAACGGCACGGCGTCATCCGCCGTTTCCCGTGAAGGCCATAGTTTCTGGATATCGCGCGTGATCCCGGTTCACTGGCGCCTGCAGATTCAGGCCAAGTTCATGCACGCCGCAGCCGTGGCCGGGCTGGGAATCGCGCTGACAACCGTGATGATGGGCATCGCCCTCAGCCTTCGCTGGTGGATCGCCGCCATGGGAGGCGCGATGGCCCTGACCGCGGCGGCGGGTTCGATCAGCCTGGGCCTGCTGATCGACCTGTCCAGACCTCTGCTCGACTGGATTTCCCCGCAACGGGCCATCAAGCAGAACCTGAACGTCTTTTTTTCGCTGCTGCTGAACCTGGCTCTGCTTTTCCTGCTGGGTCTTCTGGCGATCCGCTTGAACCGAGGCGGCCTGTCTGGCGGTACAACGCTGCTGATTATGGAAGGAATCCTCATCATGTTCAGCCTGGCGTCCCTCCGGGTCCTGCTGCGCATTGGTCCGCGCCTGATGAACCGGGTTTCGCCCTGACCCGGCCGGCATCAACCGGATACGCCTTTGGCGGCGGACCGGCGCCAGGCGCGCAGCAAGGCGGGAAACGAATCGTAACTGAGCACACCGGCGCTTACACCCTGGCTGCGCAGGTAGAGGTGGTTGACATGACGGGCCGCGCTCATTAATCGGCCCCTGTATCGTTGCCAATGCATGCGCAACGATTCCTGGTCGGTCCGCACCACGGCATCAAGCCGCTTTTGCAGAGCGACAGCGGCGTCGTGATCGGCGCGCAAAGCCGGTCCATACAGATAATCCCACCAGGCCAGGTGGGCCGAGTAAGCCAGCGCCGCATCTGCCGACCGCGTACAGGCCAGAAACGCCACCAGGTTGGCTTCACCCTCATCCGTAACCCCCCATGCATGCGCCAATTCGTGCGCCATCAGGAAAGGGCGGCTCACCGCGGGCAGGCCCGCGGGCAGGGTGGCGGCGCCGGTAAACGGGTTGTAGACTCCGGACACGCCAAATGCCTTGAGCACGACCCCGGGGTATAATGTCCGCACCCGCGGACTTCCCACAGCGGGCCAGTCCATCTCCTGCAGGGTGGTTTTCACGGCGGCCCGGACGCGTTTTTCCAGCCCGGTTTTCGTCGAAGCGGGTTTCATCTCCACCCACTTGTTCAACCCCGCCGCCGCCCGTTCCAGCTCATGGATCACCGCCTTTTCTTCCAGCGGGTCCAGGGGCAACGCCAACTGGTGACGCAGGGGAATGCGCGCATAATTAAACCCCCACAAGACCAGGAACAATCCGGCAAGCGCCGACAGAAACGCCGCCAGCCCGAGCCCCATGCCGGTAAAACGGCGCAGAAGTGAATGAATGTTCCGGTTTCGCTTTCGCAGGCGACGAACAATCGCAAACAAGAGCAGCACCGTCAGCAGGTAAACCGCGGGAAACGGCAACAGGCCCAGGGAATTGTCCATTCCCAGGCGGATCAGGGGGAAAACGCCGCGGCCATACAACTCTTCAGCAAACCCCGGAACCCAGACCATGACCACACGCAACGCGATCATGCCCAATCCGAAAACGATCCAGCCCAGGCGGCGGGATTGACGCGAAGCGGACATTCACCCTCCCGCCCCTGAATACCACGATGAGAGCAGATTTTCCATCCCCTATGCGGGTCCGGGGGCAAAAAACATTTTTTTATCCATTCGCGGCCGGGCCCAGCCAGGAATTTTAACGTAAAATGAGACACAATCCTCGCAGAAAATATGAAATCGTATGAAGCCTGAAGGTGACCTCCAGGGGGAAGAAAGGAGAAAAAAAATGAAAAAACTGGTGTTTGCATTTGTCGCCGTATCACTGGCCTGCATTCCGCTGACGGCCCAGGCCGTCAAGGCAATAAAAATGCCGATCAAGGCCACAACGGTCCAGGTGTTGCAACCTGATGCCGCAACAACCTGGATCCCCGGCCAGAACGTCAGCGTGCGTTGGATCCCTTTGAGACCCCTGGCCATGTCAAAGGCCACGGTGTCGATCTATCTTTTTCCGGCCTTCCCTTCGCTGACAAAACCCGTCCAAATTCTTTTGGCCGGGGATGTGAGAGACACGGGGATCTGGAGCGGAGTCCTTACGGGAAAAGACCGCATTTCCGAGGGTCAATTCCGCGTTTCCGTAATCCGAAATGGAGAGAAGGGAATTAGCGCGGCGTTCCGCGTGTTGAAATCGCCGCCCAGACCCGACCTGGTTGGCTCATTCGACTATGTCAGCCCATCTTATGAACCTTCCGATGGCACATTCATGGGCTGGAACGTGTCATTCACCTTTACCAACCTCCAGCACGCTCTCGCACCCATTGCTTCCGGAGCGACATTGTGGTGGCGCATTGAGAGTCAGGCTGATCCCGCCGTTTTCTTTGAGCAGCAGATCACCGGGGTAGAACTGGGGCAACTGCACGCAGAAGGCCACGTCCAAGTCTACTGGGGACTGGACCAGGACACTCGCATGCCCCTGCCGTGGAAGCTGACGATCGACAGCAAGGGCCACATCGCGGAAAGAGACGAAGCCAACAACGTGACGATCCATCATTGAAAGGGATTGAAAAAATCCGGGTAGACCGAAACCGGGCCTCTCAGCAACAATTCATCCCCCCATGTTCAGTCCATGAGCCGACAGGTTTGGTTCACAGGCCGGCTCCGGATTGCCTGCCAGGCGGAAGATTGGAAAACAAGCATGATGGGCAACAACGAAAGCCCGGTGCCGCCACGCATTCCGCAGCTGCAGCTCTCCCCCTGCACCCTGACATCCGGATCGTTTACGGCACCACCAGCCTGGGGGTATCCGGGGGAAGGCGGGAAAGAAGTTCGTAGTTCAGCTGGTCGTTAAACTCGGCAAAGGATGCCAGGCTGATCTCCTGATCCCCCTGCCGTCCAATCAGGACTACTTCGTCTCCGGCACAGACATCACTGATTCCGGTTACGTCAGCCAGCAACATGTTCATGTTGACCATACCGATCACCGGCGCCCGGCGCCCGTGGATCAGTACGCGTCCCTGGTTGCTCAAGGAGCGGCTGTAGCCATGGGAATAGCCCACAGGGACCACGGCAACCCGTTTTTCCTCTTCCGCCAGAGTGGATGTACCGTAACTGATGAATTCGCCGGCCGGGACCCGCTTGAGCGCCATGATGCGGCTTTTCCAGCTCAGTACCCGTCGCAGTTTCAGGGCCAGCCCCTGGCGACGGTTCCGGTAATGAACCTGGATCTCCCGCGTGGGCCAGAAACCGTATTGAAGGATACCGATCCGCACCATGTCCATGCGCGTGCGCGGATAGGCAATGGCCGCGGCCGAGCAGGCGGTGTGACGGATTTGCGGGCGCACGCCATGATCTTCAAGCCAGCGGCACACGCGTTCAAAGCGGATAATCTGGCGCCTCACACGTACGTGGTTGGCGATACTTTCCGCTCCGGCGTAATGCGTACATACTCCCCGCACCCGCACTTCGTCTTTCCAGCGCCGCAGCAACTCCACCGCCCCTTTCAATTGACTCCGATCCAGGCCGGTACGGTTCATGCCGGTTTCCACTTCCAGGTGAACCCGGGCCGCCCGCCCGTATTTTCGCCCCGCCAGGGCCGCGGCCTCAAGGCGCGACAGGTCGAACACGAAAAAATCCACACCTTCCCGTACCGCCCATTCCAGGTCGGTATCACTCAGCCAGCCCATGATCATGACCTCAGTATCCGCCCGCTTGACCGCTGCCACCCGCCGCGCTTCATCGCCGCTGAAAACCGAAAAATGGCTGACCCCTTCATCTTCGACAAGGGGAACAAAAGCTTCGATGCCATGTCCGTATGCGTTGGCCTTCACGACGGAAGATATGCGCACGTCCGGGCCCAGGAACTCTCTGATGCATTCCAGGTTCTGCGCGATGGCGTTGCGGCTGATCTCAATCGTGGATGTGTGGGAACCATTACGGCACATACCGATCCTCCACCAGCAGGCCCCGATAAATTGCGCTAAACACGGCCACTCCCGGAGCGATCAACTCATCGGGAAAATCATATTCCGGGTTGTGCAGACGCGGGTGATCCTCTCCCGCGCCCAGGCCGAAGAGCGCCGCCGGGCAGATGCGGGTGAAATGAGCGAAATCCTCGGACCAGCGAAAAGGCGCAGGGACTTCGACCAGCGAAAGGGATTGCTTTCGCGCCGCGGCGCACACCCGCTCCAATGCTTCAGCAGCATTGTGCGTGACGGGAAAATCCTCCACGGCTTCCAGCCGCATGCGCAGCCCGGCGGCAGCTGCCGCTTCCCGGGCCAGCTGTTCACCGGCGGCAAAGAGTTGCTCCATGTCGCGGTCGCTATGGGTCCGCAATGTGGCCATGACGACCGCTTCACCCGGGGCGGTGCCGAAAGCCACATCTCCCAGGCGGGCATGCACAACGGTCGCGAGGCCAAAACCCGGGATTCCCGAAGTTCGTGGCAGGTCGGGTATCCCCGTGAGCAGGTGCGACACCGCTGACGCCGGTGAAACACCGTTTTCCGGTTCTCCGGCGTGAGCGGTACGGCCATTGAGCCGGATCACCAGCCCCCGTGACGCGGCCGCGAACGCACCCCGGCGCCACACAACATGCCCCAGGGGAAATCCCGGCAGGTTGTGCAGGGCAAAGGCCATGTCCGGACGGATTTTTTCAAAGGCCGGGTCCG
>DBFQ01000070.1:5485-5650 GCA_002294665.1 Candidatus Aminicenantes bacterium UBA876
GTAGCGGATTCGCTTCCCGACAACTCGGGATGGGCATGCAGCCGGTGGCGCAATCGAATCAGTTGTTCCGCGTCATTGCCATTGGATCCCATGTATTCATTGTAACGGGGATGGGGCCGGGAGGCAAACGCCGGCCGAAACCCCGGGTCCGAAATCACCCGGACC
>DBFQ01000110.1 GCA_002294665.1 Candidatus Aminicenantes bacterium UBA876
TCCAACTCTCCAACTTTCCAACCTTCCAACTTTCCAACTTTCCAACTTTCCAACTTTTTTTCAAAAGAACAACATCGCCGATCCCGCCAGGGCGATAATCGTCCCGGTCACTGCGCGCATGGAGATGTGTTCATTGAACAGGTACCGGGAAATGGGCAGCAACAGGACCGGTGAGAGGGACATCAACGTGGACGCGATACCGATATGCGCGTGGCGGATGGCCACCAGTGAAAGAATCACGCCCAGTACCGGGCCTACCATGGCGCCACTGGTGATATCGACCAGGGCTCGATGGTCGCGCATTTTGCGCATATCGCTTCCCAGGCGCCCCCGCAACAGAAAGTAAGGGGTCAATACCGCCAGGGCGGCAACCACCCGTACCTGGTTGGCGGCAATCGGGGATGCCCCCGCCATCATGCCCAGCTTGGAAAGCAGAAGGCCTCCCGCCTGGCCCGCGGCGCCCCCGATTCCCAGCAAGAGGCCAATGCGGAAGTTCCTCCTGGGCGCTCCGTCGCCGGAGCGGGTGGAGGCAATCACGATGCCGATACCGGCAACAGCGATCAGGATGGCGGACATTTCCCTGGAGTTCAGGCGCTCTCCCAGAAAAATCCGGGCCAGTATCGAGCTGAAGATCGGTGCCAGCAACATCAACAGCATCGACAGGCGCGCGCCGATCAGCACGAAGGCCTCAAAAAGGAACGCGTCGCCGACCACGTAGCCCACGATACCCGACAACGCCAACCAGGCCGTCGCCTGCCATCCCAGTCCGGACGCCAGCAGGCTTCCGTGGGCAACCAGGTGAATCGGCAGCAGCGCGGCCAGGGCCACCCAGAGGCGCACATGGTTGACCGTTGCGGAGCCCACCCGGCGTCCCGCATGGCTGAAGGCGATGGAATTGTAGGTCCAGCAGACCGCGGTCACCAATGCGGCCAGTTCACCGTAGAGGCTGTTCATGGGGTCGTTGGAAAGGGAAAGAAACGGGCGGAATCTGCGGGCCCGCAGATGCTATTTGCGGATATGGATATTGACACGGATGCTGTGATGGATCATGTCGATATGCACGATCTCCAGGCGCAGGTTTTCGTTTTGTTCAATCAGTTTCAGCTTGAGCGTGATCTCCTGGAGTTGCGGGACGGTCAGGAAACCGGGGTAATTCAATTCCGCGCGGATCTCGGCGTAATCACCGCGGTCGAAGTTGTCGATGCGGTGAACCGGCAGGCCGTGACGTTCGAACGCGGTATAGATGATATCCGGGTCTTGTGTATGTTCCATGGTTGATCGCGTCCAATATAGCGCAGCCGGATCGGGAAATCAAGGGCAAGGTTTGACAGTTCTCAAAGGACTGGAGTACAATTTTTCAACGCCGGGCAAGCCGCCTGCGCCTGGCGATACCGAGGAGGAAAAGTGAAAATCCGAGCAATGCTGATGCTTTTTTGTGGACTGGTGACGGCGCTGGGAGCCGTTGCCGCGGATAGCCACCCATTCACGGTGCATGACCTGCTGGCCATGGATCGCTTGTCGGGGAATCAGGTTTCGCCGGACGGACAATGGGTGGTGTTTGTTTTGCGTCGCACCGATCTGGACGCCAATCGCGGCCGCACGGATTTGTGGTTGATGCGCAGTGACGGCAACGGCCAAAAGCGCCTGACCACTCATCCGGCGGCTGATTTCTCGCCCCTGTGGGCGCCGGACAGCCGTTCGATTTATTTTCTGTCCACCCGTTCCGGTTCCAGCCAGGTATGGCGGATCTGCCGCGAAGGCGGAGAAGCCGTACAGGTTACGTGGCAGCCGTTGGATGTCGGCAACCTGGTGCTGTCTCCGGACGGGAAGCAGATCGCGTTTACCATGAGTGTTTTTCCGGGCGCAACGGTTGATCAGACCGTAGCGCGGTTAGAGGCCGAAAAAGAAAGGAAATCCAGCGGCAGGTTGTTTACCCGCCTTTTTATCCGTCACTGGGATACCTGGATGGACGGCAGGCGTTCCCACCTTTTTGTGATGCCCGCAAGCGGCGGTACAGCCGTCGATGTAATGAAAGCGATGGATGCGGATACGCCCACGCAACCCTTTGGCGGGGCCGAAGAGATCAGTTTCGCTCCCGACGGCAAAGAGATCCTGTTTACCGCTTCGGCGGCCGGCGGGGAGGAAGCCTGGTCGACCAATTTTGATATTTTCGCCGCGCCGGTCGATGCTTCGCAGCCGCCGCGCAACCTTACCGCCGGCAACAAGGCCTGGGATACGGCACCGGTTTTTTCTCCGGACGGCAAAACCCTGGCCTGGCTGGCCATGAAGCGGCCGGGGTTTGAAGCCGACCGGTACCGCGTGATGCTGCGGGGTTGGCCCGATGGGGAAGTCCGCGTGCTGACTGAAGCCTGGGATCGTTCCCCGGGTGCGGTTGCCTGGGATCCGGACGGACGCAGGATCTGGGCCACTGCGGCCAATTTCGGCCAGAATTCACTATTTGCCGTGGATGCGCGTTCCGGAAACGCCGTCACGGTAGTTAAAGAAGGAAGCGTGCGCGGGTTTGGCTTTGCAGGCAAGCGGCTGATCTTTGCCATGGACCGACTGGATTCACCGGCCGAGTTGTATGCCGTGGACCGTCGCGGCGGAGTTCCCAAAGCGCTGACGCGCATCAACGCCGCAAAAACGGCTGTGGCCCGCATGGGGGAATACGAGCAATTCAGTTTTCCCGGTTGGAACAATGAAACGGTATACGGTTACGTGGTCAAGCCCGCGGATTTTGATCCCCGGGGAAAGTACCCGGTGGCCTTTCTGATTCACGGCGGTCCCCAGGGATCTTTCGGCAATGATTTCCATTACCGCTGGAACCCCCAGGTGTACGCCGGAGCCGGATACGCCGCGGTGATGGTGGATTTTCATGGTTCCGTCGGGTATGGACAGGCCTTTACGGATTCAATCACCGGCGACTGGGGAGGAAAACCCCTGGAGGATCTGCAGAAAGGGCTGGCTTACGCGCTGCGGCAATATCCCTGGCTGGATGGCGAGCGTGTGGGTGCTTTGGGAGCCTCGTACGGTGGATACATGATCAACTGGATCGCCGGCAACTGGCCGGATCGTTTCCGTTGCCTGATCAATCATGACGGCAACCTGGACGAGCGCCTGGCCTACTATGACACCGAAGAGCTGTGGTTCCCCGAATGGGAGCACGGCGGGGTGCCCTGGGAAAATCCCGAAGGTTATGAAAAACACAACCCGGTCAATTTTATCCACAACTGGAAAACCCCCATGCTGGTGATCCATGGCGCTCTTGATTTCCGGGTGGTCGAGACCCAGGGGTTCTCGACCTTCACCGCGCTGCAGCGCAAGGGCATTCCCAGCCAATTGCTGTATTTCCCGGATGAAAACCATTGGGTCCTCCAGCCCCACAACAGTATCCTCTGGCATGATACGGTGCTGGGCTGGATGGATCGCTGGTTGAAGAAATAACGCGAATGGAATGACCGGCCGCCTGATCTGTCGGGGCTGCGGTAGGGATTACCCCCTTACCGCGCCCCGCTGGGCCTGTGATTGCGGCGGGCTGCTTGAAGTCGATTGGCGCTTGCGCCTGAGACCGGGCATCTTTTCTGATTCACCGCTTTCCCTGTGGCGGTATCGCATTGCCCTTCCCCTCGATGCGGCGGTGGTCCCGGTCACTCTGGGCGAAGGTATGACGCCCATGGTGGAAATGAGATCTCCCGGTGCGAGGCGCGTCTGGGTCAAGATGGACCATCTGCAGCCCACCGGCTCTTTCAAGGATCGAGGCGCCGCGGTGATGATCAGCCGCCTGCGCGCCCTCGGAGTCCAATCCGTAGTGGAAGATTCATCGGGGAACGCCGGCGCCGCGGTGGCGGCCTATTGCGCCCGTGGCGGCCTGGAGTGCACCGTTTACGTTCCCGCTTCAGCCCCGCAGGCGAAGATCGCGCAGATCAAAGCCTATGGCGCTCATGTCGTCAGCGTTGCCGGTTCCAGGGAAGCCGCCGCGCGGGCCGTGAGGAAAGCGGCTGAAAAAACTTACTATGCCGGTCATAGCGTCGATCCCTTCTTTGTCCAGGGAACCAAGACGGTTGCCTACGAAATCGCCGAGCAACTGGGCTGGCGGGCGCCACGACGCGTAGTCGTACCCCTGGGGAACGGAACCCTGTTTCTGGGGTTGACCCTCGGTTTCACGGAACTGTTTGTAAATCGACTGGTAGCAGGCATGCCGCGGATTGTCGCTTTCCAGTCACAAGCGTGCAATCCGCTGTGCCGGGCCTTCAGGCGAAACGCCGCGGATGTGGCCGGGATTCGTTGCCGTGAATCGATTGCGGACGGAATCGCCGTGGCCCGGCCTGTCCAGGCACAGCGGATCCTTGCCGCCGCCGCGGGAGTCGATGCAGCCATTATGGACGTTTCTGAAAGCGCGATTCATGGGGCCTGGGAAAAATGGGCGGCCCTCGGCCTGAGCGTGGAACCGACCGCAGCCGTGGCGCTGGCGGGTTTGGATCAACTGGAAAACGTGGATGATACCGTGGTGGTGGTCACCGGGCACGGGTTGAAACGGTCCCGGGTATAAACCCGCTTACTGCTCCAGCACCGTGGATGTGCGCTGATCACCCCGTGATTGGATGCGGATGTTGTCGGTTTCCAGGTCCATTTCCAGGCTTTCCCCTTCCGCCTTGCCCCCGCCTTTTTTTTCCAGGACGGCTTTTCCGGAAAAACGCATACTGCGCCGGAGGAAATCCCACCATACCCGTTCGGATCCGCCCGATATATCGCCTTTTTCAAAACGGATCGCGCCTTCGGCGGAGATGGTTCCAAGTTTGCGGTCGTCCAGAAACGAGAGGATCAGCGCTTCGGCGTTGAGGCGGGTTTCAGCTGATTGCATCCCACCCTTTCCCTTGATGACCAGCGTCTTTTTTCCCGGGTCAAAGATCAGCGTGTCTCCCCAGGCGGACAATTGTTCGTCCTGGGACTGGAACGCGAGTTTCACATTTTTGCTTGCGGTCAGGCTTTTGCCGGCTTGCATGTTCAGGGTTTCCGCGCTCAGGCGCGTGTTGTCCTGGATGAGTTGCACGTTTCCGGAAAATTGGGTGGTGTCGTTTTCATCCATCAGCAGCATTTTCTCGGAGCGAATGAAAAAAGGATTCTCCGAGAAAGGCGGCTGGGCGTTGCGGGGATGGAAGGTCGCGCGCACGCCTTTTTCACCGCGCAGCCATTTTTTTTCGCTATGCATGGAGAAAATCGGGGCGTGGAAGACGTCTTTATCACGGATCACGCGACTCTGTTCCGCCTTTACGCGGATCAGGCTACGAGGAGCGTCGAATTCAATCGTGTCTCCGCGACAGGAGAAATCTTTACCACGCAGTTCCGCGTTGCCATTGCCGCTCCACTGCGCCAGTTCGCCGTCGCGAAACGCAAAGTCCATGCGGCCGGCGGTGGCGGAAAATTCCGTGCCGTTGGCGTGGTGGACATCCGCGGAAAACGGAATACGGACCTGCTTCAGAGAATCGCCTCCGGGGGTGAATTCGATTTCGATCAATTCTGAACGGATGCGTGTATGGCGTTCCTGCTGGAGCAGATGCACAATGACCTGATGGACAAGGTTCAGGGACTTGAGGTCGCCGTTCTCGTCATGCTCGCCCGTGAGGATATCACAGCGGATGTCCCGCATGACTGCGGGGTCCGTGCCGTTTTCCATGTGCAGATGAGCCTTGCCCTGGCAGCGGGTCTGCTGCACGCGCTTGATTTTTTCATCAAAAACGAGCGAAATCCAAGCCCCGCTCAAGAGAGAATCGGGACCCTGGATGGCGGCGCGTTTTTCCAGTATCAGTTTGCGCTCTTTTTTGGAAAACCAGAGGGTGTCGGCCTGGAAACGGTACTTTTTCCCCTGCCTGAGGTGGATGCCCTTGACATTGAAGAGCTTGATCATATTGTGCTTCATCAGGTAGGTCATGCCTGCGGCCGCGGTGCCCTCAAGGTCATGCAGCGAAAATGTCACGGGCTTTTCGGAGCGCAGCACGGCTCGATCCTTGAGAAAAAATTCTTCGGCTTTCAGGGAAAAACGCTCTGAATAGATACGGGCGTTCCTGCGCACGCGGAAGTTATGGTAGTTGTTTTCAACATAACCTTCTTCGCCTTCGACTCGGATATCATCGGAAATTTCGCCCTGGCTGAGTACGCGAAAACGGATACGATTCATGTGGATGCGGTCTTTTTCGCCTCGGCGCGAACTGGCACTTCTCAATTCGATGATGGGGTGGTTTTCATTGTCGAAGATGGTCTGCTGCATGCCCATGCCGTCCGCCGTGAAATCCGGGGGCATGGGATCCGGTTCACGTTTTTTCAGTCCCTGGACCACCAGTACAATGGTGACGATCAGGGCGATGGCCATGATCACCTGAATCAATCTGCGCGTCCGGTTCATGGTTGATTCCGGTCCCCGGTGTGTTCTTCCGGGGAGGAGGCGCGATTGCGTTGATTGTAGAAAGGGCGCAGTGTCTTTATCAGGATGCGGTTGAATTTTTTGGCACCCGAGCGGGACATGTGACAATTGGTTCGTCCCCAACCGCCGTTGATAAAGTATTTTTCATTCTCGAGGGGGAACACTTCCGGGGTGTCCAGCATAAGAATATGCACGTTCCGCAGTCCTTTTTGCAGGTGGCGCAAATCCCGTAGCATGGCGCTGCGGTTGAAGTTGGTGCGATATGTTCCCAAATGGTTGGGGATCAGAACCAGGAATGTGGTGACGCCGTCGCGATCGAGTTCACTCAGCAACAATCGCAGATATTCACCTTCTTTACCGGGGAAGCGCGGATAGTTCTGTTTCCAGTAGTGCCTCGTCCTTTCTGTAATCACGACCCCAGGCTTGTGCAGCGATCCGGCGTATTTCTGCAGTTCGATGAAATCCTTGATTTCATGCTGGTTTCCGGGTGACAGGCGCCTGCTCCAATCCTGGATCACGGCTTCTATAAATTCTTCAACCTTCCGCTTGTTTTTCAGTAGCAGGGAGATGGCGGGGAACCAGGCAAACGATTCATGCAGTTTCCCCAGTCGCGCCAGCCAGCGTTTGTTTGAATGGCTGTTGAAAATGAAATAATCGATGCCGTAGATGACGAAATCGGGAACCCCGGCATGCGCTTTGAAAAACTTGTAGAAATAGTAGTTGTACTTGGGATTCTTCCCGAACTGGGCTTCCTTGTACGCGTTCTCATTGAGAAGGGTACGAAAGTAAATGGGGTGGATGGCTTCGTAGGTGCGGGATGTTCCCAGGATCAATGTGTTGAATTCTTTCTCCGCCACATACTCTGCGAACCGGGCCTTGAAATCCTGCTCACCGTAAAAAGCTGATTCCAGTCGCGTAATGAGATAATGGCCGCCGCGGTCGAACAGAAAAAACGCAGCCAGGAAGGTCAGTAAAACCGCGATCGTCCCGGTAATTTTAGAACTGGAAGTAGATGAATTCATTGCTCTGGTCGACAGCCAGGATCAGGATCAGGCAGATCCAGGCGGCAATCATAACGGCGCGCGCCCAAGCGGGCATGCGGCGGATACGGGAAGCACATTTCGGGGCATTGAAAAGAATCTCCAGGGACAGAAAAAGCAATAAAAGTACAGAGTTGAACAGGATGTGTCCGGCTCCGCTCTCGCCCGGAAGCAGCGAAATGCGGCCCAGGTAGCGGAAAGCGGCCGTGAAGGATTCTGCGCGGAAAAACAGCCAGGCGAAAGTGACCAGATGAAAAGTGGTGACGACCTGCAGACCGTCGCGCAGCGGCTGCAGCCGATTCAGGCCGATCGCCTTGCGCAGGCGGCGTCGCGGTTTCCGTGTCGCGTAACCCGCTACCAGGTAGATGCCGTGCAGGGTGCCCCAGCCCACGAAAGTCCAGGCGGCTCCATGCCATAGACCGCCCAGCAACATGGTGATAAAGATGCCCACGCAATATCCCCAGGCTTCCACCTTGATGCCCAAAAACCGGTCTTTGCGGATACGGCGCACGGTGGCATAAGCGATGGGCAGAAACAGGTAATCACGCAGCCAGGTCGACAATGATATGTGCCAGCGGTTCCAGAATTCCGACAGGCTGCGGCTGAAATAGGGGCGGTTGAAATTCAGCATCGAGCGATATCCGAGCATGCGCGAGATTCCCACCGCCATGTCGGAATATCCTGAGAAGTCGCAATAGATCTGAAAAGCGTAGAAATACAGGCCGAAAACCAGGTTGAGCCCCTGGCCGTCCGGTTCTGAAAAAACTTCGTTTACGAAAAGGGCGAGGCGATCGGCGATCACCACTTTCTTGAACAGGCCCCAGAGTACTTGCTGGAATCCGGCGCTGATCCGTTCCAGGTCAAATGAGGAACGGCTTTTCAGCTCACGAATGAACGCGGCGGCCCGGTCGATCGGCCCTGCCAGCAATTGGGGGAAAAACGCCACGTACAGGGTAAAGTAACCCAGATGCCGTTCCGGCTGCATGCGGCGGTGATACACTTCCAGCAGGTAACTGATCAGTTTGAACGAGTAGAAAGAAACTCCCACCACGTAAGCGATTTTCAGGGGAGTGAATTCCGTGCCGGTAGTGAAGAGGGAAACCAGGGAAAGGAAACTTTTTGTGGCGAAGTTGGCGTACTTGAAAATCAGCAAGACGGAAAGGCCGGCAGTCAACCCCGTTGCCAGAAGCAACCGCCGGGAACGTACGGATACGGACGCCTCGAGTGCACGTGCGATCAGGTAGACCGCAAGCGTGGGCACAAGCAGCAGGGCGAGGTTCCAGGGGTCGCGATAGGCGTAGAAATACAGGCTGGCGGCCAGCAGGAATACCCAGCGAAGCCGGTGGGGAAGCAGGAAGTGCACCGTGAATACCACGGCGAAAAACAATAGGAAAACCTGAGAAGTAAAGGTCATGATTCAATGATACGAAAGAGAAATTGAATTGTAGCCGCCGGGGGCGGAAAAGTCAACGGGGAATCCGGACCTTCACCCCGGATAAGTGTCAAACAACCGCCCCCAAGGTGAATCGTTCAACCAGCGTTTCACTGCCTTGCGTCCCTTGAATCGGTACCAGATGCGATCGTGGTAGAGTTCGGAAGCCAGGATGAACACGTTGACCAGCGGAGTGTGAAAGAAGAGCTTCTGCAGGTGGCGCAGGGGGGTGTCGTGCCACAGCAGGCGGCCCACCCCGGTAGCCAGGTTGACACCCACGTCGAAATGCCAGTTTTCCCTGGCGGATTCCTCATCGCCCGCGATGCGGATCTGTTCGGGATCGCCGATGCCAAGCCCATGTTCGTGGGAGAGGGCGATACAGGGAAGGTCGCGCCAGTTGAATCCCATCAGGGTGGCGGCCACTGCATCGATGGCTACCTGATCGGCTGACGCCAGCAGGATGTTTTTATCATGGGGAATCACGGTCCGCGGACCCGGACCGGAGCCGGCGGTCGTCCCGTCCATGATCGCGAACATGCCGGAATGGATCTCGCGGCCGATGGCCAGCAGATCCACCAGGGTTTCGTGGATCCAAGTGTGGGTGTAGTGGCGTTTCACGTTCAGCAGGCCGCCGAAGGCGTTTTTCAACGCCCCGGTGTAGGTCGTGTATGAATGGGTCTTTACCGTGGGCAGGTGTACGATGTTCTTGCCCACGAAGTAGTCGGGGATGCGGATTCCTTCCGGGAAAACCTTATGCAGCGCCAGGGTTCTGAATTTCGGTTTGAATGGAACCCAGTTCATGTCTTCCGGCTTGAAGTTGAACAGCACCGGGATGTCGAAGGCCGCGTATTGGGGCGTGAACTTGAGATCCTTTTCGCCTTTTTCCGGCAAGGTGACCACCGTGTGGTTATGCACGGCGCTCAGGTCCGTGAAGCCCGCCGACCGCAGGGCGCGGATCGTGCCTTCCAATTGCCAGGGAGTGGTATTGACCCCGGGATACAGGTTGTGCCAGGTGATGTTGTCTTTGAGGATCGTGGTCGTTGCCGGGTCAAGGGCGTCCTTCAGGCCGGCCAGTTCACAAACCCGTATCACATCTTTTACGACTGTTTGCGGTGAAGTACGTACGATCGCAACCGTTGCCCGGCTCATGGCGCCTCCTGAAACTGTATTACTAAACTGGATTGTAACACCGGATCGGCGGAGATTAAAAATAAAGTGGAATACCCGGAGGGCACACGAGTGAAAAGTGAAATCGAGGTGACAGGTATCAGGTGACAGGAAGGCAGGAGGAGAACTGGTGAGGGGCAAAACAAGTGAAAAGTGAAAAGTCGAAAGTGAAAAGTAAAAAAACCATTGAGAAACTCTACCCAACTTCCCTTCCGCCCTCAACTCTCTCAACCACCTCAACTTGTTTTCAGCTCATTTGAATTTGGATCATTTGGATTTGTTTGGGATTTCGGATTTGGGATTTTGGATTTGAATACAGGTGACAGGAAGGCAGGAGCCCCCAGTCGAAAGCAAAAAACCGCAATGAACTATCCCCAACTTCCCTTCCGCCCTCAACTGCCTCAACTCTCTCAACTTCCCAATTCCCCGCCTCCGCATACCTGTCACCTTAGTCCACGAGAGCGCCTGCAGAGTTGATTTCAACGTATGGTTTCAGTACAATACAGGAATGGAAAAATCACCCCTGGGCAAATGGAAGGCCAACCGCAGGAATCGCCGCGAGGCCGCACGCGCTTCCGGTGGTGCCCGGGAGTATGCCGAGCTGATCGCGGAAACCCTCATCTACGTTTTTTTCGTCATGACATTCCTGTTGCAGTCATTCGTGATCCCGACCGGGTCGATGGAGGATACTCTGTTGATCGGCGATCACCTGCTGGTGGACAAGGTGGCGTATTCGCGAGCCGTCGGCGGCTCGGGCATTTTCCTCTTGCCCCAGGTTGCCATCCAACGGGGCATGATCGTGACCTTCAAATCACCGGCGGAAATGGATAAGGAATATGTGAAGCGCGTGATTGCCCTTCCGGGTGAGACCGTCGCCATCCTGAACAAAAAGGTTTTTATTGACGGCAAGGCCCTCGAAGAGCCGTATACTTATTTCAGGGATCCGCAGGTACAGATGAGTTACCGGGACAATTATCCTCCCTTCAAGGTGCCTCCGGGCCAGTACTTCTGCATGGGTGACAATCGGGATCACAGTTACGACTCGCGTTATTGGGGTCCGGTACCGGCGGAGTACATCATCGGTCGTCCCTGGCGGATCTACTGGTCATACGAGGCCCGGACGGATGACTACATGGCGCCGGGAATCATCAATCAGGTGCGCAGTATCCTGCGCACCGTCGTGCATTTTTTCTCTCGGACCCGCTGGCAACGCAGCCTGCAACTGGTGCGTTAAGCGCGGGAAAGTGCGAAACGGGAGTCCGTCAGGAATTTCCCGGGAGGTCGAATGGGCAAGAAGGCGCTGATCACAGGTGTTACCGGACAGGATGGTTCCTATCTGGCTGAATGGCTGATGGAAAAGGGCTACACCGTGACGGGAATGGTTCGCCGCTCCAGCACGGAGAATTACGGCCGTCTGGACGGCATCCGGGAACGGATCCGGATTCGTCAGGCCGACCTGCTCGACCAGTATTCGCTGATCAAGTTGATCGAGGAATGTGAACCCGATGAGGTCTACAACCTGGCGGCCATGAGTTTTGTGCCGACCTCATGGAACCAGCCCGTGCTTACCGCCGAATTCACCGCCGTGGGCGTCACCCGCATGCTGGAGGCCATTCGCGCGGTTAATCCGGGCATCCGCTTTTACCAGGCTTCATCATCGGAAATGTTCGGCAAGGTGCGTGAAATTCCCCAGTCTGAAAAGACCCCTTTTCATCCGCGCAGCCCCTACGGGGTGGCCAAGGTGTACGGTCACTGGATCACGGTCAACTACCGAGAGAGCTATGATATTTTCGGCGTTTCGGGCATATTGTTCAACCATGAATCCCCCCGCAGGGGCATGGAGTTCGTGACCCGTAAAGTCACCCATGCCGCCGCTTCCATCAAGATGGGATTGGCTGGGGAACTGCGCATGGGCAACCTGGAGGCCAAGCGTGACTGGGGGTATGCCGGCGATTATGTCCGCGCCATGTGGCTGATGCTGCAGCAGCCGGAGCCGCGGGATTACGTGATCGCCACGGGGGAAACACATTCCGTCCGCGAACTGGTGGAATTGGCTTTTTCTCACCTGGACCTGGATTATCGGGATTTTGTCGTACAGGACCCGCAGTTCATGCGTCCCGCGGAAGTGGACCTCTTGATCGGTGACCCTTCAAAAGCCAGACAGGAATTGGGCTGGCAGCCCGAAGTCACCTTCCCCGAACTGGTACGGATGATGGTAGATGCCGACCTGGAGCGGCTGGAACGCGAAAAGAGGTTGCTATCATGATTGTTGAACGCGAAGATCGCCCCTGGGGCCGCTTCGAAGTCCTGTACCAGGAAGAAGGCCTGAAAGTAAAGCGCATTGTGGTGAATCCGGGGCAACGCCTTTCTTTGCAGAGTCATGAGCATCGCGGCGAGGACTGGCTGATACTGGAGGGTGTGGCCCGCGTGGAACTGGACAACAAGTTGATGCATCTGCATCCCCACCAGGTGGTGCACATCCCCCCGGGGGCCCGCCATCGCGTGGCCTGTGAAAGCAGCGGGGAACTCGTGTTTGTGGAAGTTCAACGGGGGGACTACCTGGGCGAAGATGACATCGTTCGCTATGAAGACGATTACAAGCGGGTTTAGTATCCGTGCCGGAGGAGAGTAGCGCATGTCCCAAAATCCGATCACGAATGTCCTGACGGACGCGCCCTGGAGCGACAACCAGTTCGGCCGCCGCGTGGTGGTGGAAACCGATGAGTTGATGGTGATGCATATCGCCCTGCGACCGGGACAGGAAGTTCCCCTGCACCGGGCGAATTCCAATGTTCACCTGCTGGTACTCGCCGGGACGATCCGCTTGCAGCTGGATGGTGTGGAATCGATTCATCACGCCGGTGAGCTGGTACCCGTCGTATTTCAGACCCCGATGCGGATTCAGAACGACGCTGATAGCGACGTGATTTTCCTGGTATTAAAAACCCCTCACCCGTCGCGGATGCAGAGTTGAAAAGTTGAAGAGGAAAGAAGTGTCAAAAGTCGTCAGAGAATCCCCACTTCCCGACTTTCACGCTGCAATTATTCCGTTTTTCTCAGGCGCCTGACCAGGGCGCGGTGCAGGCGGCGGCGGACGCGGTTGAAGTTGATCTTGTTGACCCGCGGATGAACGCGGTTGCTCAACAGGATATATCGCATGGCGTCAGTCGGATCGATCCAGAGGGAAGTCCCGGTGAAACCATTGTGGCCGAAAGCCGCTGCGGACAGGGTGCGTCCCGCCGATGTCAGGGGCGTGGCGTTCAGTTTGAAGCCGAAACTGCGCTGGGAAAGGCTGCCTGGTGTCAAGTTGCGCCGCACCAGGTCCAGTGTTTCCGCGCGCAACAGGCGGGCGCTTTGGGGTAGAAATTCCGCGCTCAATTGAAACACTGAGCGCGCCGTGGCGAACAAACCCGCGTTCCCGGCACATCCCCCCAGGTAATGTGAGTTTCCGTCATGGGTATGGCCGCGGATCACGTCTTCCCGCCATGGAAACGCGTCAATCACCTTCTTGTCTTTGTGCGTCGCCGCCAGGCGCTTTTCCCACTGGTTGCCTTTCTCTGTCGGCGCGCAACGGTTGCGCAGATGGTCCGGAACCCGCAAGAATACGTCATTGAGTTTCAGAGGGGCGATAATCGACCTTTGAACCGCCTGGTTGAACGGCTCGCCAGCCACGCGTTCCAGAATGAAATGCAGCAGGATGTAGCCGGGACACGAGTAATTCACTCCGCGCCCGGTTTTGACTCCCGCCGCCAGCGTTTTCAATTCTTCGTAGTAGGGACGGGACTCCAGGTAGAGCGGGTGCCAGTCGGGCAGGCCGGAAGTATGGGTCGCCAACTGCAGGATGGTGATCTCGTGGTTCGGAAAGTCAGGCAGGAAACGCCGCACCGGGTCCGTGATGCGGATTTCATCCGCCTGGACGAAGCACAAGGCCAGCAGCGCCGTAATCAACGGCTTGGTCAGGGAAGCCACGTCGTACAATGTGTCCGGTGTCAGTGGTTCGGGCAATGGCTCCAGGGCCCGGTTTCCACGGTAGGATTCATACAGGATCCGGTCTTCTCTTCCCGCCACTACGGCAAGGCCGGGAAAAACTCGGCGCTGGATCAGGCGGTCAATCAGGGATTCGATTGGGGGTCCTCGTTTCGATGCTGCGCGAGATGCGCAGGGCCAGATCCAGGGCCCGCCGCGCCGCCACGGGCCCGACGTTGCCTTCCCCGTCCCGCCGGATCGAGTCCCGGAAGCGGATCCACAGATTGGCCAGGGGTTCTTGTTCAGGAATAAGCGGGATCTCTTCGCGGATGTCGCCCCCGCTCAGGGAGTACCGTTTTACCGTGCGATGTTTGTAATCCAGTGAAATGTATTGATCCTTCTGAAAAATGCGCAGCTTACGCGTTTTTTTCTGGGAGACGCGGCTGGCCGTGAGGTTGGCGACCAGTCCGGATGCGAATTCAAGCCGGGCGTTGGCAATGTCTATACGCCGCGATATGATGGGAACGCCTACGGCATGGATTTGCCGCACTTCCGAGGGATCCATGTCCAGGATGATGTCCAGGTCGTGGATCATCAGGTCCATGATCACGTCCACATCCAGTGAGCGTGGAGAAAAGGAACCCAGGCGTTGACTCTCAATGAACAGCGGGTTCTTGACCAGCGGGCGTGCCCACTGCACGGCGGGGTTGAACCGCTCGAGATGGCCGACTGCGATCACAACCCCGGCATCGGCCGCGAGGCGGATCAATTCATCGGCTTCTTCGAGGGTGCGCGTCAGTGGTTTTTCCACCAGCACGTGACATCCGTGCCGGATGAAATAGCCGGCGATTTCGGAATGACTTTCAGTCGGCGTAGCGACCATGACCGCGTCCACGAGTGGAACCATTTCCCGGTAGTCACTGACAGCCGGCGCGGCGTGTTTCTGCAGCGCTTCCTGCAAACGTTGCGGATCCCGGTCCGCAGCCGCCGTCACCTGGATGCCCGGTAGTGAGCACGCCACCCGCAGGTGGTTGACGCCCATGGCTCCGGTTCCCACGATGCCGACTCTGAGCATGGGGGATGGCTCGGGTTCATTTGCCATGAAAGGATCCGATTCTTTATTTATGCACGAAATTTTTCAGGATTCCCCGCCGTGTCCGCTGAATGAAATCATGGATGATACGCATCTCTTCGCTGTCGGGATAGCTCTGCTTGAGGCGTTCCAATGCCTGCGAGGTGTTGAGGTCTGAGCGGAAAATGATGCGGAAAATATCTTTGACCGTGGTGATGAATTCGCGGTTGATGCCGTTGCGCATCATGCCGATCGAATTGGGGCCGAAGAAAAAGTAGTTCTCCCGGGATTGTGAGATCTTGGCGAACGGCAGAATATCCTGAAGCACGATGGTGTATCCGCCGATGTAGGCGTTACGGCCGATGTGGACGAACTGGCTGACCGAAGAGTGGGCGCTGATCACCACGTGATCGTCGACTTCCACATGGCCGGCCAGGGTGGTGCCGTTGATGATCACCGTGTGATCGCCGATGCGGCAGTCATGGCCGATATGCGCATAGGCCATCAGGTAGTTGTGGTTGCCCAGGCGCGTAACGCCTCCGCCTTTGACCGTGCCGCGGTTGATGGTGGCGAATTCACGGATGGTGTTGCCGTCGCCGATCTCCACCCAGGTTTCTTCGCCTTTGAAAGTGATGTCCTGGGGGTCGGTGCCGATGGAGGCGAAGGGAAAGATCACGCAATCCTTACCGATGCGGGTGTTGCAGTCAATGACCGCGTGGTGCTTGATCACGGAACCATTTTCGATGGAGACGTTGTCGCCGATTATGGCGTAGGCGCCGACGGTCACGTTGTCGTCCAGCCTGGCGGAGGAACTGATTTGAGCGCTGGGATGAATGGTCGGCTTCATGTGAATACGGCCGCGTTGATGGCGGCGGGGGTATGGTTCCGGGCCAGGCGGTTCATCCGCACGCTCCGCTTGACCCGGTGTGAACGGCGGGAGCGATGGAGCGGCTGCGTAAACCGGGCCATTTCCTCGATGAATAACCAGATTGCCATGTGCCGGGTGGCCGCTTACTTGGCTTTGTACTTTTCGTCGTACAGGCGGATCACTTCGTCGGTGATGTCGATCGCGGTGTCGAAGTAGGAAACGCCGGCGCTGCTGAGATCGAGGATCAGGGTATACCCCTGCGCTTTGCCGATCTGCTGGATCACGGGCATGATCTCTTTGTACAGGGTTTCCATCTCTTTCTGGTAGCGGCGCTGGAATTCTTTCTGCGAATCTTCGACAAAACGCTTGATGTCAATCTGCTGGTTCTGCAATTCCGTGGCTTTCCTTTCGCGGGTTTCAGGGTTCAGGGCCGGAGACATGAGTTCTTTTTCAAGCGCCTTGATGGAGGCTTCCTTTTTCTGGATCTCCGCCTGCTTTTCATTGCTGATCTTTTCCAGTTTTTCCTTCACCTGCTTGCCGCGGATGGTTTCCACGAGGATTTTCTGCGGGTTGACGACGGCGATCTTCTGTTCGGCATAGGTAAACGCGGCCATGGATGTCAGCACCAGGCCGATCACAAACGCTTTCTTCATTGTTGGCTCCTTGTTTTCATATTATACAACATTCAGTTTTATCGTGTTTTCCGCCACTGCGGCGGATTGTGAACTAGTGAAATGACGGCCCCACCGCGAAGCGGAATACGAAATGGCGCTCGTCTTCGTGAAGCAGTCGCGAGTTATGCGCAAAAATCAGCCGGAACGGCACGTTCAACATGGGCACAAACACCCTGACTTCCAATCCCATCGAGCGGTAGACGTCGTCCAGACGCACCGGAACCCCGGTGTCATAACTGTTGCCGACATCGTAAAAAGCCACCAGAGACACCTGCTCGTTCAGCGGGATACTGTACTCGGCGTTGATGTAGAACGCCTTGGTGCCGCCGATCACGTAGTTGTATTCACTGCTGCGCGGCCCGATGGTGTAGATTTCATACCCGCGGATTGAGTACTCTCCTCCCAGGAAGTAGCGCTCATAAAACGGGATGATGTTTTCGCCGAAGTTTTCGATGAACTGGTAGACCAGGTGCAGGCCGAGAGTATGGCGGCGTTTCCACAAAGGCGTGAATTTAACGAATTCCAGTTTTACCTTGTGCAGGTCAATATCGCCGCCCAGGAAGCCTCCGCTGTAGCGGTAGTTGACCAGGTACTTGACTCCGGAGTGGGGGAAAACCGGCGAATCCACAGTGGAGTAATAAATGGAAGGAGAAAGTGAGGAAACGGTGCGTTTGCCGCCGGTGTAGTAATAGTAAGAGTACGGATTGCTGAAGTCCAGGTCGGGATCGATGTCCGTGATTTCAATGTTTTGCAGGCTGTAGACCAGCGAAGCGCCCCAGTAGCGCCAGAAGCGGGTGGACGTGGATATGTTGAAACCTTCCGCGTGTTGGGTGTAGAGGGCGGGATATTCGTAGGAAGTACGGTAGACTTCCACACCGAGGCTGGCTGGAGAATTGAACAACCAGGGTTCCGTGAAAGCGAAGCGGTAGTTCTTGGAGCGGGTCCCCTGCTGGAAACTGAGGGCGAAGGTTTCGCCCATGCCGAGGAAGTTCTGGGTGGAATAGCCCGCGGCGATAAAGAGGCCGTCATAGCCGCTGTATCCGACGTTGAAATTGATCGATTGACGGTTGAGTTCCTGGACTTCCACCAGCAGGTTGATCTTCTGTGGGTCCTGCGGATCCGGCTTGATTTCCGGCATTTTTTCCACCGTGACCAACCCCAATTGTTTCATGCGGCGGATGGAGTCTTCCAGCAGGTTGATGTTCAAACGGTAGCCTTCACGCAGGAACCATTCCCTGCGGATGACGTGATCCTTGGTGAAGGTGTTGCCGACGAATTCAAGCCGGCCCAGGTAAACGACATCGTTTTCCTGGATGTTGAAAGTCAGGTCGGCTACTTTTTTTACCGGGTCCAGGTTTTCCGTGGGCACCACCTGGCAATAGAAATAGCCGAGGGAATAGTACAGCTTCTGGATCGCTTCAATGGCTTCATTGCGCTTCTTGATATTAAAGACATCGCCTTTTTTCATCTTGAGCTGCGCTTTCATGAACTCGGATTTGACGATTTTGTTGCCCTGGACATCCACGTCTCCCAGGCGGTAGCGCGGCCCCAGTTCCACCGGAATCGTGATGCGCAGCATCTTGCGGATTTTGCCGAAGAAATTGTGCCGGCGGTACAGCGAGAATTCGGGCGTTCCCACCTTTGCCTCGAGGAATCCCTTTTGTTGCATGCGCTCGCGGATTTTTTCCAGATCCTCCTGGATTCCCTTCTCGTCGTAGACGTCTTTGCCGGCAATGGCGGAAAACAGCCCGTGGGGTTTGTTGTTTTTCAGGGCTTTGCGCAGGAAGCGGGGAGAGATCTTTTTTTGGTCCAGGCCGCTGAACACAATGGTACCGATACGGGTTTTCGGCCCGGGATCGACCTTGATGGTCAGGTCGACCTGGTCTTTTCCCTTGTCCACGGCGATCACATTGACTTTACCGTTGTTGTAGCCTTTTTCCACCAGCAGGTCGTTGATAATCTGTTCCACGCGTTTGACTTTGGTCGGATCAAAGTAGGAAAGCGTGGATAGCACGATATTGTTTTCCTGCAATTTTTCGTTGATGGCGTCCTGCTTGATCTTTTTTCCGGTGTCGTAGGTAATGGAAGCGATGGTGCGGTTCTCCGCGACGGTCACGATCAGCGTGTTTACGCCTTGTTCCTGCTGCAATTCGATGCGGATGTTGCTGAAAAAACCGGTATCCCACAGGCTTTTGAAATCGCGTTGCAGGATCTCCCGGGAAAGCGGGCCGCCGGGGCTCGATTTCATGTAAAACAGGATGGTGTCACGGGACACCTTGTGGTTGCCACGAATTTCGATCTGGTCGATGTTCTCGGCGTGTATCCATCCGACGAGTAGTAGGATCAGTACGAATGCTCCGGCCAGCTTTTTCATAGACACCTCTGAATAAAGGATTCTTATAGCACATCATCGGTCAAAACTCAACATGGCGTGCTCCACGCCGGGTACAGGGCGGGATCCCCGCGCGGCAGGGAGGTTGTGGGCGCCTGAAAGCGTTCCTCGGGCCGTGCGGAGACCCCCGCAATGGTTGCGACAACCGTTATTCCATAAAGGTTTCATCACCAGCGGTTTGCGTTGACTTTCTCGGCCGGCTTGATTATACTGGCCTGGAGCCGCAGGCATTCCGGTTGATGTGGAAGAGTGTGTCCGGAGATGGCGGGGTTTGATTTTGAAACAGAGGAGATTTCTGATGAGCATGAAAAAAGTTGTTCTTTTGATGCTGGTTGTGTTGATGCTGGCCGGAATCGGTCTGCAAGCGCAGGAAAAGCCGCGTCTGGGCGTGTTGCGTTTCACCAATGAGACCCGGATTGAGTGGTGGACCGTATCCGTGGCCCGGGAAATGCAGGACATGATGGCTTCTGAACTGGCCAGCACCGGGGCGTTCACCGTACTGGAGCGCAATGAACTGGACGCGGTTCTGGGGGAGCAGGATCTCAGTGAATCGGGACGCGTTGATCCCGCCACGGCGGTAAAGGTGGGCAAGGTCAAGGGAGCCCAATACCTGATCGCCGGTACCGTAACCTCTTTTGAGAAGGGGGTAAGCGGTGGGGGAGGTAAGGTACGCTTCAAGGGACTCTCCGTGGGCGGGCAGAAAGACAAGGCCTATATTGCCGTGGATGTCAAGGTGGTTGACACGGAAACCGGCGAAATCGTGGATACCCGCACCATCGAGGCCACGGTCACGGCCAAGGGCGCCGGCGCCGGTTTGTCCCTGCGCAATTTCTCCATTGGCGGTGACGCATACAAAAAGACCGCCACGGGTAAAGCCATCCGTGCCTGCATCGTCTACATCTCCGAGTACCTGACCTGTTCCCTGGTCAAGGGCAAGGATCATTCCTGCATGAGCAAGTGGGACAAGATGGATGCCAAGCGCCGGGAGAAAACCAAGAGCACGATCAAACTCGACTGAACGTGAACGCATCCGGAGCTTCGGGGGCTTCCCGGGATCAGAGTATCCATTCTCCGGGAAGCCCCGGTCCGGACACAAACCCGTCGGCTCCCGGACCTCCCACGGTGCTGATCACCGGCGGGGCCGGGTTTCTCGGTTCCCACCTCTGTGACCGTTTCCTGGGGGAGGGCTGGAGGGTATTGGCCCTGGACAACCTGCTCACCGGATCAATCGAGCAGATCGCCCACCTGTCGGCTCATGAAAGTTTCCGCTTTATCCATTACAATGTCACCCATTACCTGCACTTCGATGAACCCATCGACCTGATCCTGCATTTCGCCTGCCCGGCTTCCCCGCTGGATTACGCCCAGTTTCCCATCCAGACCATGAAGGTGGATTCCCTGGGCACCCTGAACTCCCTGGGCCTGGCCCGGGCGAAACAATCACGCTATGTGTTTGCCTCCACCTCCGAAGTATACGGCGATCCGCGCGAGCATCCCCAGAAGGAATCGTATTGGGGCCATGTGAATCCCGTGGGGCCCCGTTCCATGTACACCGAATCCAAGCGCTTTTCGGAGGCGATGTGCATGGCCTACCATCGCCATCATGGCCTGGATGTACGCATCGCGCGTATTTTCAACACCTACGGACCGCGCATGCGCCTGGATGACGGGCGGGTGATCCCGACATTTATCGCCCGCGCCCTGCGCGGCCAGCCCCTTTTATTGCACGGAAACGGCGACCAGACGCGGAGTTTCTGCCAGGTGGACGACATGGTGGACGGGCTGCTGCGCTTGTCGACGCGCGAGGGTATCGCGGGCGTGGTCGT